>CAXNIC010000376.1:0-4929 GCA_964201945.1 Alphaproteobacteria bacterium
GACCCAATGGCTGGTGGCCCTGGTCATGGCCTGGCAGAGCCGCGGCCTGTTCCGGGCTTAGACCTCGACGTCACCAGCCGGTCTCCCTATGTTCGCCTTGAATGGCCTCCCTGCCGCGCCTCGACATCGTCATCGTCAACTGGAACTCCGGCCCGCAGCTCCGGCGGTGCCTCCAGTCGATCGTGACCGTCGACCGCACGGGCTTCGAGCTCGCGCGCGTCGTCGTCGTCGACAACGGCTCGATCGACGACTCGCTCACCGCCATCCGCGACATCGATCTGCCGCTGACGCTGATCGAGCTCGGCCTCAACGCAGGATTCGCCGCGGCCTGCAACGCCGGAGCGAAGAGCTCCAGCGCCGACCACATCCTCTTCCTCAATCCGGATGCGGCGCTCTACCGGGATTCGCTGTCGCGCCCGCTGGCCTTCCTCACGGCGCCGGAGAACGCCGCCATCGGCATCCTCGGCGTCCAGCTCATCGACGACCAGGCCGACGTCGCCCGCACCTGCGCCAACTTCCTCAGGCCCCGCCACATCATCGCGCACACGACCGGCCTCAACCACCTGCTGCCGAACCTGTTTCCGCAGCACTTCATGATCGACTTCGACCATCGCTCGAGCCGCATCGTCGACCAGGTGATGGGCGCCTTCTTCCTGATGCGTCGCCATGTCCTGGAAGCTCTCGGCGGCTGGGACGAGCGCTTCTTCGTCTATCTGGAGGATGTCGACCTCGCCTACCGGGCCCATCTGAATGGCTGGAAGTCCTATTTCTTCGCCGAGGTCCGCGCCTTCCACCGCGGCGGCGGCGTCTCGCGCCAGGTCAAGGCGGCGCGGCTGTTCTACAGCCTGCGCAGCCGCATCCTCTACGCCTTCAAGCATTTCCATCCGGCGGTCGCGCTGATGGTCCTGGTCGGCACGATCGCAGTCGAGCCGATGACCCGCATCGTCTATGCCGCGCTCGGCAATTCGCCCACATCCAGCGGCGAGACGGTCAAGGCCTACTGGCTGCTGCTTCGCGACCTCCCCTCCGTTCTCTCCCTCGCCTGGACCCTACGTCACCATGCGGATACTCCTGCTCGCGCGCTACGGCCGGCTGGGCGCTAGCAGCCGAGTCCGGTTCGAGCAATTCCTGCCGTACCTCAGGGCGGCGGGGCATGAGATCGTGTCCGAGCCGCTGTTCGACGACGACTATCTCACCTCGCTCTACGACGAAGGCAGGCGGAAGACCACCGCGGTGCTTGCGGCCTACGTCAATCGCCTCGCCGTCATCCGTACGCGCAGCCACTACGACCTGGTGTGGATGGAGAAGGAGGCATTGCCGTGGATGCCGGCCTCGTTCGAGAGCTGGATCCTCAAGGGCGGGCCGCCGCTGATGGTCGACTACGACGACGCCGTCTTCCATCGCTACGACCAGCATCCGCGCCCGCTGATCCGCGGCCTGCTCTCGAACAAGATCGACCGGGTGATGGAGGCGGCGGCGGTGGTCGTCGCCGGCAACGACTATCTCGCCGACCGCGCTCGCGAGGCCGGCGCCAAGCGCGTCGTCGTGCTGCCGACCGTGGTCGACCTCGATCGCTACCGCGCGCCCGCGCCGCGTGACGAAGGGCCGCCGGTGATCGGCTGGATCGGAACGCCGCTGACCGGCAGCTACCTGGAAGAGGTGCGCCCGGCACTCACTTCCTTCGCCGAGACCGGGGCGGCGAAGCTGCTCTTGATCGGCGGCGGCGACCAGGTGCTTCCGGGCGTCACGGCCGAGCGCATCGCCTGGCACGAGAACACCGAGGCCGCCGACGTCGCCCGCCTCGACATCGGCATCATGCCGATTCCCGACGAGCCGTTCGAACGCGGCAAGTGCGGCTACAAGCTGATCCAGTACATGGCGCAGGCGCGCCCGGTGGTGGCGTCGCCGGTCGGCGTCAACGTGCCCCTGGTGAAGGGCGCCGGCAGCGGCTATCTCGCCGGCACGCCGCAGGAGTGGTGGGACGCGCTGTTCAAGCTGATCTCGGATGCCGGGCTCAGGAAGAAACTCGGCGCCGCCGGACGGCGGGCGGTCGAGCAGAAATACTGCGTGCAGGTGATCGCACCCGACCTGCTCCGCCTGTTCCGCGAGATCACCGGTCAGTCGGGAAGCGCGCGGCGATAGAGCACCAGCGTCGCTGCGGCGACGGCGGTGTCCGCATGCTGGGATTCGATGGTTGCGCGCGCGGCCGCGCCGAGGCGGTGGCGGAGATCCCGATTTCCGGCGAGTTTCGCCAGCGCGTCGGCCAGCGCCGCGGGATCGCGCGCCGGCACCACCAGTCCGTCGACGCCGTCGGTCACCAGGTCGCGGCAGCCGGGCACGTCGGTGGTCACCAGCGGGCGCCCGCAGGCACCGGCTTCGAGCAGGCTCTTGGGCACGCCCTCGCCGCCGCGGGACGGCTGCACCGCGATATGCGTCTCCGCCCACACCGCCGGGATGTCGCTCCGCTGGCCCCACCATTCGACGAGCCCGTCGGCGACCCATGACTCGATCTCGCTTTGAGAGATCGCGGTCGGATTCTCCGGATCGGGCGAACCCACCAGCGCGATGCGGAGTGCGACCCCGCGCGCCTTCAGGAGCCGCGCCGCCTCGACCAGGTCGGTCACGCCCTTGAGGCCGACCAACCGCGCCACCATGGCTGCGACCGGCACGCCGGCGGGCTCTTCCGTCGGCGCGAAGCGGGCGATGTCGACGCCGGACCCGCGGATCAGCAGGGTGCGCTCGGGCGCGCCGATGCCGGCTCGGCGCAAGGTCGCGAGATCGTCGGCGTTCTGCACCAGCGTCCAACGGCCCGGCGCCTTCAGGAGATGACGGAGTGCCGCCGTCACCGGCCCGCGCAGCAGCCCGGCCGTCCAGCCTTCGCCGGTGAACAGGATGCCGAGCCCCGTCAGCGCGTTCACCAGCGCCGGCAGGCGGGCGAGGCGGGCGGCGATCGATCCCAGCAGCACCGCCTTCAGCGACAGGTGATGGACGAGATCCGGCCGCTCGCGGCGATAGATGCCGAAAAGCTCGATCACCGCCGCCAGATCCGCGAGCGGGTTGCGGAGCCCGCGGCGCATGCGGACGGGAATGACGCGGAAGCCTTCAGCCTCGATCGCCGCGCCATGCGCGACCACCCGCGTCGCCACCACCACGCGATAGCCTGCATCCCGCGCCGCTCGCGCCAGCGTCATCCGATGCGAGACGAAGAAGAAATCTTCGGCGGCGAGGAAGAGGAGGGTTTTAGTCACGTTTTCGCCCGAACACGGCCACGGTCGCTCGCCTGGTGCGGTCTGCTTCCGCTAAGGCTGTCGTGCGCAAGTGCGCACTTGCGCCTTAGCTCCGCATCCCGCGCTCGCGTTCCGACCGACTTCCCCGCGCGGCAAAACGCGGCAGTTCGATAGCGGGAGGTGCGCTGGCGCACCGTAGCGATCGTAACGGGAGCGTTTTGCCACCAAGCGCGGGGGCCGTGGTCTTTCCCCATCAACCCCACCGCTTCGCCCACGCCTGAACCATCAAAACGCACCAGAGCCGATGCTGGTGATTGCGCGTGCCGGCGAGATGCTCGGCCCAGGCGGCGCGGATCGGCGCGGCGGCGAGCGCGGGATGCAATGCCGAGGGTGCCAGCAGCGACTCCGCCCAGTCGCGCAAGGGACCGCGCAGCCATTCGGCCAGCGGCAGGGCGAAGCCGGTCTTCGGCCGGTCGATCAGCGCGCGCGGCACGTAGCGGTCGAGCACGCGGCGAAGCGCCCATTTGCCGGTGCCGCCGCGCACACGCATCGTCTTCGGCAGGCTCCAGGCGAACTCGACCACGCGGTGATCCAGAAGCGGCGCGCGGGCTTCCAGGCCGACCGCCATGCTGGCGCGGTCGACCTTGGCCAGGATATCGTCGGGCAGGTAGTCGAGCGCGTCGCGAAGCTGCATGCGTTCCAGCGCATCGGCGAGCGGGGCTCCCGGCGGCAACGGCGGCGGCTTCGGCGAGACCACCGGCGGCTCGTCCCAATGCGTCAACAGCCGCTCATGCACCGCGTCCGCATTCTCCGCTTCGAGGAAGCCCGCGAGCTTCTGCATCTTGTCCGCCATCTCGCGCGGGCGGACCGAGGCCGGCAGTACCGAGGCGCCGGCCTCCCACACTGACGGCGGCACCGCACCGGCGAGAGATGCCGCGAATCCCCGCACGCTCCGCGGCAGATCGAGCAGCGAGCCCAGCTGCGCCATCGCGACATGGCGGTTGTATCCGGCGAAGACCTCGTCGCCGCCGTCGCCTGAGAGCACGACCACGACGTGCTCCCGCGCAAGCCGGCTCACCATATGCGTCGGCACCTGGGAGGAATCGGCGAAAGGTTCGTCGTAGATCTCGGCCATCGACGGGATCAGCGCCAGCGCGTCCTCGGCCGTCGCCCTCAAGGTCACATGCTCGGTGCCAAGATGGCGCGCCACCGCCTCGGCTGCCGCCGACTCGTCATGGCTCGCCTCGCCGAAGCCGATGGTGAAACTCTTGATCCGCGCCGTCGACGTCGCCTGCATCAGCGCTGCGACGGCAGAGGAGTCGACGCCGCCCGAGAGCAGTACGCCGAGCGGCCGGTCGGCGATGGTGGTGCGTGCGACCGCGTCGCGGAGCAGCGCATCCAGCCGCTCGATCAGCTCGTCCTCCGACAGGGTGGAGCGCGGACGCGCGGCGATCTCGGCGAGGCTCCAATAGGGCTCGACCACGGCGTCACGGCCGGGGGCCAAGGTCAGCATGTGGCCGGGCGGCAGCTTCTTCACGCCGGCATAGATGGTGAGCGGCGCCGGCACATAGGCACGGCGGAAGACATGCGAGAGCGCCTCGGCATCGATCGCGCGCGGGCAGTCGGGATGGGCGCGCAGGCCCTTCAGCTCCGAGCCGAAGAGGAAGAGGCCGCCGGTATGCGTGTAGTGAACCGGCTTCTC
>CAXNIC010000377.1:0-4926 GCA_964201945.1 Alphaproteobacteria bacterium
TTGCGGTTATGGTGCCGCGGCTTTGACTCGGCCGGCGGCATTGGGGCGTGGCCAAGCGGTAAGGCAGTGGTTTTTGGTACCACGATCCCAGGTTCGAATCCTGGCGCCCCAGCCAGCCGACGTCAGCCGGCCAGGGTCATGAGCCGCCGGACGCTTACGACGCCTTGGTCGGCTTCATCACCGGCGCCTTCGGCTTCGTCGGCTTCACCACCTTCGCCGACTTCGCGTCCTTGGTCGACTTCGCCTGCTTCTGGATGCAGTCCTTGTGGGCCTGCGAGTTCGACACCAGGTCGGAGCAGGTCTTCCCGGGCTTCTTGGCGGCAGCCGCCGCCGGCTTCGAGTCGGACCTGCCCTGGGCCCAGGCGTCGGTGCCGAGGCCGGAGACGCCGGCGCCGACGAGGAGTGCCGCCAGGAAAAGGGTCTTCAGGTTTTTCATCATCGTTTCCTTCCAAATCAACAGGTTAAGGGTTCAGCGTCAGACCCTCGCGGGCGACCACGGTGCCGGGGCGGCGCTTGTCCGCGGCGGCCGCGATCCCGTCCATGATGCGGTCGTCATGGCTGGGATCGTGGTGGAAGATCACCAGCCGCTTGGCGCCGGCGGCCTCGCAGACCCGGATGCCTTCTTCCCAGGTCGAATGGCCCCAGCCCTTGAACCGCGGGTATTCCTCGTCGGTATAGGTGGAATCATAGATGACGAGGTCGGATCCCTCGATCAGGCCGGTGATCGTCTGGTCCGGCCCCTCGCCGGTATGCTCGGTGTCGGTGATGTAGCAGATCGACTTGCCCCCGAACTCGACGCGGTAGCCGGTGGCGCCGTTCGGATGGTTCAGCGGCGCCGTCCTCACGCTCACGCCCGGCCGGGGCGTCAGGAGGTCGCCGGCGACGAAGTCCTTGTAGGCGATGTCGGCCTTGAAGATCTCGATCGGCACCGGGAACAGGGGCGGCATCATCAGCTCGCAGAGCACGTCGCAGAGCTCCAGCCCCTGGCGCTCCAGGTGGCCGGCCCAGAAGCGGAAGCGGTTGGCCGGCAGGAAGGCCGGGCCGAAGAAGGGCAGGCCGCTGACATGGTCGAAATGGGTATGGGAGAGGAAGAGATCGGCGTCGATCCGCCCCTCCTTGGCGAGCTTATGGCCGAGAGGCCTGAGGCCCGTGCCGGCATCGAAGATCAGCAGCGCCTCGCCGCAGCGCACCTCCAGGCACGAGGTATTGCCGCCATATTTGAGCATGTCGGCGCCCGGGCAGGCGATCGAGCCGCGGACCCCCCAGAAGGTGACGCTGAATTCCGCGCTGGATGACACTCGGGGCTGCTTCTCCGCTCTTTCAGATCGCCAGGCGATAGCCGCCCTGCTCGGTCACCAGGATCTCGGCCTTGGCCGGATTGCGCTCGATCTTCTGGCGAAGCCGGTAGACATGGGTCTCCAGCGTGTGGGTGGTGACACCTGAATTGTAGCCCCAGACCTCGTTCAGCAGCACGTCGCGGGCGATCGCCTTGTCGCCGGCCCTGAACAGGTATTTCAGGATCGCCGTCTCCTTCTCGGTGAGGCGGACGCGGCGGTTCTTCTCCGGGTCGATCAGCAGCTTGGAGGCCGGCCGGAACCGGTAGGGCCCGATGGCGAAGATGGCGTCGTCGCTCTGCTCGTGCTGGCGGAGCTGGGCCTTGATGCGGGCGATCAGCACGCCGAGCCTGAACGGCTTGGTGACGTAATCGCTGGCTCCGGCTTCGAGGCCCTGGATGGTGTCGCTCTCGGTGTCGGCGCCGGTCAGCATGATGATCGGCGCCTTGAGGCCGCCCGCACGCATCTGCTGGCAGATCTGGCGGCCGTCGGCGTCGGGGAGCCCGACGTCGAGAAGCACCAGGTCGACATGGACCTTCTTCACCGCCTCCAGGCCCTCGGCGCCGGAGGCCGCCTGGACGACCTCGAACTCCTGTTGCAGTTGCAACTGGTCGGCGAGGACTTCCCGGAGATCGGGGTCGTCATCGACGATCAGCAGGGTCTTGGCCTTGGTCATGGAGGAAGGGGCGCCTTCGGTTTCGCCTTGTGGATAAGAGCCTACCACGCCCGGGGCGTCACGGCGACGCCCTGGCCCTACCAGACATAGGGGGTGGTGCTACCTGGTCACCCTATCCGTGGAGGGACTACAGGCCGAGCATGCCGGCCGCTGTGCGAAACAGCGGGTGGGCGGCGTCGGCCAGGGTGTCGACGATGGAGAAATGATGGAGGCCTGAGAGCGCCCGGGCCTCGACATCCCAGGCATCTGCCAGCATGTCCTGCTGGCGGTGATACTCCTCGCTCTCGGCGCCGCCGACGGTGAGGATCAGCCGCCCGCTCCGGGGCCGCGGCAGATGGACCGGGCTCAAGGCGCGCGCCGTCTCCGGGCTCATCCTGAGCACCTTGTTCAGATAGGAGAGACGGATCGGCTCCAGGTCGTAGAGGCCGCTCAGCGCGATGGCGCCGGCGAGGTCCGGCCCCGGTCCGGTCATGGTCATGGCGGTCAGGTGGCCGCCGGCGGAATGGCCGGTGACGACGATCCGCCGGCGATCGAGTCCGAGCCCGTCGGCCTCCTTGGCGACCCAGGCGATGCCGGCGCGGACCGAGGCAACCAGCGCCTCCATGGTGACCGCCGGGCAGATCGGATAGCCAAGCGCCACCACGGCGGCGCCTTCGCGGACCCAGCTGCGGGCAAGATAGCTGAAGTGGAATTTATCCAGGCCCTGCCAGTAGCCGCCATGGATGAAGATCAGGACCGGTGCCTTGCCTTTGGACACCCGGGGCCGGAACAGGTCGAGCGTGTCCCGGGGCCCCGGTCCGTAGGCGAGGTCGAGCTCGCCGCCCAGCGCCCCCCGGGCCCGGGCCGAGGCCTCGGGATAGCGGGCGAGATATGTCGCGAAGTCGGGGACCCGCGAGCGGTTGTTGTATTGGAGGTCGAGCCGGGCCTGGTCGTAGGCGCCGAAGACGGCCGGGCCGGAGGGGGGCGTGTCTGACATGGGCCGGGATCAAACCCCGGCCGGCCGGGCTTGGCAAGACGATGGCGGCGGGCCGCCGTTCAGGAACGCGGCAGCGGCCGCGGGCGGGATCCGAACGTGACGTCGATGGCGACCGGCTCGCCGTAGCGCTCCCTCAAGTCGTCCATCGCCTCCACGATCTCCCAGACGGTCACGTCGACGGCGCGGTTGAGCGACACGACGCTGCCGTCGAAGACGAATCTGAGGCGGCTTTCCTCGGTACGGTTCGCGTGAATGGCTTGCATGGGGTGTCTCTCTCGGCTGGATCGCGTCGTCCGATCGGGGGCGACAAGCTGGAGACTACCCGCGGCCGGCCCGGCCCGGCAGCCTCGGAAGCTACCCAGGGTCGCGCTCGCACGGGGGAGTAGTTTCCGATCCTGCCGGCAGAAGCTCCCTTCCTCCATCTTCCGCTCGACGCTCCGCTGGCCCGCGGTGCCCGGTCCATGGAGCAACGCCCTCGACATGAGCGGATTGAAGAAGCAGATCGGTGAGGTCTGGATCCTGACCAAGGGGTACTGGCAGAGCGAGGAGCGCCTGTCGGCGTGGCTCCTGCTGGGATCGATCGTCGGCCTCAACCTCGGCCTTGTCGGCGTCAACGTCTTCCTGAACATCGCCAACGGCCGGATCTTCACCGCGCTCGAGAAGCATGACGGCGATGCCTTCTACTCGGCCTTCGGCTCCGTCATCCTGCTGATCCTGCTCTATCTCACCGTGGCGGTGCTGCGCTCCTACCTGAACCAGCTGCTGCAGCTCCGCTGGCGGCGCTGGCTGACCAAGAAGTTCCTCTCGCGCTGGCTCGCCGACCGGGTCTTCTACCGGATGCGCTTCGCGGGCCAGGTCGACAATCCCGACCAGCGCATCTCCGAGGATGTCCGCCTCTATATCCAGCAGAGCCTGGCGCTCGGCCTCGGATTGCTGAACTCGCTGACGACGCTGGCCTCCTTCGCCGCGATCCTGTGGACGCTCTCGGGCAGCCTCACCTTCACCGTCTTCGAGATCGAGATCACCATCCCCGGCTACATGTTCTGGGTCGCCGTGCTCTATTCGGGCATCGGCTCGGTGATCGCGCATCTGGTCGGCCGCCCGCTGATCCGCCTCACCAACCGCCAGCAGGCGCTGGAGGCGGATTTCCGCTTCAGCCTCGTCCGTCTTCGCGAGGAGGCCGAGGGCATCGCGCTCTATGGCGGCGAGGCGCAGGAACGCCGCACCACGTTCAGCCGCTTCCGCAGCCTCTTCGACAATTCCCGGCGCCTGATCGTGCGCAACACCCAGTTCCTGACCTTCCAGCTCTTCGTCGGCCAGTTCGCCACCTTCTTCTCGCTGCTGGTGGCGTCTCCCCGGTACTTCTCCGGTGCCATCCAGCTCGGCGTGATGATGCAGGTCTCGAATGCTTTCGCGCAGGTCAACGACTCGCTGTCCTGGCTCATCAACAGCTATCCGGTCTTCGCCGAATGGCAGGCGACGATGGAGCGGCTGACCGAGCTCAGCCGCGAGCTGAAGAAAGAGAGCGAGGCCAAGAACGCCGGCGCCGACATCTCGACCGCCGACGAGGACTCGATCGAGCTGACCAAGGTCACATTCGCCATGCCCGACGGGACGCCGCTCCTGGCCCCGGTGACGCTCAGCCTGAAGAAGGGCGAGGCGGTGCTGGTCAAGGGCACCTCGGGCGGCGGCAAGAGCACGCTGTTCCGCGTGCTTTCCGGCCTCTGGCCGTTCGCGGGCGGAAGCGTGCGGATGCCGAAGGGCGCCAGCACGCTGTTCCTGCCGCAGCGGCCCTACATGCCGATCGGCTCGCTGCGTCTTGCGCTGTGGTTCCCGGCGAAGCCGGCGCCCGATCGCGACAAGGAGGCGCTGGCGGCGCTGGCGGCGGTCGACCTGGAAGATCTCGGACCGCGGCTGGACGAGGTCGCGCACTGGGCGCA
>CAXNIC010000378.1:0-4921 GCA_964201945.1 Alphaproteobacteria bacterium
CGTCGTATCTCGCCGATCTTGTCCACGCCGACCATCCCCCGACACCCTTCCCGGCAAAAGGAAGGGACGCTGACACACAGCGTTAGAGGGGGTCAGAATTGGACGCGAAAACCGCCCCTCAGGGGGTCACTATTGCGCGCGAATTTACAACCTATACTGGCTATCGCTTCAACTCGAGGATCTCCAACGCGACGACCGGCGGGCGGGCGGAGGGCGACGGCGGTACGACGCGGACCCGCATCAACTTCGGCACGGCCTTGGCCTTCGCCGGCGGCCATGTCGGAGTCTCGCGGCCGATCACCGACAGCTTCGCGATGTTCGTGCCGCATCCGACGCTGTCGGGACAAACCATCGAGGTCAACCGTGTAGGCGATACTCCGGCGGCGATGACCGATCTGCTGGGAGCGGCGGTGATGCCCGAGCTCAACTCCTACTACGAGCACCATGTTGCGATCGATGCGGCCGATCTTCCGCTCGGCTACGATCTCGGACGCCAACTCTACGACCTGAAGCCGACCTATCGCAGCGGCACCGTCATCGCCGTCGGGACCGGTGCTGTCGTCCTCGGCGACGGAATGCTCGTCGACCAGACCGGAATGCCGCTTCCGCTCGAACTCGGCAGGATCGAGTCGATCGATGACGCCAGCTTGGCGCCGGTCGAGTTCTTCACCAGCCGGACCGGCCGCTTCCGCGTCGAAGGTCTCGCCACTGGGCGCTTCCGGATGACGCTGGCTAACGAGCCCGACACGTCGATCGAATTCATAATTCCGGACGGAAGAGTCGGCCGTGTCGATCTCGGCACCCTGACATTCCCGATCGAGCCGTGAGGCCGCACCACATGGAGCCCTGGTCATGACCCCGATCGCGCTCAGATCGCTGCGTGCATTGGCACTGGCCGCTGGCCTCGCGGGTGCCGCCGAAGCCGATGCGGCGTGCGGTATCACCGTCTCCGACATCACCTCGGCGCAATGGACCGGTGCGCGAGGCCGCGGGTATGACGTCTACGATCCGCAGCGGCGCATCCAGGTCGTGAACTTCCGGGTCCGCAGTCATGATGGCGGTTGCCCGTTCTTCCTCACCGTGTCGCCCGTCTCGGGGCGCGGCGACGGAATCGGCTATCTGATGGGGCCGGGTGGCTTGCTCAGCTATGGGCTGTTCAAGGATGCGAGCGGCAACGATGTCCTCCGGCCCGAGGGCATCGCAACCCAGACCGATGTGTACAGCGGCGTCGCGCCGACAGGCGGGAGTTCAATGGCCTTTCAGCTGGTCGTGTCTCTGCCGCCGGAGCAGATGGTGCGCCCGGGGCTCTATTCCGGTGAAATCGAGTTCGCTCTCCATGAAGGCGCCTTCGGCATGGGGATCTTGCGCGACCGACGACGCGTCGTGGTCTCGGCACAGGTTCCTGCGGTCGCCGAAATCTCGTTCTCCGAAGGCGCCGGCTTCGACTGGCGTCACAACAGCGTTTCGATGAATTTCGGCAGGCTTCGCGCCGGAGACCGGCAATCGGTACAGCTCAAGGTCCGCGGGAACGGGGGGCAGCGTATCGCCCTTCGGTCGTTGAACGGCGGCATGCTGCGTCACGTCGACGCTTCTGATGACAGTCAGGTTCGCTACACTTTGAGGGTGGACGGCGCGCCGATCGGGCTGAGCGAGAACGTGGGCACCCAAATCGTTCTGAACAACGATAATTTGCCCTCTGCCGGGCGCGCCTACGTTCTCGAAATCAGCATCGGCGACATCGGCGACGCCTCGGCCGGTGACTACCGTGACACCCTCAGTATCGACGTCCAAAGCTTGCACTAGCAGATGCAGCTTCCTATATTTCGGGAATGGGGCCTCGGCACTTCCTGCGACCATTTCTTGTCTCTCTCGTTCTCGTTTCAGGTGCGTTCCTGATCACGGCCGCCTCTCTCAAAGAGGCGGTGGCGAGTACGAAATCGAGCCTGCAGCTCGCCGGCCGTGTGCCGCCACGCGCATCGGTCTGGTTATCGCGGACGGCTTCGCTGTTCCCGATGTCGCGCCGGAGGTTCTCCGGAAATGGCAAGCTCCTGCTGACCGAGCTCGACGTTTCCGCCAACAACAAGAGCTTTTCGATCAGGCTGCTTTCGGGCAATGCGGAGATGTTGGGGGCTCCGGGCCTGGTCGACCAGGCGAATGGCGAATCCGTGCCGTACAACTTGACCTTCGGGGGGCACGAGATCCGGTTCGTCGGCGGAGAAGCGAGTTTGCCGACCGATCGGGAAGCAGCCGATCCCGTCGGTCCCCAGCGTCTGGAAATCGAACTGGGCGAGAACGACAGCCTTGCCAGCGGCAGCTACGAAGAGAGACTGCTGGTCGTCATAGCGGCGCGATAGCGCTCGATCCTCCAATCGTTTGAACCTGGTCGACAGTCGGGAGTCCTCCCGGACGGTGATCCCGTCCGCGAGGGCACGTTCGCGTGTCGATCGGCCGTGGCGGACGCCGACCGGTTTCGGCGAGACGCCGGGTTGATCTGCGTCAAAGGCGACGAGAGCCCGAGGATCTATGGTTTCGGTCTGACAGGGGAGGCCGACATGCTGACTCGAGAGGATTGCCTCGCGCTTTGCGAACTCGGCGAGGATGTCGTCGATGCGATCGCCGAACACGAGCATATTCCCGAGATCGTTGCGGCCGAGCTCGGCTCCTATCTGGTCCGCTCCTCGGACGGCGAACTGCGGATCCGTCGCATCATTCTCGACGACATCGATGCTGCCGTCGCCGCTGGCAACCTGAAGCACGCTCTCGTGCTGAGGCTTGCCCTTCGCAGCTTCGCCAAGGATCACCCGACCCCGACGGACCTGGGCTAATGGAGAAGAAAATGACTCTGAAGAACATTCGGCTGGAGCTGGCGCGCAGCAAGGAGTTTCCGGACGGGAGTGCCGACCACGGCTATCTGCTCAAGGCACCGCTGCTGGCCGACGGGCATCTCGATGCTGTGGCCTGGAAGGCTGAGCGCGATCTATGCACCGTCCGCCGCTTCTGGGGCGGCGCCGAGGAGGAGCGCGGGCAGCTGATCCACACGGCCAGACGCCGTTGGGCGTTTTCATACGTGGCCGGAGACGATACCGACGACGAACCGATCTTCCGGCTGGACAGTCATGTCTTCCGGCCGGGCGAGTACCTGTCGATCACCGAGCACGACGGCGTCGAGCGGACCTTCCGCGTCGCCAGCGTGATCTAGCGCCGGGATTCCGCGACGGCTTGACGCAGATCAAGGAGGCGTGTCGAAGGTCCTGGCCTTCTTCGTGCATCCCAAGGAGGTTCCCGTGAGCATAAAAAGTCTTCTCGTCATCGCCTCGTCCGCCAGCGAAGAAGGGCCTCTGAGGATGGCGTTTGCGCTGGCGAAGCGGCACGGTACCGACGTGGCCGTCCTTCACGTCAAGCCGTCGCCGGTGATCATCTACAGTGGAATGGGCGGAGAGGTGCCGGCGTCGTTTCTCGAGGCGCAGGTTCGCGAAGCCGAGAGCGTGGCCATGGCAATCAAGGCCAAGGTCGAAGCATCGGCAGGCCAGGCTGGCGTCGGCATCGAGTGGCGTTGCGAGGAAGGTGACGAGGTCGGTATCGCTGCCGTTCATGCCCGCTATGCGGACATGACGGTCGCAACACCCGACGTCTGTCGCGATCTGGTGTTCGCATCGGCAACGCCGGTTCTCGCGGTGCCGGCTTCGTTCAATGCTCAGGCGCCCCGCCGGGTCCTCATCGCCTGGAACGGCAGCCGCGAGGCGGCACGTGCGGTTCATGACGCGCTGCCGATGCTCCAGGCGGCGGACTCGGTCGACGTCGTCGTCGTCGATCCGGCGGGTGAAGCGATCGGCATGGATTTCGCCCGCAGTCTCGCGCGGCATGGCGTCAAGGTGGAGGTGCGCGAGCGGCTTTCCGGGGGGGCCGAAGTCGGCGAACTCCTCCTCGAGGAGGTCAAGACGTCGGGAGCCGACATGCTGGTCATGGGCGCCTATGGTCACTCGCGTTTCCGCGAATGGGTCCTCGGTGGCGCCACTGAGGAAGTGATGGATCAGGGAAAGGTCCCCGCGCTCCTCTCGCACTGAAGACGCTTTCCCCGATTGCTTTTCGAAAGGCTGCCCCTCGGGGCGGCCTTCTCGCTTTTGTCCTCACTTAAGACGCGGCGGTCTCAGCTCCGTCTTGAGGCGGCCGGCTCGGGCGTACCGTGCCGCCAGCGTCAGGTGATGCTGGAGAGTTCCCGGAGCTTGCCGATATCGGCGAGCTGCACGCGGTTGCCGTCGAGGAGCTGGATCGTTCCGTCACGCTTGAGCTGGGTGAAGGTACGGCTGACCGTCTCGATGGTGAGCCCGAGATAGTCGGCGATGTCGGCACGCCCCATGGCCAGCTCGACCGGATCTCCCGGGCGGCCATGCCGGCGGGCGGCGGCGGACAGCAGTATCAGGAACGAAGCGAGGCGCTCCTTGGCCGTCTTCCGGCCGAGGAGGAGCATCTGATCCTGGGCGGCGGCGAGCTCGTGAGAGGCGAGGCCGAGGAGCCGGCGCTTGAGCTTCGGTATATCCTCCAGCAGCTTCTCGAGCTTCGCCCGGGGGAAGCGGCAGAGCGTCGTCGGAGCCAGCGCCTCGGCGCTGAAGGCATAGGAGTCCTGATGCGTCAGGCCGAGGAAGTCGCCGGGAAAGAGAAAGCCGGTGATGGCGCGGCGGCCATCGGCCATCAGCTTGTAGACCTTGACGGCGCCGGAGGTGATGTTGAAGACGTTTTCGGCAGGCTCCGATTCATCGAAGATCGTCGAGCCGTCGCCGATCGCCACCTGCGACATGATCTTGGCCACCTGCGCCTGCTCGTCGGCTTCCAGCGGCGCGCAGACCGAATGTTCGCGCACCGCACAGCTGTTGCAGGGCCAGGTCAGGCTGGCATGGGCGTTGTGGTCTTGGGTTTTCATGGC
>CAXNIC010000379.1:0-4921 GCA_964201945.1 Alphaproteobacteria bacterium
GCGTCCTCGGTCAGCGCCGGGTTGGTCGAGGCCGGCGTCATCTGCAGGATGCCGCTCTCGTTGTAGATGGCCGAGGCCGGGATCGAGGAGGACGAGCAGAAATGCCCGGCCATGAACACGATCTTCTTGCCGGCCATCTGGTTGGCGACGGCAACGGCCTGCTTCGGATCGCAGGCGTCGTCGCCGACTTCGAGCTTCAGCTTCTTGCCGAGCACGCCGCCCTTGGCGTTGATGTCGGCGACCGCCATCTCGGCGCCGCGCTTCATCTGCTCGCCGAAGGCCGCGTACTGGCCGGTGATCGGACCGGCGGTCGCGACCACGAGGTCCTGCGCCAGGGCCGGCACCGCGGCGAAGGCCGCGACGGCGACGGCCGCGAGGAGGGAAGACGTCAGTTTACGCATCTTGTTGTGGCTCCCTGTCGTTGAAAAACGCCTGCTTTCGCAGGCCAACCAAGCCCCCGGCCGCGGAATGCGGACGGCGATGGTGGAATGCTACTCCAAGCCCCGGGACGAGGCTAGCCGGGGCGATTTACGACCCCCCACTCACGAGCGCTCGCGCCAGCCGAACAGCCCGTCGCGCTCGTAGATCCAGGGATACTGCCCGACCATCTTCCTCACCTGGGTCAGCCGGAACGCCAGGCTGGCGAGCCCGACCAGGATGACGAGGGTGAGGAGGTAGGGCACGGGCGCGAACAGCCGGCCCTCGAACAGCAGCACCACCATCAGCCGGTCCGCCGCCGCCAGCATCGCCCCGTACAGGATGGCGTAGCCGTAAGGACGCCAAGTCTGCGCCAGGACCTGCCCCGTATGCCAGGCGGCCCAGCCGAACATGACGATGGTGACGACGAAGAACAGGCCGGGCGTGGTGCCGAGGATCTGGGTCATCTCAGTGGCCGCCTTCGAGATAGGCGGCGCGGACCTCGCGGTTGGCGAGCAGCTCCTGGCCCGAGCCCTGGAGGACGACGCGGCCATTGGCCAGCACGTAGCCCCGATGCGCGAGCTTCAGCGCATGGAAGGCGTTCTGCTCGACCAGGAAGATGGTCATGCCTTCCTGCTCGTTGATGTCGCGGATGACCTTGAAGATCTGCTTCACGATCATCGGCGCGAGGCCCAGCGACGGCTCGTCGAGAAGCAGCATCTTCGGCCGGCTCATCAGCGCGCGCCCGATCGACAGCATCTGCTGCTCGCCGCCCGAGAGCGTGCCGGCCCGCTGCAGCTTCCGCTGGTCCAGGATCGGGAACAGCTTGAAGATGCGCTGGCAGTCTTCCTCGAAATGCGCCGGATCGGCGACGATGGCGCCCATCTGCAGGTTCTCGAGCACGCTCATGCGCGGGAAGATGCGCCGGCCCTCGGGTGCCTGGGCGATCCCCAGCCTGACGATCTCGAAAGTGGCGAGGCCGGAGATGTCGCGGTCCTCGAAGACGATGCGGCCGGCGGTCGCCCGGGGCTTGCCGCAGATGGTCATCAAGAGCGTGGTCTTGCCGGCGCCGTTGGCGCCGATCAGCGTCACGATCTCGCCCTTGCGGATCTCGACGTCGACGCCGTGCAGCGCCTGGATGTGGCCGTAGGAGGTGGAGACGCCCTGGACCGCCAGCATCAGATGCGGCCCTCCTGCTGGAGGTCCTGGGCGACTTCCGGCGGGATCTCGTCGGCGTCGTCCTCGCCGAGATATGCGCGGATCACCGCCGGATCGTTCCTGACCTCGGTCGGCGTGCCGTCGGCGATCATGCGGCCGTAGTCCAGCACGATGATGTGGTCGGAGATGCCCATGACCACACTCATGTCGTGCTCGATCAGCAGGATGCCGATGCCGTGCCGGTCGCGGATCTCGGTCAGGAGTTCGCGGAGCTCGGCCGACTCGCGCGGATTGAGGCCGGCGGCGGGCTCGTCGAGACACAACAGCACGGGCTTGGTGCACATGGCGCGCGCGATCTCGAGGCGGCGCTGCGAGCCATAGGGAAGGTTCCCGGCCTCCCAATCCGCCTGGTGCGTGAGATCGAGGCGGTCGAGCCAGGATTTGGCGAGGTCGAGCGCGCCCTGCTCGGCGTCGCGGTAGCTCTTGAGGCCGAAGAGGCCCGCCGCCGTATAGCCCGAGGCCCGCATCAGAACGTTGTGCTGGGCGACGATCAGGTTCTCGAGCACGGTCATGCGCGGGAACAGGCGGATGTTCTGGAAGGTCCTGGCCACGCCTGCCTTCTGGGCGATGCGGAAGCCGTCCATGCGCTCCAGCAGGAACTCGCCCCGCGCGCCGCTGAGCGTGAGCCGTCCGACGGGCGCGTTGTAGAAGCCGGTCAGGCAGTTGAACACCGTAGTCTTGCCGGCGCCGTTCGGCCCGATGATCGCGGTGATCTCGCGGTCATAGGCGGTGAACGAGAGGTCGTCGACCGCGACCAGGCCGCCGAAGCGCATGGTCAGGTGCTCGACGGTGAGCAGCGGCTTCCGGCTCACGCGTCCCCTCCCCCCACCTGCCCGGACTTCGCCGCCTTCGGCAGGTGGATCGACGGATCGCGGTGGGCCAGGAGGCCGCGCGGACGCCAGATCATGATGCCGACCATCGCCGCGCCGAAGGCCAGCATGCGGAACTGGGCGAGCTCGCGGAAGAACTCGGGAATGCCGATCAGGAGGAACGCCGCCAGCACCACGCCGATCTGGCTGCCCATGCCGCCCAGCACGACAATGGCGAGGATCACGGCGGACTCGATGAAGCTGAAGCTCTCCGGGCTGATGAAGCCCTGGCGGGTGGCGAAGAAGGCGCCGGCGAAGCCTGCGAACATCGCGCCGATGGCGAAGGCGGTCAGCTTGGTGTTGGTCGGGTTGATGCCGAGCGCGCGGCAGGCGATCTCGTCCTCGCGCAGCGCCTCCCAGGCGCGGCCGATCGGCAGCTTCCGGATGCGCAGGGTGAAGAAGTTGGTGACCAGCGCCAGCGCCAGGATCAGGTAGTAGAGGAAGACGATGCGGTGCTCGGGCGAGAAGTCGAGGCCGAAGAACTGGTGGAACGACGTGACCCCATCGGGCGGATTGGCGGTGAACGGCATGCCGAAGAGCGACGGCCGCGGCACGCCGCTGATGCCGTTCGGGCCGCCCGAGAATGAGGACCAGTTCAGCAGGATGATGCGGATGATCTCGCCGAAGCCGAGTGTCACGATGGCGAGGTAGTCGCCGCGAAGGCGAAGCACCGGGAAGCCGAGAATGACGCCGAAGAAGGCGGCGAAGAGCCCGGCCAGCGGCAGGCAGGCCCAGAAGGACCAGCCGAACTCGTTCGCGATGATGGCGTAGGAATAGGCGCCGACCGCGTAGAAGGCGACGTATCCCAAGTCGAGCAGCCCAGCGAGGCCGACCACGATGTTCAGCCCCCAGCCGAGCATGACGTAGGTAAGGACCAGGATGCCGAGGTCGAGGAGATAGCGCGACGTCGTCGGCAGGAACGGGAAAATGACGGCGAAGAGGACGAAGACCGGGCCGAACCAGCGGCCGATGACGGCGGCCGCGTCACCGAGGCGGTTGCCGTCGTCACGGTCGATTACGCCGGACAAATCGAAGACCAGCCAGGCGGCGCGGACCGCGATCACGCCGGCGGCGATCACCGTCAGCCAGGAGATGACCGGGGACCCGGTCTTGATGAACGGCAGGGCCAGCGCCAGGACACCGGAGACGATGAGGATCGGCAGGCGCTTCGAGCGGTCGTCGAGGAGGCTGAGCGCGAGCCGTCCGATGAACACCAGCGCGACCGAGATCGCGACGTCGCCGAAGCGCGTGACGACGGTGATGCCGAAGCCGCCGGAGACGTCGACCGTCTGAAAGCCGACCATCGGGAAAGCGAGAGCGAAGGCCACGAAGGCCGCGAGGGCCGCATCCTTGAGAAGGGCCTGGCCCGGCATCAGACCTTCTCGATGTCCGGCTTGCCGAGCAGCCCCGTCGGCTTGAAGATCAGGGTCAGCACCAGGATAACGAAGACGGCGACGTCCTTGTACTCGACGGTGAAGTAGGCCGACCACATGGCCTCGATCAGGCCGATCAGGATGCCGCCCAGCATGGCGCCTGGAAGCGAGCCGATGCCGCCCAGGACCGCGGCGGTGAACGCCTTCACGCCGGCGAGGAAGCCGATGAAGAAGTCGATGACGCCGTAATAGAGCGTCACCATCAATCCTGCGACCGCCGCCAGCATCGCGCCCATGACGAAGGTGAGCGAGATCGTCTTGTCGACGTCGACGCCGAGCAGCGCCGCCATGCCCATGTCCTGCTCGCAGGCGCGCTGCGCCCGGCCGAGGGCCGTCCGCTGGATCAGCAGCGTGAAGCCCGCCATCAGCACGACGGTCAGGACGACGATGACGATCTGGATGTAGCTGAGGCGGACGGTGAAGACGCCGCCCTGGAAGAACTCGAAGCCGCCGGTGACCACCGGCTGCATCGGCTTGACCCGGGCGCCCTGGACCAGCTGCACGTAGTTCTGCAGGAACAGCGACATGCCGATCGCCGAGATCAGCGGCGCCATACGGAAGGAGCCGCGGAGCGGCCGGTAGGCGATGCGCTCGACCGTCCAGCCATAGGCGGCGGTGAAGACCATGGTCGAGAGCAGCACCACCATCAGCGCCAGCGGGATGAAGGTGATGCCGAGAATGCCGAGCACGATGAAGGCGATGATCGAGATGAAGGCACCGATCATGTAGACCTCGCCATGGGCGAAGTTGATCATGCCGATGATGCCGTAGACCATGGTGTAGCCGATCGCGATCAGACCGTAGATCGCTCCCAGCGTCACACCGTTGATCAGCTGCTGGAGAAAGTACTCCAACGCTCTTCCGCCCCCCAGGACCGTTGCCTTACACGGCCCTCTGCCTCGCCCCGCGGCACCGGTTGTAGGCCCGGTGGTTCCGCGCGCGGACCCTATCGCCGAACAAACGGACGAGGCAAGCGCCAAGTGA
>CAXNIC010000380.1:0-4919 GCA_964201945.1 Alphaproteobacteria bacterium
GACCTGCCGCCCTTCACCCTGATCGGCGCCACCACGCGCTCGGGCCTGCTGACCACGCCGCTGCGCGAGCGCTTCGGCATCCCGCTCCGCCTCAACTTCTACGAGGTCGACGAGCTGGTCTCGATCGTGCGCCGCGCCGCCGGCATCCATGGCATCGAGATGACCGAGGACGGCGCGACCGAGGTGGCGAGGCGCGCCCGGGGAACGCCCCGGATCGCCGGGCGGCTGCTCCGGCGCGTCCGCGATTTCGCCGCCGTCGACGGCCACAAGGTGATCGACGCCAAGGCCGCCGACGCGGCGCTCAACCGCCTCGAGGTCGACCGCAACGGCCTGGACGCCATGGACCGCCGGTATCTCTCCTGCCTCATCGACAACTACGGCGGCGGCCCGGTCGGGGTCGAGACCCTGGCCGCCGCGCTTTCCGAGCAGCGCGACGTCATCGAGGACGTGATCGAGCCCTATCTGATGCAGCAGGGCCTGGTGCAGCGGACGCCGCGCGGGCGGATGCTGGCGGCCCAGGGCTACCGCCATCTCGGGCTGCCGGTGCCGTCCACCGCCGCCCAGTACGACCTCCTCGCCGCGGAGGCCGACGATGCCTGAGGCCGGCCATCGTTTTGCCATACGCGTCTACTACGAAGACACCGACGCGGGCGGGATCGTCTATCACAGCAACTACCTTAAGTTTGCTGAACGAGCCCGAACCGAGTGGTTGCGCGACTTAGGCGTGCAACAACGGCAGTGGCGCGAGGAAACGGGGCTCGGCTTCGCCGTGACCCGATGCGAGATCGATTTCCGCCGCTCCGCCCGGCTCGACGACGTCCTCGACGTCGCGACCCGGGTCCTGGAGGTCGGCGGCGCGTCGCTGGTGGCCGAGCAGGTCATCCGGCGCGAAGCGGACGAGGTTGCAAGGCTCAGGCTCGTGGTCGCCTGCGTAGACGGGCACGGACGGCCGGCGCGACTGCCCAAGAATCTGCGGGCCGCCATGGCGGCGGCAACCGCTCGAGGAGTGAACGACTAGATGGAACCTAAGCTCGTCAACGCCGTCACCCTCGCCGGATCCGTCGGATCCACCGACATGTCGATCATCGGCCTGTTCCTCCAGGCCGATTATGTCGTGAAGGCGGTGATGATCCTGCTCATCTTCGCCTCGTTCTGGTGCTGGGCGATCATCTTCGACAAGGTCATCAGGCTCCGGCGCCTGCAGGCGCAGGCGAGCGAGTTCGAAGAGCAGTTCTGGTCGGGCGCGCCGCTCGAGGATCTCTACGACCGGCTCGGCAGCCGGCCGGGCGAGCCGATGAGCGCGATCTTCTCGTCCGCCATGCGCGAGTGGCGCCGCTCGGCGGCCAAGGGCCTGGTCGGCTCCGGCCCGATGCGCGCCAGCCTCCGCCAGCGCATCGAGCAGGTGATGCAGATCACCCTTCAGCGCGAAATGAGCCAGGTCGAACGCTACATGACCTTCCTCGCCTCGGTCGGCTCGACCGCGCCGTTCATCGGCCTCTTCGGCACGGTGTGGGGCATCATGAACAGCTTCAAGTCGATCGCGCTCACCAAGAACACCTCGCTCGCGGTGGTGGCGCCCGGCATCGCCGAGGCATTGTTCGCGACCGCGCTCGGCCTTGTGGCGGCCATTCCCGCCGTCATCGCCTACAACAAGATCTCCTCCGACATCGGCCGCTATACCGCGCGCCTGGAGGGCTTCGCGGCCGAGTTCGGAGCGATCGTCTCGCGCCAGCTCGACGAGGCGGAGTAGCCGACGATGGCAGCCACCCTCATCAAGAAGCCGAGCGGCCGGACGCGCTACGCGCCGATGGCGGAGATCAACGTGACGCCGCTGGTCGACGTCATGCTGGTGCTGCTGATCATCTTCATGATCGCAGCCCCGCTGCTCACCGTCGGCGTGCCGGTCGATCTGCCGAAGACCCAGGCCGCGACCATCAACGAGCAGGTCGAGCCCCTGACCATCACCGTCAACGGCCAGGGCCAGATCTACATCCAGGAATCCGAGGTCGCCGAGGACCAGCTGGTGGCCCGCCTGCAGGCGATCGTCCGGAACAAGGCCGACCAGCGCATCTTCGTACGCGGCGACAAGGCGATCCACTACGGCCGGGTGATGGAGGTGATGGGCATGGTCGCCGCCGCTGGCTTCGACAAGGTGGCGCTGATCGCCGAGATGCCGCAGAGCGCCCAGCCGGCACCAGCGCCAGCCGCGCGCCCGGCGCAACCGCAGCGCAGGACCAACTGAGCCCATGACTCGGGGCGCGACCTTCTCCTTCCTGTTCCACGCACTCGTCGTGCTGCTGGCCTTCTTCGGCCTGCCGCTGATGGCGAAGCCGCCGGAACCGATGCTGGAGAAGCCGATCCTCGTCGACATCGTCACCATCGCCACGGTGACGAACCTGCCGCCGCCGGCGCCGAAGGTCGAGCCGAAGCCGGAACCGCCGAAGGTGGTCGAGCCGCCGCCGAAACCGGAGCCTCCTAAGCCCGAACTGCCCAAGCCGGAGCCGCCGAAGGTCGTGGAGGCACCGCCGCCTCCCCCGCCGCCTCCGCCCCCACCGCCGCCGAAAGTGGTCGAGCCGAAGCCGGAACCGCCGAAGCCCGAGCCGATCAAGCCGGAGCCGCCGAAGCCGGTCGAGGTGAAGCCCGAGCCCGCGCCGAAGGTGGCCGAGCTCAAGCCCGAGCCGCCGAAGCCGGAACCGCCCAAGGTCGAGCCGCCCAAGCCCGAGCCGCCGAAACCGGTGGCGAAGGTCGAGCCGCCGAAGCCGGCGCCGCCGAAGCCCGAGCCGCCGAAGCCGCAGGTCAAGAAGGACGACACCTTCGACCGGCTACTGAAGGATCTCGCCACCAAGAAGCCGGCGACGCCCGAGCCGGCCGAGGCGAAGAAGCCCGAGCCGCCGAAGCCCCAGCAGCAGGCGGCGCTGCCGCCGACGCCGAACCAGTCGCCACCGCCGCGGCCGATGACCGAGGGTCAGCTCACCTTGAGCGAGCTCGACGCCATCCGCGGGCAGATCGCGCAATGCTGGAACGTGCCGGCCGGCGCCCGCGACGCACGGAACCTTGTGGTCGAGGTCCAGGTTGATATGAACCAGGATGCCACGGTACGGCATGCACAGGTGGTCGACCAGGCGAGGATGATGACGGATCCCTTCTTCCGCGCCGCCGCCGAGAGCGCCATGCGCGCGGTCCTCAATCCGCGCTGCAATCCGCTCCGCCTGCCGCGCGAGAAATTCGATACCTGGAAATCCTTCATACTCAACTTCAACCCGAAGGAAATGCTGTAATGAGCGTGCTGCCCGATCGCTCCCGGCCGTGGATGCCGACTCGACGCGACGCCCTTCTCGGGCTCACCGTCGCACCGCTTCTCTGGAGTGCCGCACGCCCCGCCTGGGGCGAGCTCCGCATCGACATCACCCGCGGCAAGGTCGAGCCGATGCCGATCGCCATCGTGCCGTTCTCCGGCGCGGGCGAGCAGGCGAAGTTCGGCTCCGACATCTCCAGCGTGGTCTCGGCCGATCTCGAGCGCTCCGGCCTCTTCCGCCCGCTCGATCCCAAGTCCTTCATCCAGTCGGCCGAGCAGATCCGTCTCCAGCCCCGCTTCGAGGACTGGAAGATGATCAATGCCCAGGCGCTGGTCCATGGCAGCGTCGAGACGCAGGCCGACGGCCGGCTCAAGGTCGAGTTCAGGCTGTGGGACGTGATCGCCGGCCAGCAGATGACCGGCCTCGCCTATTTCACCATTCCCAACAACTGGCGGCGCGTCGCCCACATCATCGCCGATGCCATCTACAAGCGCATCACCGGCGAGGACGGCTACTTCGACACGCGCGTCGTCTACATCGCCGAGAGCGGGCCGCAGAACCGGCGAGTGAAGCGCCTCGCCATCATGGATCAGGACGGCGCCAACCACCGCTTCCTCACCGACGGCCGCGTGCTGGTGCTGACGCCGCGCTTCTCGCCGACGGCGCAGGAGATCACCTACCTCTCCTATTTCCGTGACCAGCCGCGCGTCTATCTGTTCAACATCGACACCGGCCAGCAGGAAGTCGTCGGCGACTTCCCCGGCATGACCTTCGCGCCGCGCTTCTCGCCCGACGGCAAGCGCGTGATCATGAGCCTGTCCGACACCGGCAACTCGCAGATCTACACGCTCGATCTCCGCACCCGGTCGGTGAAGCGGCTGACCAACCACGCTTCGATCAACACCTCCCCCTGCTATTCGCCCGACGGCAACGCGATCTGCTTCAACTCAGACCGCAGCGGCGGCCAGCAGCTCTACACGATGGATGCCGAGGGCGGCGGCGTGAAGCGAATCAGCTTCGGCCAGGGCCGCTATGCGACGCCGGTGTGGTCGCCTCGCGGCGATCTCCTGGCGTTCACGCGCCTGAACGCCGGCAGCTTCTCCATCGGCGTCATGCGGCCGGACGGCTCGGGTGAACGCATCCTTACCGAAAGCTTCCTGGTCGAGGGGCCGACCTGGGCACCGAACGGGCGCGTCCTGATGTACTTCCGCCAGCAGCCCAGCGACGACCAGGGCCGGGGCGGCCAGGTGAAGCTGTTCTCGATCGACTTGACCGGCTTCAATGAACGCGAAATCATTACTCCGGTGGACGGGTCGGACCCCGCGTGGTCCCCCTTGATTCCTTGAAATATCACGCTTATATTCCCCTCGTCTCCGTCGGCCCGTGCTGACGGGTTGGGTTATGTCGTACCGGCTCGGCCCCCCTTGTCCGCAAGGGGTTATGGCACCAGCAGGCGCCGTCGTGAGCCCAGCTAAGAATAGAACAACGTGACAATCTCGATCTCTCCCCCGGGAAGGAGTTAACAAAAATGCGAACGAAGCTTCTGAGTCTCTTCGCGGCATCGCTTCTGCTGGCCGCTTGCGAGACCACTCCGACGACGACGGCCGGCTCGGGTGGTGGCGG
>CAXNIC010000381.1:0-4905 GCA_964201945.1 Alphaproteobacteria bacterium
CCCTCGCCGGGGCGCCCCGCGACCACTCGTAGGTCACGCCCCGGAACACCGGGTGGAGCAGGGTCAGGGTCCAGGTCAAGCGGACGAGCGGGACATCGGCCTTCCTCAGGCGTTCGGCGAGCTGCTCGAGGAATTGAGGCGGGCCTTCGAAGCGGGCACCGTCGTCGACGAGCCAGTCGGTGAAGAGCTTCTCCGTCGCCAGATCGCCGATCTCGGCTCCGGCGTCGGTCACGGCGCGGGCTTCGCCGTCGGCGTCTGCGGGCGTGGCCGGGGACGCGGCGCCGGCCGGACGATGACGTCGACCGGGCGTCCCCAGATGCCGAGCTGGCGCGACTCCGCCAGCCGTTCCCATTGCCGGTACTCGGCCGGTGCGTCGTCCCCGGCCATGGCCCAGCCGTTCAGCACCATCCAGCCGCCGAGATCCTGGCCGAGCACTGAGCACCGCCCGAGCATGGCGCCGGCGTCGTCGCGGCCGAGATCCTGGCAGCGCACGAATTCGGCGCCGATCCTGCGGGCGAGCTGGAGCACGGCCCGGGGCCCGCAGGTGGTCGGCATGTCAGGGGCGCCGCAGATGCGGTCCGTCGGCGGGATGGCAATCCCCTGCAGGCGGACATGGCGTCCACCGACCGAGAGGCTGCCGTCCTCGAGCGGCCAGGCATAGCTTGAGATGTCGGCCACGGCGGGTGCCGAGGCGGCAAGGGCGACGGCGACTGCGGCGGCTGCCTTGAAACGGGTCATGGACGGCTCGGTCGATGGGCTCACATCCGAGCAGAACATATAGGAAGGGCAAAATCGTGGCGAAAGCCGAGCTAGGAAAGGCGGCTCGCCAGCCCCACCAGGGCGCCCCTGAGCGCCACCCGCCAGGAGCCGCCGGGAGGACGGCGGAAGACCCCGACCGTATCGCCCCATTGCGCGCTGTCGGCGACCGGATGGGGCGCCCAGTCGGTCGAGACCTCGACCAGCTCCATCCCGGCATAGCGCGCCAGCGCCCGGTAGCCGTCAGGGTAGAACCGCCAGCAGTCGGTCGGGTACTGGTGCTCAGGCCCCCGCGACGGCGCGATCAGGAAGATGTAGCCGCCGGGCTTGGTCACCCGCGCCATCTCGAGGAAGGTCAGCCAGAAATACTCGACATGCTCGAAGGCCTGGCCGGAGACGATCGCGTCGGCGGTCGATCCCGGCAGCGGAAAGCGATACGGCGAGGCCATCACCACGTCGACATTGGGACCGGTGATCATGTCGACGCCGCGATAGCGCCAGCCCGGATGCTCGAAGATCGGCCGATAGCTGCCGGGGAGCTCGGGATCGGCGGTGCCATAATCGCAGGCGCCGACGTCCAGGATCTCCAGGCGGCGGCTCCGGTCGAGGTAGCGGCTGACCAGGTCCTGCATGTGCTGATAGGAGCTGAGATGCATCAGCCGGCTGTCCTCTCGAGCGAGATCTCGTGCATGGGCACGCCGACCAGGCCCGTGGCGGCGCTGGAGGCGTGCGAGGTGAAGGCAAGCGCGTCGTGGATCCAGTGGTGCTGGACGTGGTCGGCCACGTCCCCGTCGGCGACGGCGACGGCGATCGTGTAGGTGCCGGCGGCGAGGATCGGCATGCGGAAGCGAAAGCGTGCGCGAAGGCGCTCACCGGCCAGCGCCGGCACCGCATCGCCCTCGCGGCTGAGATAGGTGTTGTCGCCGAAGAGATGCTGGCCGAGGCGGTCCTTGACCAGGAAGCCCACGATCGGGCGGGCGATCGAGGCGTGGCCCAGGACGTCGACGGCGAGCGTCACCATCTCGCCGCCGACGCACCAGGCGAAGGGCGTGCCATCCTCGGCCTCGAGGCGCACGCCGACGATCTCGGCCTGGCCTCGTCCGAACGAGGCCGCGTCCGGGCGGAAAGCGAAGATCTGAAGATCGTTGCGGTAGGGGCTGGCGTTGATCCAGGGAAGTCGGCCGTCGATGGCGGACGCCGGGCGGCCGGACTCCTCGCTGGCCGTCGGCCGGGCGCGGACGCCGGTCTCGGCATCGCCCTGCGCTGCCCGGGCGGCGTCGGCGAGATAGTCCTCGACCACCGGCTTCGCCGGGCCGATCGCGCGCACGCGTCCATTGTCCAGCCACACCACGCGATTGCAGAAGCCTAAGATCGCGGCGGTGTCGTGGCTGACGAAGAGGATCGAGCCGGTCTCCTGGAACTTGCGGAGGAAGCGCATGCATTTCTGGGCGAAGAAGGCATCGCCCACCGACAGTGCCTCGTCGACGATCAGGAGGTCGGCGTCGACATGGGCGGCGACCGCGAAGGCGAGCCGCATGTACATGCCGCTCGAATAGGTCCTGACCGGCCGCTCGATATGCTCGCCGAGCTCGGCAAAGGCGACGATCGACTCATAGCGCTCGTCGATCTGGCGCGGCGTGAGGCCGAGCAGGGCCGCGTTCAGGTGGATGTTCTCGCGCCCGGTGAAGTCCGGGTTGAACCCGGCGCCCAGCTCCAGCAGTGCTGCGATGCGGCCATGCACCTCGATCGTGCCAGAGGTCGGCTGCACGGTGCCGGTGACGAGCTGCAGGAACGTCGACTTGCCGGCGCCGTTGCGGCCGATGACCCCGACGGTCTCGCCGCGATCGATCTCCATCGAGACGTCGGTGAGCGCCCAGAGCTCGTGATGGAGCTTCTTCCGTCCGCGCCAGAGCGACTCGACGATGCGGTCGCGCGGGCTGCCGTAGAGCCGGTAGCACTTCGATAGATGGCGGGCGCGGAGGATGGGGTCGCCGGTCATGGATCAGAGCACGTCTGAGAAGCCGCGGCGGAGCTTCATGAAGAAGAGATAGCCGGCCCAGCTCGCGGCCCAGCCCAGCATTCCGATCCAGGCGAGGCGGCTCCAGTCCGGCCACTGGTTCCAGAGCAGAACCGTTCGCGCCTCCTCGACCAGGACGGCCAGCGGATTGTAGGTGATGATCGGCCGGAAGGCCTCCGGCACCGCGCTCGACGGATAGAAGATCGGGATCAGGAACATCAGCAGGGTCACCAGGAGGCCGACGGCCTGGCCGAGATCGCGGAAATAGACGCCTGCCGCCGCGACCATCCAGGTGAGGCCGAGGATGCCGAGGACAAGGGGCAGCACCACCGCGGGGAGCGCCAGCGCCGTCACGCCGGGAACGGTGCCCATGATCAGCCCGATGACGAGCAGCACCCCGATCCCGATGACCAGCTGGAACAGCGCGCCGCCGAGGATCACGGCTGGCAGGACCTGGACGGGGAAGACGACCTTCTTCACCAGGTTCGCCTGGGAGAGGACGAGGCCGGGCGCCCGCGTCACGCATTCGGCGAAGCAGGCGAAGACCAGCAGGCCGGCGAAGGCCACGAGCGCGAATTCGCCATGGCCCAGCGTGGAGGCACCCCACTTCACCTGGAAGATGACGCTGAAGACGAAGGTATAGGCGGCGAGCGTCAGGATCGGGGTCGCCAGCGACCACACGAGCCCGAGCGCCGAGCCGCGATAGCGTCCCTCGATCTCCCGCTTGGTGAGCGCGATCAGGAGCGCCCGGTTCTGCCAGAGGTCGAGGAAGGGCGCGAACGGGCTCGGGTCGATCCGCGCACGGGTCTCGTTGGTCGCGACCGGCGGCCGCCTCTCGCTTCCCGCCGGGAGGGCGGCCCCGCTCACGCGGCTGCCGCCGTCGATGGAGCGAGGAAGGGCTGCCAGGGCGGCACGCGCCGCGGCGGGAACGCCATGACCGGATGCGCGGTCGAGAGCGAGAGGTTCGGGTTGTAGAGAGGATCCTCATCCAGGCGCGCGCCCCAGCGCTCGCGCATGTAGGCGACCTCGCCCTGGAAGCGGGTGAAGTGCTGCGAGGAGAGATCGTTGCCGCGGCTCTTCGACTCCCAGTGATAGAGCGTCGCCTCCGGCGTCCAGATGATGCGGTAGCCCTTCTCGGTGATCCTCAGGCAGAGATCGACGTCATTGAAGGCGACCTTGAGGTTGACTTCGTCGAGGCCGCCGATCTCGTCATAGACCGTGCGCCGGAGTGCCAGGCACGCCGCGGTGGTGGCCGAGACGTCGTGGGCGATCTTGAGCCAGCCGAAATACCCGGGCGAGTCGGCCGGCACGCCGACATGCAGGTGGCCGGCGACGCCGTTCATGCCCAGGATGACGCCGCCGTGCTGGAGGGTGTTGTCCGGATAGAGCAGCTTGGCGCCAACGGCACCGACCTCGGGCCTGACGGCGTGCTTGATCATCTCCTTGAGCCAGCCGCGGTCGATCATCTCGACGTCGTTGTTCAGGAGCAGAACGATCTCGCCGGTCGAGGCGCGGACGGCCGTATTGTTGATGGCCGAGAAGTTGAAGGCGCCGGGGCAGTCGAGGATGCGCACCCGCGGATCGGATCTGAGCTTGTCGAAATAGGCGAGCGTCTCCGGCTCGGCGCTGTCGTTGTTGGCGATGATCAGCTCGATGTCCGGGTAGTCGGTCCGCTCCAGCAGGCCGTCGATGCAGGTCTTCAGAACCCCGACATGGTCACGGGTCGGCACGATCGCGGACACTTTGGGCCAGCTCGGAAGATCGGCGCGGATGACCTTGTGATAGGCGTGCACCCAGGGCTCGACCCGGGCCTGGACGCCCTTGCCGTCCAGATGCTCGAGGATCGCTTTCCGCGCCGACTCCGACGCCTTCTCGATCTGGGTCGAGGAGAAGGTGCCGGCGCCGGGGAAGAGCCGCCAGTGATAGAGCACCCAGGGCAGGTGCACGACCGGCCCCTTGGTCCGGCCGAGGATGCGGAGCACGAGGTCGTAGTCCTGGCTGCCCTCGTAGCCGAGGCGGAAGCCGCCGACCGCGCGCACGGCATCCAGGCGGTAGATCCCGAGATGGCTCACATAGTTCTGGCCGAGCAGCAGGTCGAAGGCGAAGTCCGGCTTGAAATAGGGCTCGGTGCG
>CAXNIC010000382.1:0-4905 GCA_964201945.1 Alphaproteobacteria bacterium
CACTATCCGAGCGTGCTCGACGAACTCAGCCTCCTACGTCGCTAGGCCGCTGAATTTGCGAGGGGCGCGAGCAAGCCTGACGCGGTCATCTTCTGGCGCAGCGTCTCGATCTGGGCCGGCGTCAATGGGCGAATGGGGTCGCGTGTCCGCCCGCCTGGCCGGCCGATCAGATCGAGCGAGGCCTTGACGCTGGCGGGGAACGTGCCCAGCCCGAAGAAGGCATCGAGCATCGCCGCCATTTCGGATTGCAGGCGCCGGGCCGTGGCCAGATCTCCGCTCATCGAGGCACGGAAGAACTCCGGTGACCGGCGTCCGAACACGGGTGTTCCGGAATCCATGTAGCCGACCGCCCCTTCGGTGAGTGCCGCAAGGCCGAAGAAACTCGCATAGCCGGCGAACACGCTGATTCGATCGCGCGTACGGCGAATGACCGAGGAGAGAATGCCCCAGTCCTTCGAACTCTCCTTGATGCCGGCCACCTTCGGATGATCCGCCAGGCGATCGATGAGATCGACCGGAATCTGAACACCTGTCCTGCGGGGGATGTTGTAGAGCAGCACCGGCAACTCGCTCTGTGCGAGCACGGTCGCATAGTGATCGGCGATCTCATCCGGTCCAGGCATGACATACCAGGGCGGCGAGACCATCACGTAGTCGCACCCAGCGCGCTCGGCTTGGCGGATCTTGCCGACCACTTCGGCCGCGGTGATGGCACTGCAGCCAGCGACGACCGGCACGCGGCCAGCCGCGACCTTGGCTGCCGTCTGGAAGATCGTGCCGCGTTCATCGGCATTCAACGACCAGCTCTCGCCGGTGCAGCCGTTGACCAGCACACCATCGACGCCATCGCCGATCACCAGATCCACCAAACGGCCGAAGCTATCCGCATCGAGCGACGAGTCCGCGTGAAAGGGGGTGGTTATCGCCGGGATGACACCGCGAAATTTGGGAAACCTCATCGGCCTGTCTCCTGGAAGGATTGGGGAGAAATCACGTCTCGACCTTCAGCTCGATCCGCCTCGCAAGCTTCGTCAACGGATAGAGAATGATGAAATAGATGAGCGCCACGGAGGTATACACTTCGAGCGGCCGGAACGTGTCGGCGGTCAGCTGGTAGCTCGTGTACATGAGGTCGGGCACCGCGACGACATAGAGGAGCGAAGTGTTCTTGAGCTGCAAGACAGACTGGTTGACGAAGGGCGGCACCATGCGCCGTGCCGCCTGGGGCAGGACGACCAGGCGCATCATCGCGATGTAGCTGAGGCCAAGGGAGCGGGCGGCATCCCATTGTCCGCGATCGATCGAAATGACGCCGGCACGAAAAATCTCCGAGCAGAAAGCGCCCATGTACAGCGCCAAGCCGAGGCCGCCGGCGATCCATGCCGGAATCGAATAGCCAGTCAGGATCGGCAGTGCGTAGTAGAACCAGATGATCTGCACCAGCAGCGGCGTGCAGCGAAAGAACTGGACGTAGCCCTGGACCGGCAGCCGCACGAGTCTCAGGCGCGACAGCGACATGACGCCGCCGAACAAGCCGATGACCATGCCTGCCAGGATGGTGCCGACGGCATAAACGATTGTGATGCCGATTGCGGACAGCCAGATCTGAGGATCGAGAATTCCGGAAAAATCGGGCTGGTAGCGCAAGGCGTTCCCTCATCATGACTATTGACGCGCGTCCCATTGCGAGAACCGAGCAGAACGCAGGGCGACCGAGCCTATCAAACCGCGAGTGCGGTCGTCGGGCCCGCGAAACGGGCGGGGTCGAACAACTTCAACTCCGGCTCCTTGCCGAGGATGAGATCGCCCAGAAGCCGGCCGATATATGGGCCGATGGTGTAGCCGCCGCGCACGCACGAAAGCACGAAGGCATCGCGTATCCCCGGAAGCGCCCCTGCCAGGGGATAGAAATCGGGGACGTGAGCTTCAAAACCCGTCCAGGCACGGAGCAGGCGGAATCTGGCCAGGGGCGGAACGACGAAGCGCGCGAGGCGCAGATTGTCCAGCATGGTCGCGGGCACTATCTCGCCGCGCCCCTCTTCCGAGCTGCCTCGACCTTGCCAGCCGCCGCCGATGAGAACGGTCCCGTCGGCCTTCTGCTTCAGGGTCAATAGTCCCGTGGCATGGCCGATGACGCTGCCGACCGTCGCGGGCCCGCGTTCGAGAACCGACACCGTGTTGACGCGCACATGCACCGGGAATTCGACGCCGAGCTTCGCGGCAAGGGGCTTCGTCCAAGCTCCGGCAGTGAGCAAAAGACGGCGCCCCTTCAAAGTCCCCAGCGGTGTGACGACCTGGAATCCATCGTCGCCACCGTCGATCGCTTCGGCCGGGCTGTATTCGAGGTAGGTCACGCCGGCGTCGCGCAGCAGACCCCGCAGATAGGTGCCGGTACGGTTGGCGCTCGCGTAGCCGTCATCCGCACACCAGCTGGCCGCGATCACGCGCGAGGTCAGAGAAGGTTCGCGTTGCAAGGCAAATCCCGGCGTTACGAGTTCGATCGGACCGCCGGCGGCGATCTTGAGGCGCATGCGTTCTTCCAGGAGTGTGGCCTCGCGCTCGTTGAAAGCCAGCGTCAAGCCCCCAGTGCGACGGAATCCGACCTTGTCGCCGGCCTTCTGCCACCAGCGATGCCCGCGGATGGCATAGGGCATCAGCGCCACGCGCTTGATCTGGAGCGACAAGGTTCCTGCATTGACGCCCGAAGCACCCGACCCGATCGCCGCCCGTTCGACCAGGGCCACGCGCATGCCGCCTTCGCTGGCGCGCAAGGCAGCGCTGCAGCCCATGATGCCTCCGCCGACGACGATCAGGTCGAATTCGCTCATAGCGGCGCCGGCGCCGGTATCGGCAGCTGCTCGTAGTCGAAGTCGCCGAGCAGGGAGTCCAGGGGCAGCGGCCTCAGCGGCGGTCGCGCCGTGCCCGTACCGATCCGTTCGCGTGAGTGACCCGTCCTTGCAGCGATCAACGCGGCAGCTGCATCCTCGCAGCTGCGTCCGCCGCACGGCCCCATGCCGCAGCGTGTCGCGGCCTTCAGATCGTTGATCGTGACCGCGCCATCGGCAATCGCCCGGTCAAGCGCAGCCCTGGTAACCGCTTCGCACCGGCAGACCACCGTCTCCGACGTGATCGCCTGCAGGAGTCCCGAACGCGGCATCGTCAGCCCTGCCATCGCCAACCCGAAGCGCGCCGTCCGCGCGAGGTCCCGGCGCAGGGGGCGCACTCGTTCGGCGAAGTCCGCTTGAGTCAACCGGCTCAGATCCCGCGCCGCCGCAAGCGCGGCGATCCGGCCACGGAGAGGAGCCGCCGCCGCACCAAGGATGCCGGCACCGTCGCCGCAGGCGTAGAGGCGTACCACGCTGGTTTTCTGATCCGCATCACTCTCGACCGTCCAGCCTCCGAGAGATGGATCGTAGACGTGCCGCGCGCCCAGGAGCCGACTGGCATCTGTCAACGGCGTCAGGCCGAAACCGAGGCAGACCGCATCGCATTGAAAGCTGCGCTCCTGGTGCGGCAGTGGCGCCCAGTCGGCATCGACCGTCCCGGCGACCACGCTCTCGACTCCCTCGCTGCCGTCGATCCGGCGAAGGGCGTGCCGCGACAGGACGGGGACGCCCGCAGTACGGATGCGTGCGAGCCAGGAAAAGCCCTTCCACAGCAGCTCCGGCCGCGTGGCGAGGCTCCTGGCCTGGGCGAGCCATTCCGTGCGGCTGTTGAGGTCGATCACGGCGGCGACGGCCCCGCCGGCCTCCAACACCTGTGCCGCAACCTGGAACAGGAGTGGCCCGACGCCGGCGACGACCACCCGGCGGCCGGGAAGGACGCCCTGCGCTTTTAGGAAGTTGGTTGCCGCAGCGAGTCCGATGACGCCCGGCAGGGTCCAGCCTGGCACTGGCACGTGTCGCTCGATAGCGCCGGTTGCCAGGATCAGCGCCTGCGCCCTGCTGCTTGCAGTGCCAGCCGGGCCCGCGGTCGAGACCACGAAGCCCGGCTCGATGTGCCAGACCCTTTGCGAAAACGCGGTGCGGACACCGCTGGCAGCAAGGCGCCTCCTCAGAGTCTCGCCCTCGCTCGCGCTGCCTGGGCGGCCGGCCGGTGTCGGCGCTTGCCAGACCTGCCCCCCCGCCGCGTCCTGCTCGTCGATGAGCAGGGTCTTCAGGCCCAACGCGTCGGCGTCTATCGCGGCAGAAGCCCCGGCGGGACCGGCGCCGAGCACGATCAGGTCGTGATCGGCCGTCACCCGGCGGTCACCACGAGGCCGTCACGCGCCACCACACGGCAGGCTTCGATTCTTGCCCCATCGATGACGACGACGCATTCCTGGCAGCTGCCCATGGCGCAATGCATGCCGCGCGGGGTGCCGTCGCAGGGATTGCGCCCGAGCGTTCGAATGCCCGCGGCCCACAAGGCAACGCCGACGGATTGTCCCGCCACCGCCTTCACCTCGGCGCCTTCGAAGCGAAAGCACACCATCGCCGGCACGTGAGATAGCCTTAGAAGTTGACTCCCGGCGGCAGGCGGTCGACGTCGAGGCCGTATTTGCGCATCGCCGTGAAGATCACGTCCTTGGCGCGGCCGGTCGACCGATAGCGGGGCGCCCACTCCTTCAGGTAGGCCGCGAACTTGCCGTCGCCATCGCGACGCGTGCCGCCGTGCGAGGGCTGCATGAAGACCGGCTGCAGTACATGCATGGCATCGAACGTCTTCGACTCCTTGAGCGCGGCGAGGCCGACCAGCACGGTCGTGATCCAGGCATCGCCGTTCCCGGATTGTACATCCAGGATGGCTTCGGGCGTGGCCTTCATGGCACGGACCGTCGACTTGGGAAGCAGACGGCGAACCGCCTGCTCGTCCGTGGTTCCCATCACCACCGAGACCTTCACCTCGGGCTTGTTGTAGGCATCC
>CAXNIC010000383.1:0-4898 GCA_964201945.1 Alphaproteobacteria bacterium
TCGCTGAAAGTGCCTGGCTGAACCAGTTTGACGACGTTAGAATTCGACACGGCATATCACTCCTTCAATGGAGAAGTGGAGGCTTCAACTACCCCCACGATATGCCGCCTTCTCGATCTACACCGTCACCAACTTTCGACCATAGCTCACTGGGCACGCCGTAATCGACTTCAACCGAAGCAACGGCGGAAGGCGCAAATTCATACTTGTTGAGATGGGAGCGCACTTTGACACTGTGCTCGTGCCCCGCATGAAGAAGGTGACATTCACTCCGCACTGGTCGGACGGAAAACCATCTGCATTTGCGAGTACCGAGGAGGTGAGTACTGGTCCCTCTATATTCAAGGTCATCCGCCTAGAATCTTACGAAGACGCCCTCAACAATCTGGTACCGCGCCGCTCAGCGCGGCAGGACGATCTGCTCACCTCGGCTGAGGCGCAAGGTGCGGATCGCCTCAAGGAGCAATACCTGCTCAGCTACATGCTCGACGTGGAGACGCGGGGCAGTCAATCGCTTCTGAACATCAAGTCCTTCGCGGACCCGACCGCCTACCAGCTCAAGGTGAAGCGACCGGGATCGGATGAAAGCCGGGAGGTGAATGTCGATCTGCTTGAGACTTTCAACTGGCTGATCGGCCTGACTGTTCAAGGCATTGCTGCACCGCAGACCTTTACCGCCGAGTTTGAGCGCGACACCGAGGGACGGCTCGGCCTCAAGGGGCGCTTGCGTCAGGATGCAGCCGGCCCGTGGTGGTTCCGCACCGTGACCGGCACCACGCCGGATGGGCGCCGCGCGCTGATCATCTGGCGCAAGCTCACCGGCAATCCGGAGCAGGACAATCTTGTGCTCGACACGTGGTTCACGCGCGCGGGTTATTCCGCCAAGGACAGTGAATTTGGGCTCATCTACGTCAACGGCGACAACAATCTGGAGAACCTGAAGGCGGCCGACGATACGTGGAAGGTCCGCTTGATCGAAGAGGACTTCCACCGGCTGATGTTCGACACGGAGGGTCTTTGATGGCCCGCTCCGCAACAACGACCACGCGCCGGCGCGCGAACGGGAGACCCCAGGTTCCTTTCGTTCACAAACTGGTTCTGAACCAGTGGCTCCTCTCGCTGTTCGACGTGAAGCGGTTCGAGCAACTGGCCGAGCACTTACGCAACGAGAAGCTGGAAGGTATGGACGAGAACAACGTCCATCACTTTCATCACGCCCTGACGGCGCAGCTTTTCAACCTGACCAAGCTGCCGACCGAGCTGCTTCTCGAATACGACCAGAACATCGTCAAGCACACCCAGCGCTTGAATGAGCGCCGCATCACCCGCGGCGAAGCGCCGATCGTCTGGAAGTATTTCCAGTACCTGACGCTGCTCTTCACCGAAATCTATCTGGATCGCTATTTCAGCGATCCAGCCGCGCTGCTGAAAGCGATCAACAGCCAAGTCGCCGCGTGTAATGACGACAAACTGGAGGCGGACCACATTGCGCCGTTCAAAGATGACGGCGAAGCGTGGTCACAGATCAACAAGATTGCCTATTGGAGCGCGACCGGCAGCGGCAAAACACTGCTGATGCATGCCAACATCCTGCAGTACCAGTTCTATCTCGACAAACACGGCCGGCGCCGCGAACTGAACCGGATCATCCTTCTCACGCCGAACGAAGGCCTCAGCCAGCAGCACTTGCGGGAATTCGAGGCGACGGGGCTCGCAGCCGAGCTTTTCCAGAAGGACGGCACCGGGCTCTTCGCCGGGCAGCGGATCGAGATCCTCGACATCCACAAGGTCAAGGACGAAATGGGCGACAAGACCATCGCCATCGACGCCTTTGAGGGCAACAATCTCGTGCTGGTTGACGAAGGTCATCGCGGCGCGTCGGGCGGCGAGGAAGGCGCCTGGATGCGCTTTCGCAACGCGCTCTGCGAGAAGGGATTCTCTTTCGAATATTCCGCGACCTTCGGTCAGGCGGTGAAGGGGAACCGGGCGCTCACCGACACCTACGCCAAAAGCATCTTGTTCGATTATTCCTACCGCTACTTTTACGGTGACGGGTTCGGGAAGGACTACCAGATCCTCAATCTCGACGAGGGAACGCAGGCCAACCATCTCGACGCGTATCTCGTCGCCTGCCTTCTGGCGTTCTTTCAGCAGCAACGGCTCTTCAAGGAGCAGGGCTTCGCGTTCCGCCCCTTCAATATCGACAAGCCGCTTTGGATTTTTGTCGGCGGCAGCGTGACCAAGACGCTCGCCTCGCGCGACGCATCCGACATCATCGAGATCCTGAATTTTCTCTCGCGCTATGTGTCCGATCGTTCCGCGAGCATTGAACGCATCGAGCGTGTCCTCAATCAGGGCCTTGTCACCGCCGGCGGGAGGAACCTTTTTGCAGGCCGCTTCACCTATCTCAACACGCTCGGCCTTTCGGCCTCGCAGGTGTTCGACGAAACGCTCGCGATCCTTTTCAATGCCGCAGGTGGCGGCGCTCTCCATGTCGAGAACCTGAAGGGTGCAACCGGCGAGATCGCGCTGCGCGTCGGCGACAATGATCCTTTCGGCGTGATCAACGTGGGCGACGACGCCAAGCTGGTCAAACTGTGTGAAGACAACGGGATCGCCACCGAGGACAGCGAGTTCGCGGGCTCGCTCTTTCACGAGATCAACAAGCCCCTATCGACCGTCAACCTGCTGATCGGCTCCAAGAAGTTCACGGAGGGCTGGAATAGCTGGCGCGTCAGCACCATGGGTCTGATGAATGTCGGCCAGACGGAGGGCTCGCAGATCATCCAGCTCTTCGGGCGCGGTGTCCGGCTCAAGGGCTATGGTTCAAGCCTGAAGCGCAGCGGTAAGACGCAATTGCCGGACGAGATGGAGCGTCCAAAGCACATCAGCGTGCTGGAAACGCTCTCGATCTTCGGGATTCGAGCGGACTACATGGCCCAGTTCCGCGATTTCCTCGAAGAGGAAGGGCTGCCGGTCAACGATGACCGCATCGAGTTCATGCTGCCGATCATCAAGAACCTGGGAACCCAGAAGCTCAAGATGATCCGCCTCAAGAACACCATCAACGGTGTCAGCACCGAGTTTGGCGATGCTTTCCGGCGACTAGGCCCGATTCCCACGCTGTCGAAGCCCGATCAGGCAAAGGAAGAGGCGACGGCATACCTTCAGAAGAACCAGGTCGTCCTGAACTGGTATCCAAAAATCCAGGCCATGAAATCGGGCGGCGTCGCCGGCGGCGATGTCGAAGCCGCGCCGAACCAAGCGCACCTGAACGCGAGGCATATCGCGTTCCTCGACCTAGACCGGATCTACTTCGAGCTGGAGCGTTTCAAGGCGGAGCGCGGCTGGTACAATCTCAACCTGACACCCGACGGCCTAGCCGAGCTCCTTGCCGACCAAAGCTGGTATCAGCTTCTCATTCCGGCCGAAGAGCTGGCGTGCGATTCGTTCGAGAAGGTCCGCCTCTGGGAAGAAATCGCACTGTCCCTGCTGAAGAAGTTCACCGAGCGCTACTACACGTTCCGCAAGCGTGAATGGGAACTTCCCCATCTCGAATATCAGGAACTGACGGAAAACGATCCGAACTTCCCCAAAGGCCGGGACGAAGACGGCGAAGGATACTACCGCATCCTCCTCGATCGGTCGCAGGAAGAGATCGTTACCAAGCTCACGGAGTTGAAGGGCCTGATCGAGAAAGGTGACCTGAAGCCGTGGGAGTTCAGCGGCATGAAGGCGATCTGGTTTGGGCGGCATCTCTATGAGCCGCTTCTGTATCTCGATCAGAACATTGTCGAGATCAGTCCGGTTCCGCTCAACAAGGGCGAGCGAAACCTGGTCGAGGACGTGAAGTCATTCCATGGCGGCACGCCAGGTTTTTTCGCCGACAAGGAGCTCTATCTCCTGCGCAATTTGAGCAAGGGGCGCGGAGTCGGGTTCTTCGAAGCTGGAAATTTTCATCCCGACTTTATCCTCTGGCTGATTTCCGGCGGGAGGCAGTTCATCGCCTTTGTTGATCCAAAGGGCATTCGGAACATCGGCTTCAACGACCCGAAGATTCAGTTCTTCCAGACCATCAAGGATATCGAGCGACGCCTTGCCGAGCCGTCAGTGACACTCAGCAGCTTCATTGTTTCAAACACGCCGTCGCATGTGATGCGACTGCTCTGGGCGATCGATAAGCCGGCCATGGAGGCGCGGAACATACTGTTCCAGGAGGAGGACAAGGCCACGTATGTGGACGTTATGTTCAAACGCATCCTGGAACAGCGAACGACGGCGACCTGAGCAAGCCATCGAAGCGCGGCGCGAGCCATGCCGAGAGGCACTTAGGCAGACAGAGCGTCTGAAAGAGCCACAGCCACCGCGTCGGCGGCCACTTTCACCGGATCAGCCGCAAGATGGGCGTACCGGGCAGTGGTCTGCACCTGCGTATGGCCGAGGAGCTTGCCGATCATCGGCAAACCTTGGCCGGAGGCGACGGCGGTCGAGGCGAAGGTGTGCCGGAGATCGTGGATGCGGACGTCCTTCAGCCCGGCCCGGGCCCGGAGCCGCTGCCAGAAGGGCTGAAGGTCGGTGAGGCGGGCGCCGGGCAGGGTGCCGACGATCACCCAGGGGTTCTTCTCCAGCTTCGTGATCTTCTCCAGCACGTCGACCGCTGGCTGGCCAAGATGGACGACCTTGGCTCCGGTCTTGGAGTCGGGCAGGCGGAGCGCCTTGGCGGGCAGGTCCACATGCTCCCACTTGAGTGTCATGATCTCGCCGAGGCGGCAGCCGGTCAGGATCAGCAGCCGGGCGGCGGCGATCGCCGAGGGCAACTCGATCCCCTCGCTCTCCATTTCCTTGAACACTTCGCCGACCCGCTTGAGCTCGGCCGGGCTCAGGAACCGCTCCCGCTT
>CAXNIC010000384.1:0-4889 GCA_964201945.1 Alphaproteobacteria bacterium
GTGTTAGGCATGCCGCCAGCGTTCGTTCTGAGCCAGGATCAAACTCTCAGGTTGATCGAAGCATCCCAATCCTTCCCCGCAGCCGAAGCCACGAGGCCAGACCGGAACACCCCTCTTGGAGCCATTTCCTGTCTACGCGTCTTTTGAGAGATACATAAGCAGTCATGGCCCCGATTTGGCCCGCCGCCCACGCATCCCTTCCTTACTGATGTACTTGTCAAAGAACAAACGACCCCTGGCGAAAACCCGCGCCTTAAGCACAAGCCCGTCCATGGGGATACCTCGGTAACGGCAAGCCGCAACCGAGGCTCAAGAACCTAATCACCCCGGGTCGATCATGCAAGCGTTAAATTTGGCGCTCGCGTCGCCGGCGATGTCGACTTGTGATGCCCGCATGATAGTTTGCCGTCAAGCTACTCAGGCGCTTGATGAACCGCGGATCGACCCTTCTCCTGATGGTCTGTTCAGCCGTCCTGGTGACCGGCTGCGAGCGGGCGCAAAGCATCGCTGCGACCCAGCTGACCTCCAGCACCATGAGTTCTGGCCCGCCCTCCTCCGTCATTCCCCCCGACGTCGTCCGCATCCCCGATATCCCGATCCCGCCTGCCGGCCGGATCGTGCGCGAGGACACGGCGATCATCGGCCCGGACGACAACTGGAACGGCCAGGTCGTGATCACGACCTCCTATACCGCCGCCCAGATGACCGAATACTACCGGGTTGAGATGCCGAAGCTGGGGTGGAGCGAGACCGCCGTCGTCCGCGCGCGCCGAACCGCCATCACCTTCACCCGCGGCGACCGCATCGCCATGGTCAGGATCGCGCCTTCTGGCGAGGTCGACGTCGTGGTCGCGCCGACCACCGCGCAAGCCGGCTCTACAAGATCCCCAGCGCCCGCAGTTCGGCGATGAGCTTCGGCGGCATGTCGCCGAGCTCGTCGCCCTTCCTCAGGTCTCGCGGCGCATCCTTCGCCTCCAGGTAGCGCCAGCCCTGCATCGGGCGCATCGCCCGGAGCTCGGTTGCGACCAGATCCGGATCGAGGATGAGCCCGCAGGCCGGCTTGCCGTCCTCCTTCACCCTGTCCTCGAGCGCGGTCACGCGCTGGCGCACGCGGATCTGGCCCTTGATCACCCAGTAGAGCGAGCCGCCGTCGAGCAACTCCTCCTCGCGCTTCGGACGGTGGCGCGTCACATGCTGGAGCTTCTTGTCGGGAGCACTCTTCAGCCGCTTCGCCTGCCAGTAGCGAAGCTGCTCGACGTCGTCGATGCCGACGCACATCTTCACCAGGTTGACGCTCACGCCGCGACCTTGCCGGCGAGCGCCTTCGCCACCTTGGAGCCGGTGTCGCGGCCGAGATGACCTGAAATGAACCGCCCGGCTTCCGCCAGCCTGCCCAGGGCGACACCGGTCTCGATGCCGAGCCCGTCCAGCAGATAGAGCACGTCCTCGCTGGCGACATTGCCGGACGCACCCTTGGCATAGGGGCAGCCGCCGAGGCCGGCGACCGAGGAGTCGACGACCGCGACGCCGAGCTCAAGCGAGGCCAGCACATTGGCGATCGCCTGGCCGTAGGTATCGTGGAAATGCACGGCCAGCCGCTCGACCGGCACCGCTCCGGCCACGGCCCGGATCATCGCCTGGGCCTTGGCCGGGGTGCCGACGCCGATGGTGTCGCCGAGAGAGACCTCGTAGGCGCCCATGGCCTGGAGCCGGCCGGCGACCGCGGCGACGGCTGCCGGCGCGACTTCGCCCTCGTAAGGGCACCCCAGCACGCAGCTGATATAGCCCCGGACCCGCATGCCGCGGGCCTTCGCCGCCTCCACCACCGGACCGAAGCGCTGGAAGCTCTCCTCGATCGAGCAGTTGATGTTGCGCTTGGAGAAGCTCTCGGAGGCGGCGCCGAACACCGCGATCTCCTCGACCCCGGCCGCGGCGGCGGCCTCGAAGCCGGTCATGTTCGGCACCAGCACCGGATAGGAGACGCCCGGGCGGCGGGCGAGCCCGGCCAGAACCTCGGCCGTATCGGCCATCTGCGGGACCCATTTCGGCGAGACGAAAGCCCCGGCCTCGATCGCCGTGAGGCCGGCGTCGGCCAGCTTCCCGATCAGCTGGATCTTGATCGCAGCCGGCACCGGCCGGGCCTCGTTCTGGAGGCCGTCGCGGGGTCCGACCTCGACCATCTTCACTTTGCTGGGACGCACCATGTCTCGTTCGCCGTCGTTTCACGCATCATGGGGGAGGCTCGGCCCGGCGCCAACCATCTTGCGGGCTTGCACCGAGGCGGATCGGGCGCGCATAACCAAGATCCCCGACGATGGCGGAGGATGGAAATGCCGAAGCTCAGCACAGATCGGACGATCGCCTGGGGAGTGCATGTGCTGACGGCGAGCGGTGTGGTCATCGCTCTCCTTTCGCTGCTCGCGATTCTCGAGGGCAATGCGCAGGCGGCACTCCTCTGGCTCGGCCTCGCACTGATCATCGACGGCCTCGACGGCCCGCTCGCGCGGCGCTTCGAGGTGAAGAAGCGGTTGCCGCGCTTCGACGGCGCCGTCCTCGACCTCGTGGTCGACTACCTCAGCTATGTGGTGGTTCCGGCCGTCTTTCTCTACCGCTTCGGATTCTTTCCCGACGCCGTTGCCGTGGCGGCGACCGCCTTCATCCTGGCGACCTCGCTCTACATCTTCGCCAATGCCGACATGAAGACCGCCGACAACTACTTCGTCGGGTTTCCCGCGATCTGGAATGTGGTCGCCCTCTACGTCTACGTGCTCGACCCGCCGAAGGAGGCGACGCTGGCGGTCACCGTCCTCCTCGGCCTCGCCAGCTTCTCCACCGCCAAGTTCCTGCACCCGCTCCGCGTGCGCGAGGGCCGGGGGATGACGTTGGCGGCAACCGGTGTCTGGGCCGTCTCCTCCTTCATCCTGGTCATGGCGCTGCCGGACCGTCCGCTGCCGGCCCTCATCGCCTGGCTGCTGGCCTCGGCCTGGCTTGCCGCGCAGTCGCTGAAGCGGACCTTCCGCGGACCGGATCGGCCCCTGCCGGCCGAGTGATCGGGTGCGGGGATCGTCGCCTTGACAGTCCTAAGGCCCCTCCCTATACCCCCGACCCAGGCGGGGCCGTAGCTCAGCTGGGAGAGCGTCGCGTTCGCAATGCGAAGGTCGGGAGTTCGATCCTCCTCGGCTCCACCAAAGTCTTCAGAAGGGCCCGGTCCGATGGATCGGGCCTTTCCGTTTCTACAGTTGCGGCGGAACGATCGTCAGCCAGGACCATCGGGCTCTATAGCTCTCCGCCTTCTCGAGGAAGCGATCGGGCTGGGGATTGACCGGGTTCATGCGAAGCAGGCCCGCCTCGAGCTCGTCGAGTCCATAGGGCGCGTAGAGAGCGCCCGTCTCCGCCTCGATGCCGATGCAGGTGCAGTTCGAGAGGTAGCGGTCGATGCCGTCCCGCGCCGATTTCAGCTGCGGATAGTCCGCGCCGAAGCGGTCGCGGTACCAGAGATGGACGCGGGTCTGGTTCTTGACCTCGATCACCACGCCGAGATCAGCGAAGAGTTCTCGGGCACTTCGGATCACCCGATCCTCCGCCTCCCAGGAGAGGTCGCGATCGTCGAAATAGAAGACGTCGTAGTCCTTGATGTGGCGATCGACCGGCCAGCCCGATGTCCGGTTCCACACCGCCTGGAACAGGCAGCCGGCGACCAGATGGGCCTCCGGCACGCCGAGATCTGGGAGTCTCCGGAGGATCTCGGCGTTCGCCGGGTTCTCCAGCGCGATGGCGACGAGATCCTCCGGCGTCACGGCGTGACGGGTGTCGGCGCCGGCAGCGCGATCCCGAGTTCGGCCAGCACCTTCCTGAGGCGATCGGGATAGTCCGAGATCAATCCGTCGACGCCCATCTGGACGAGGCGTCGCATCGTCGCCTCGTCATTGACCGTCCAGGGCACGATGGTCAGCCCGAGCGCCTTCGCCTCCTTGAGGCCGGCCTCGTCGAGATCATTGGCCAGCGGCGACCAGACGCGGCCGCCCAGGACCTTGATCAGGCGCGGGACCGAGCCGCCGTGATCGTCGATGTCGCGGCCGGCGAGCCACGGAGAAGCCCCGGCCTTGCCGACCTGGATATTGTCGCCGCCGCCGCGCGCCAGCGAGAGATAGACGGTCGCGATCTCCGGTGCGTCGCGCTGCACCACCTGGAGCGTCCGCCAGTCGAAGGACTGGATGCTCGTCCGCGCCGCGGCCCCGGCGGCCCGGATTTCGGCGATCAGCGCCCGGGCGAAGGTCTCGGGATCGACGGTCTCGGTCGGCGCCAGCGGCGAGAGCTTGGTCTCGATGTTGAAGCGGACGGCGGTGTTACCGGCCTTGGCGGCCAGGGCGAAGACCTCGGCCAGCTTCGGTGCGCGCGTCCCGTCGACCGCGACCTGGTCGGCGAAGCTCTTGGCATAGGCGCTGTCCGGCTTCAGGCGGCCGACGTCGTAGCGCTGCAGCTCCTCGAAGGTGAGATCGACGATCGCCGGGCCCGGCCCGGTCAGCCATTGCCCGTCGGGACCGCGGGCCACGTCCGGGTTGAGCCGGCGGTCATGCATGACCACGACGACGCCATCGCGAGTGACGCCGACATCGAACTCCAGCGTGGTGACGCCGAGCGAGAGGGCGCGGGCGAAGGCCGGGAGCGTGTTCTCGGGCGCAAGCCCGCGGGCGCCGCGATGGCCCTGGAGGTCGAAGGCGTTTGCCGTCATCGGGAGCAACACCGTCAGCAGGAGAAGGAGTCGGGTCATGATCACACCGGGGGCGGCGAGAGTTGCGGTTGCTCGGGCCGGCCCACATCCACTTCCTCGATCCGGCCGGCGCGCCGGGTCACCTTGTCGGTGGAAATGCGGATCTGCCTGAGATCCT
>CAXNIC010000385.1:0-4853 GCA_964201945.1 Alphaproteobacteria bacterium
CAAGGGCCGCATCACCTTCCGCTTCAAGTAAGGCCGATGCCCGAGTCGCGCCGGCTGGCACCCCTGGTGCTCGCCTCGGCCTCGCCTCGGCGCCGCGAGCTTCTGGCCCAGATCGGCTGGGCGCCCGATACGATCGATGCGGCCGACCTCGACGAGGCGCCGCTCAAACGCGAGCTGCCGGCAGAGCTGGCATTGCGTCTGGCCAAGGCCAAGCTCGCCGCCGTCGCTTCCCGCCATCCCGACGCCTTCGTGCTTGCCGCCGACACGGTCGTGGCGCTTGGCCGGCGCATGCTGCCGAAGGCGGAGACCGAGGCGGAGGCGTTCGATTGTCTTTCCCGCCTCTCCGGGCGGCGTCACCGGGTGATCGGCGGCATCGCGGCACGTGGCCCCGACGGCACGCTCCGCCATCGCCTGGTCACCACCACCGTCGCCTTCAAGCGCATGACCGACGCCGAGATCCAGGGCTACCTCGCCACCGGCGAATGGCAGGGCAAGGCCGGCGGTTACGCGGTGCAGGGACGTGCCGCGGCTTTCGTCAGCAAGATCGGCGGCTCCTATTCCAACGTCGTCGGCCTCGGCCTCGCCGAGACCTACGCGCTGCTCACGGGCTTGGGATTCCGGTGATCGAGCTCGTCGTCGAACGCAACCCGGGTGAGACCCGGATCGCGGTTCGCGAGGATGGCCGGACAGTGGAGGTCCACTTCGATCGTGCAGGGGCGGCGAGCCGTGTCGGTGCCGTCCATCTCGCGCGCGCGGTGCGGGTCGAGCCGGGGCTCGGCGCCTTCCTCGATATCGGCGGCCGCGTTCCGGCCTTTCTGCCGGAGGGCCGCGAGAAGGTGGTGGAAGGCTCGACGCTCCTCGTCCAGGTGAGCAAGGACGAGGTGGCGGGGAAGGGGCCGGAGGTGACGCGCGCGGTTCTGCTTGACGGCGGCGCGCTGGCGTTGACGCCGACACAGCCGGGGATCGCCGTCTCGCGCAAGCTGACGGAGTCGGCGCGAAAGCGCCTCCGCACCCAAGTGCAGGCGATCGCCGGCACCGCCGAACCCAGCCCCGGTGTGCTGGTACGCTCGAGCGCGAGAGGCGCGACGGATCTCGGCGGGATCTGGCGGGAGCTGCAAGAGGAGTGGCGGCGGATCGAGGCGCGTCTCGGCGCGACCCCGCCGGCTCTGCTGCGGCCGCCACCGGATCCGGTTGCTCTCATGCTGAGCCGGTTCCGGCCATCCCGGGTGATCGCGGGAGATGCCGCGACCGCGGCGCGTCTTCGCGGTCTCGCGGCAATGGATGTCGAGAAGGTCGATCGCGCCTTCGAGGTATTGGGCATCGAGGACGAGCTCGGGCGTGCTTTGGCGAAAGAGATCGAGATCCCCGGCGGCCGGCTGCTGGTGGAGGAAGGCGAGACCCTGACCGCGATCGACGTGAATGGCGCCGGCGATCGAGTGGGGCTCTGTCTCGCTGCCGTCCAGGAGATCGGCCGGCTGATCCGGCTTCGGAACCTCGGTGGGACGCTCGTCGTCGACTTTCCGTTCATCGACGGAAAGCCCGACCGGGACCGGATCGATGCGGCGATGAAGGCGGCGGTCGAGGCAGACCCGCACGCAGTCGAGTGCCTGGGATGGACCCGCGCCGGTCTCTACGAGATGACGAGGCCGCGCTCGGGCCCGAGCCTCGCCGCCCAGCTCGTCGAAACGCCGTCGTCGCGACTGACGATCGAGAGCGCGGCGTTCGCGGCGCTTCGTGCGCTCGCTCGTGCCGAGGGCGGACGGCTGCGCCTGATCGCGTCGCCGGAGATCATCGGCTGGCTCGAAGGCGCGGGAACCGCAGCACTGGCCGAAGCCGGCCGTGCGGTTGCGCTCGTCGCCGAGCCGGGCTACTCACGATCCCAGTTCGAGGTGGTGAGGGAATAGAGGTGGCGGAAGTCACGCGTCTCGCCGACCGCAAGCCGGCGCGCTGTCCGATCTGCGGCAAGCCGCCGGAGGTCGCGTACAAGCCGTTCTGCTCGCAGCGCTGCACCAATGTCGACCTGCATCGCTGGCTCGGCGGCGGCTACAGCATTCCGACCGACGAAGCGCCGGAAGACCCGAGCGAGCCGCCCAAGGACGGCGGGTAGCGCCCTCCGAATCGGAGGGCTACACTCCGGACACCACCCCGTTCGGAGCAAACATGAAAGCCTGGACCTATATCGACGGCCGCTGGGTTGAAGGCAACCCGCCCGTGCTCGGTCCGATGAGCCATGCGACATGGCTGTCGTCGATCATCTTCGACGGCGCCCGCGCCTTCGAGGGCGTGACGCCCGATCTCGACCTGCATTGCCAGCGCGCCGTGCGCTCGGCCGAGAACATGCTGATGAAGCCGATGCTGAGCGCCGGCGAGATCGAGGAGATCGCCAGGGAAGGCGTTCGCAAGTTCCCGAAGAACGCCGAGCTCTATATCCGTCCGATGTTCTTCGCCGAGGGCGGCTGGATCGATCCGGATCCGACGACGACCCGGTTCATGATCTCGGTCTACGAATCGCCGCTGCCGAAGGGGGGCTTCTCAGCCTGCGTCTCGCAGTATCGCCGCCCGTCGCCGGAGACCGCGCCGACCGATGCCAAGGCGAGCTGCCTCTATCCGCTGGCCGGCCGCATCATGATGGAGGCCAAGAACAAGGGCTTCGAGAACGCGATCGTCCGCGACCTCAACGGCAACGTCGCCGAGTTCGCGACCGCCAACCTGTTCTTCGTCAAGGACGGGGTCGTGCATACCCCGCAGCTCAACGGCACCTTCCTTCCCGGCGTGACACGCGCGCGCATCATCGACCTCCTGAGGAAGGCCGGGCACAAGGTCGAGGAACGCAACGTCAAGCTCAAGGACGTGCAGGAGGCCGATGAGGTCTTCTCATCCGGCAACTACGCCAAGGTCCAACCCTGCACCCGCATCGAGGATCGTCACCTGCAGGCCGGCCCGGTCTACAAGCGCGCCCGCGAGCTCTACTGGGAATTCGCGCACAAGGGGGCGTGAGGAGGCGGCGGCCCCTCACTCCTTCGACAGGTCGGCACCTTCGAGCGCCCGGCGGATGAGCTTCACCGTCTCCTTCACGCCGTAGAGCGCGACGAAGCCGCCGAAGCGGGGGCCCTGGGTCTGGCCCAGCAGGATCTCGTAGAGCGCCTGGAAGAAGGCGCGGAGATCGGTGAAGGCGTGGCGCTTGCCGACTTCGTAGACGAGATTCTGCAGCGCATCGCCATCGGCGCCGGCCGGCGCGGTCTCCAGCGTCGCCGCGAGGTCGTCGAGCGCGGCCCGCTCCATCTCCGTCGGCGCGCGGTAGGTCTTCGCCGGCTTGATCTGGTCCTTGTAGTAGGCGACGGCGTGGCCGACCAGGCGGTCGAGGAACGGCTCGGTCGCCGGCGAGGCATTCGGTCGATAGCGGCTGATGAAGCCCCACATGGCGCCCTTGTCTTCGGCATGCGCGACGCTGGCGAGGTTCAGGAGCAGGCCGAACGACAGCGGCGAGGAGACCTCCGGCGGCTGGCCGTCGTGCAGATGCCAGACCGGGTTCTCGATCCGCTTCTCCGGCTCCTCCGCCCGGTACTTCTCGATGAAGGTCAGGTAGTCGTCGACGGCACGCGGGATCACGTCGAAGAACAGGCGCTTGGCCTTCCGCGGCGACTGGAACATGTAGAGCGCCAGGCTTTCGGCCGGCGCATAGCGCAGCCACTCCTCGACCGCGAGGCCGTTGCCCTTCGACTTCGAGATCTTCTGGCCCTTCTCGTCCAGGAAGAGTTCGTAGTTGAAGCCTTCCGGCGGCGCCGTGCCGAGGACGCGGCAGATCTGGCTGGACAGCTTGACCGAGTCGATCAGGTCCTTGCCCGACATCTCGTAGTCGACGCCGAGCGCGACCCAGCGCATTGCCCAGTCGCACTTCCATTGCAGCTTGCAGCCGCCGCCGGTGACCGGCACCTCGGTCAGGGCGTCGGTGTCGGGATCGTGGTAGCTGACGGTGCCGGCGGCGACATCACGGGCGACGATCGGCACCTGCAGCACGCGGCCGTTGCGGGGTGAGACCGGCAGGAACGGGCTGTAGGTCGCCCGCCGCTCTGGCCCCAGCGTCGGCAGCACGACGTTGATGACCTCGTCGTAGTGGATGAGGATCTTCTTCAGGGTCTCGTCGAAGCGGCCGGATCGGTAGCACTCGGTCGCCGACAGGAACTCGTATTCGAAGCCGAAGCCGTCGAGGAAGGCGCGGAGCCGGGAGTTGTTGGCGGCACCGAAGCTTTCGTTGGAGCCGAACGGATCGGGCACCGAGGTCAGCGGCTGGCCGAGATATTCCCGCAGCTTTTCCGGGTTCGGCACGTTGTCCGGGACCTTGCGGAGCCCGTCCATGTCGTCGGAGAAGGCGATCAGGCGGGTCGGCACGTCGGAGAGCCGCTGGAAGGCCTGGCGCACCATGGTGGTGCGCGCGACCTCGCCGAAGGTGCCGATATGCGGCAGGCCCGAGGGGCCGTAGCCGGTCTCGAACAGCACATGGCCCTTGGCCGGCGGCGCCTGCTCGTAACGCTTGAGCAGGCGCTGGGCTTCCTCGAACGGCCAGGCGCGGGCGTGCCTTGCCAGCGTGCGCTCGTCGACCACCGTCATTGCATGACGACCGCGAGGATGATCAGCACGATGACGACGACCAGCGAGGCCCAGGTCATCGGGCTCAAGCCCGAGCGCGGCGCGCCGAGGCCGCCCAGCATGGACGATCCCAGCGGCTCGCCGATCACCGGCTTGGCTGGGGCGTCGGCTGCGGCCTCGGTCGGCGCCGCGGAGACGCCGGCCCGTTCCGACACGATGGCCGAGAACCGGTCGAAGAACTCCTCGGCCATCTTCTTGGCGGTGGC
>CAXNIC010000386.1:0-4828 GCA_964201945.1 Alphaproteobacteria bacterium
AGCAACGCTCTCGAAACCTCGGCCGCCATCCTCAAGCGGATGGAGGATCTCAAGAAGGACTTCCCGAGGGGGCTCGACTACACCGTCGTCTACAACCCGACCGACTTCATCGCCGAGTCGATCGACGCGATCTACGAGACGTTGATCGAGGCGATCTTGCTGGTGGCGCTGGTCGTCGTCATCTTCCTGCAGTCCTGGCGCGCCTCGCTGATCCCGATCCTGTCGATCCCGGTGTCGCTGATCGGCACCTTCGCGGTGATGGCGATGCTGGGCGTCAACCTCAACGTCCTCACCCTGTTCGGGCTGGTGCTGGCCATCGGCATCGTCGTCGACGACGCGATCGTCGTGGTCGAGAACATCGAGCGCAACATCCGCGACGGCATGAGCCCGAGGGATGCGGCGCACGAGACCATGGACGAGGTCGGAACCGCGGTCATCGCCATCGCCATCGTGCTTTCGGCGGTTTTCATCCCGACCGCCTTCCTTCCGGGAATCTCCGGGCAGTTCTATCGCCAGTTCGCGCTGACCATCGCGGTCGCGACCGTGCTCTCGGCGATCAACTCGCTCACGCTTTCGCCGGCGCTGGGCGCGCTGCTGCTCAAGGCGCATGACCCGAACCACCCGCCGCGGACGATCATCGGCCGGGCGGGCGGCGCCTTCGCCCGCGGCTTCAACGGCATCTTCGACCGCGTCGGCTGGGGCTACAGCCGCTCGGTCCGCGCCACCGTCGGCCGCAAGACGCTCATGCTCGGGCTCTATGCGGCGCTCGCCGCGCTGACGGTCTTCACCGTGCAGAAGGTGCCGACCGGCTTCATCCCGCAGCTCGACCGCGGCTATGCCATCATCGTCGTCCAGCTTCCCGACGGCGCCTCGCTGGCGCGGACGGATGCGGTGCTGCACAAGGTCGCCGACATCGTGAAGGCGACGCCCGGCGTCGAGGACACCGTGTCCTTCGCAGGATTCTCCGGTGCCACCTTCACCGTCGCCTCCAATTCCGCGGTCATCTTCGCCAGGCTCAAGTCCTTCCCCGAGCGCATCCGCGACCAGCTTCCTGCCGATAAGATCGTCGGCATGCTGTTCGGCCGCCTGCAGGCGATCCAGGAAGCCTTCGTCATCGCCGTCCCGCCGCCGGCGGTGCCCGGAATCGGCACCGGCGGCGGCTTCAAGATGCAGATCCAGGATCGTACCGGGCAGGGCACGCGGGCCTTGCTGGCGGTCGCCTACCAGGTGATCGGCCAGGCGAGCCAGACGCCGGGCCTGTTCGGCGTCTTCACCACCTTCAGCGCCAACTCGCCGCAGTTCTTCCTGGAGATCGACCGCACCAAGGCGCAGATCCTGAACGTGCCGATCTCCGCCATCTTCGAGACCATCCAGGTCAATCTGGGCTCGGCCTACGTCAACGACTTCAACGCCTTCGGCCGCATCTACCAGGTGCGGGCGCAGGCCGACCAGGGCTTCCGCATGGAGCCGGAGGACATCCTCGGCCTCAAGGTGAGGAGCGCGACCGGTGCGCTGGTGCCGCTCGGCACGTTGGTCAACATCCAGTCTTCGAGCGGCCCGGACCTGGTCCAGCGCTACAACTCTTACCCGTCCGTGCCCGTGCAGGGCAGCAGCGTTCCCGGCCTCTCCTCCTCGGTCGCGCTCGGCATGATGGAAGGCATCGTCGAGCGCGTGCTGCCGCAGGGCATGGGCTATGAATGGACCGAGCTGGCGCTGCAGGAGAAGGAGAGCGGGGCGGCGACCATCTTCATCTTCGCGCTCGCCATCGTCTTCGTCTTCCTCGCGCTCTCGGCCCAGTACGAGAGCTGGGTGCTGCCGATGGCGATCATGCTGATCGTGCCGCTGAGCGCGCTCGCGGGCCTCGGCGGCATCATGCTGCGCGGCATGGACAACAACATCCTGGTCCAGATCGGTCTCGTGGTGCTGGTCGGCCTCGCTGCCAAGAACGCGATCCTGATCGTCGAGTTCGCAAGGCAGGCCGAGCATGAGGGCAAGGAGCTGATCGAGGCGGTGGTCGAGGCGGCCAGGCTCAGGCTGCGTCCGATCCTGATGACGGCGCTGGCCTTCATCCTCGGCGTCGTGCCGCTGGTGACGGCCACAGGCCCGGGCGCCGAGATGCGCCAGGCACTCGGCACCGCGGTCTTCTTCGGCATGGCCGGCGTGACCTTGCTCGGCCTCTTCTTCACCCCGGTCTTCTACGTGGCGCTGCGTCTCCTGACGCGGCGGCGGGTGAAGAAGGCGCCGTGAACCTCGTGCTGCGTCCGGCGGCGATGGCGGATGCGGCGGCGCTGACGGCGATCCAGCTTGCCGCCCGTACCTCCGCCGATATTCCGAACCTGCACACGGCCGCCGAGGACTTGGCATTTCACCAGGGCCTGGTCGCCGGCAAGACGGTGATGGTGGCGGAGCGGGACGGCGTTCCCGTCGGCTTTGCGGTGACCCATGACGGCTGGCTCGATCATCTCTGGATCCTGCCGGAATTTCACCGTCAGGGCATCGGCCGGGTGTTGCTGGCCTGGGCGCGGAAATCCGGCGACCTCAAGCTCTACGTCTTCACCCACAACACGCGCGCCATCGCCTTCTACCGCGCCCATGGCGCCGTGCAGATCGCCGAGAGCGACGGACAGGGCAACGAGGAGCGCCTTCCCGACCTGACGCTTCAGCTCGCCAGGGCTTGACCGGGGCGCCCGAGGGCGCTGCACTCCTTTCCGTTCGGAAACACGGGGAGGGAAGGTCATGGCCAAGTCGTCCGGTCTGGCGATGAGCTGGGAAGAGTGGTCGAAGAAGGACGGTATCGCGCTCGCCGACCTCGTGAAGAAGAAGAAGATCTCGGCCCGCGAGGTCGCACGCCAGGTGGCGGCCGGTGTCGAGCTGATGAACCCGAAGCTGGCCGCCGTGCTCGAGGTCTTCGCCGACGTCGTCAAGAATCCGGACACCGACGGGCCGGCCAAGGACGGACGCCTCTACGGCGTGCCGATCTTCCTCAAGGACCTGGGCTCGGGGCTGAAGGGCCGGAAGCGCGAATCCGGCTCGAAATTCGACAAGGGCCAGGTCGCCAAGGAAACCGATCCCAACATCGAGAACTTCCTCTCGGCCGGCCTGGTGCCGATCGGCCGCTCGACCACGCCCGAGTTCGGCATGACCTTCGACACAACCACCGACTATCTCGGCGAGGTGAAGGTCACCCGCAGCCCGTGGAACCTGAAGCACACGCCGGGCGGCTCCTCCGGCGGCTCGGCGGCGATGGTGGCCGCCCGGGTGACGCCGATCAGCATGGCGTCGGACGGTGGCGGCTCGACCCGCATCCCGGCCTCGTATTGCGGCCTGGTCGGCCTGAAGGCGACGCGCGGGATGGTGCCGCGGCCGGTGAAGCAGAGCGAGTACATGGTGCGGATCTCGGCCGAGGGCGTGGTGACGCGCAGCGTCCGGGACACCGCAGCGGTCTACGACTACATCACCCGCGTGCCCAATGGCGGCACCTTCATGAACGTGGCGCGCTTCCAGGGCTCGTATCTGCAGGCGATCAGGAAGGACCCGCCGAAGCTGAAGATCGGGCTCTCGACCGGCGCCTGGGGCCGGCCGGGCAAGACCGATCCGCAGGTGGCGAAGCGCGTGCGCGACGTCGCTCGCCTGATGGAGAGCCTGGGCCACGCGGTCGAGGAGATCGACGATCGCAAGATCTGCGACTGGGATCAGATGTGGGCGAGCTACTACTGCCAGTGGATCGGTAGCCGCGCCCAGTTCCGCACCATGGCAGCCGACCGCGGCATCAACACGCCCGACCTCAAGGACTATCTCGGGCCGATGACGCATCGTCATCTGGAAGAGGCCGATCGCTACGACAAGTACGACATCTGGAAGATGATGGGGCAGAACAACGCGGTCACCCGCGGGTTCGGCGCGATCATGGAAAAATACGACGTGCTGCTGACGCCGACGCTGGCCATCCGCGTGCCGGAAGCGAACGGGCCCTACTCGCTGCTCGCTAACGAGGCGCTGGATCCGTGGCTCGATCGCCTGGCGAATGCCTGCCGCTACACCATGCCGGGCAACGAGACCGGCATGCCGGGCATCTCGGTTCCGGCCGGCCTCGACTCGGACGGGCTTCCAATCGGCGCGATGTTCTACGGCAACTGGTCGAGAGAAGACCTGCTGCTGCAGATCGCCCGCCAGCTCGAGAAGGCCAAGCCCGAATGGTTCGACCAGTCGGCGCCGCTGAACGTGGCGACGCCGGACTAGCGCCGGCCGACCAGGGCGCGGTGCAGGATGAATCCCAGCACCGCGCAGCCGCCGATCATCGCCGCCATCGGCACCGCCGAGGTCTTCGGCAGCGCCGCGACGATCGCGCCGGAGATCCCGCCGGCGGTGAACTGGATGGTGCCCAGAACCGCCGAAGCGGCGCCGGCATTGGCGCCCTGCGGTGCCAGCGCACGCGCGGTCGAGTTGGGGCCGATGAATCCGAGGCTGGTCAGGAAGAAGAACAGCGGCACCAGCAGCCCGACGAGCCCGCCGATGCCGGTGATCGCGGCGAGGAAGACGAAGCTGCCGGCGGTCGCCGCGCCGGCGAGCCCGAAGGACAGGATCACGCCCGGCGTGGTGCGCGAGAGCAGCCGCACGTTGATCTGCGCCGCGCCGATGAAGCCGACGGCGTTGGCGCCGAACACGAAGCCGTAGTACTCGGCCGGCACGCCGTAGAGCGAGATCAGCACGAAGGGTGAGCCGGTGATGTAGGCGAACATGCCGGCGAAGGTCAGGCTCTGGGAGAGCGAGTGGCCCATGAAGTAGCGGTCGCTGAGGATGCGGACATAGGTCTGGAAGACCGATGACG
>CAXNIC010000387.1:0-4827 GCA_964201945.1 Alphaproteobacteria bacterium
TTCAGCGCCTCGGGGTGGCGAGCCGCGGCCTGCAATCCCGAGAAGCCGCTCCACGACTTCCCGATCATCCCGACCTTGCCGGTGCACCACGACTGCTTCGTCAGCCAGGTAATGATGTCCTGGCCGTCGTCGATCTCGCCTTCCGTCCACATGTCATCGAGCACGCCGTCGGAATCGCCGGAGCCGCGGGTGTCGACCCGCAGCGAGGCATAGCCGTGGCCGGCGAAGTAGTGATGGATCGGCTGGTCGCGCAGCCTGAGCAGGTCGCGCTTGCGATACGGCATGTACTCGACGATCGCCGGCACCGGGCGCTTCTCGGCATCGGCCGGGATCCAGAGATGGCAGGCGAGCTTCGCCCCGTCCCGCATCGGGATCCAGACATTCTCGACCTCGCGGACCTTCCGCGGAAACGTCCTGACGATGCGCTCGGCCATGTCGCCCTCGGGAAGACTAGAAATGCAGCGGCGCGCCCTTGCGGCGAAGCACCTCGCCGGCGCGCTGGCCGGTGAGATGGCCGTCGCTCAGCGTAAGGACACCGTTCACCACCACATGCTTCATGCCCGACGCCAGCAGGTTGGGCTCGAAGGTGGTGCCGCGCTCGCCGAAGCCGTCCGGATCGAAGACGGCGATGTCGGCGCGGGCTCCGGTGCGCAGCACGCCGCGGTCGGCGAGATCGAGCACGGCGGCGGGGAGGCCGGTCATGCGGTGGACGGCGTCCTCCGGCGTCAGCGCCTTGGTCTGGCGCACCATGAAGCGCCAGAACCACGATGCCCAGGTATAGGCGCCATGGAAGACGGCGCCACCCAAGGGACCATCCGGCGCCAGGGTGGTCGCGTCCGAGGCCGGCATGCAGAGCGGATGGCGGAACACCGCCTGCTGCTGATCCTCGGTGTAGGTCAGCAGGATCACCATCGGGCTTCGCGGCAGGTCCAGCGTCGCCTCGATGATGTCGTAGGCGGCGTCATAAGCGTCCTGGCCGCGCTCCTTGGCGATGTCGGCGAGGCTGCGGCGCGAATACTCCGACATGATCGGGAGATCGAGCAGCACCACGCGGTTCCAGTCGCCGACGCTGGAGAGGATGCTCTGATACGAGCGCATCTTCTGCCGCGCCTCCGTGGAGCGGAGATTGGCGCGCGCGGCTTCCTTGCCGGCGCTGCCGGCCCAGGGCGGCAGCATGGTGTGAAGCATGGTGGTGCCGTAGAGGCGCGTGTGCATGTCGAAGCGCACGTCCTGGCCGCCCGCCCGCGCCATTTCCACCAGCTCGATCGAGCGCTCGAACACGCCGTCAGCAGTTTTGCGCGGCACCAGATGCGAGACCTGGGTACGGGCGCCCGCATTGCGGCCGGTGCGGATGCCCTCCTCGATCGCCTCCAGCGCCTTGGCGGCGCGGTCTCGGGTGTGGGTGGCATAGAGGCCGTCGGCCTTGCCGGCGACGCCGGCCAGCGCCGTCAGCTCCTCCTCGCCGCAGCCGACCTCGGTCGCGTATTCGAGCCCGGTCGAGTAGCCGATGGCGCCTTCCGACAGGCCTTCACGCAGCAGCTCCTGCATGCGCGCCACCTGCCCGGCATTCGCCGGCTGGTCGGAGAGGCCGATGGTGGAGAGGCGGAGCTGGCCGTTCGGCACCAGGGTGACGACGTTCACCGCCGGCTTCACCGAAGACAGCCGGTCGAGATAGCCGCCCAGGCTCTTCCAGGTCAGCGGAATGCTGCCGTCGAAGCCGTAGATCGCCTGCGGCGCCAGCTGGGGATTGCCGATCGGGCCGCAGCCGAAGCCGCAATTGCCGATCACTTCCAGGGTCACGCCCTGGTGGATGGCGCTGACGGCGCGGGGATCGAGCAGAAGCGTGTAGTCGGAATGGCTGTGGATGTCGATGAAGCCCGGCGTGACCGCAAGCCCGGTGGCGTCGATCTCCTTCGCCGTATTGCCCTCGATCCGGCCGATGGCGGCGACGCGGCCGTCCTCGACGGCGACGTCGGCGACGATCGGCGCCTTGCCGGTGCCGTCATAGACGGTGCCGCTGCGAAGGATGAGAGAGAGCGCCATGCCTGCCTCTACTGTGCCGCGGTGCGGAGCGCCGAGCGCTTCGCCGCCGTCGCCGCCGGGTCGAGCTTGCCGTCCTCGATCACCACGCCGTAGCGAAAGCAAGCCTCCTGGGCCGAGACCTTGCCGGCGACGGTGTCGGCCAGCACCAGCTCGGCCGCCCGCTGATGCGGATCGCCATAGCCGCCGCCGCCGGCGGAGATGTGGTGGAAGACGTCGCCCTTCTTCAAGGTGATCGCCTTCATCGGCATGGTCGGCAGGACCTCGGTCTTGCCGCCGCGGGTCAGCAGGTTCTTCGAGGGGCTGCCGGGAAGGCCGCCGGCGATGCCGTAGGGCGGGTGGTCGCGACGGTCGGAGCGGAGCGTGAAGACGGCATCATCCGCCGTCAGGCGATACTCGCGCGAGAAGGCGAGCCCGCCCCGCTGCCGCCCGGCGCCGCCGGAATCCGGCACCAGCGCGTAATGGGTGATCTCCAGCGGCAGCTCGGCCTCGATCAGCTCGACCGGCTGGTTAGAGAGATTGGCGGCGGGGTTGGATATGCCCTCGACCCCGTCCTTGGTCGCGCGGGCGCCCCAGTTGCCCACCATGACCTCGGTCAGCACGAAGGCCTTGCCCTTATGGCGACCGCCGATCGAGAGCAAGGTCGGCCCGCCCTCGCCGCCGGCCATAACCTTGTCCGGCACCACCTGGGCCAAAGCGCCGAGGATTGCATCGAAGACGCGGTAGCCGATGACGCCGCGGGCGGCGCAGGCGGCCGGCGACAGGGGATTGACGATGGTGCCCTCGGGTGCCCGGATCCTGATCGGCCGCATGTAGCCCTGGCAGTTCGGGATGCCCGTCGAAGTCATGCAGCGGATGGCGCAATAGGCGGCCGAGTTCACCATCGAGATCGGGCAGTTGATCGCCGCCGGAACCTGGGGCGAGGTGCCGGCGAGATCGATGTCGACCTCGTCGCCCTTGATCGTGACCGCTACGGCGATGCGGATCGGCTCGGGCACATCGCCGATGCCGTCGATCCAGTCGTCGAAGCGGTAGGTACCGTCGGGGATGTCGCGGATCACCGCCCGCATCATCCGCTCGGCCTGGTCCTGCAGCTCGTCCAGATAGGGATGCAGCGCCTCGGCGCCGTACTTGGCCAGGAGCCGCAGGTAGCCCCGCTCGCCGATCGAGCAGGCGGCGAGCTGGGCCTTGAGGTCGCCCATCACCTGCACCGGCTGGCGGGTGTTCTTCTCGATGATGCGGAACAGCGTCGTGTTGGGCTTGCCGGCCTCGTAGAGCTTGAGGGTCGGCAGGCAGAGGCCTTCCTGCAGGATCTCGGTCGCGTGCATGGCGGTCGAGCCGGGCGCGATGCCGCCGACGTCCGAGTGATGCGCCATGGTGCAGGCCCAGCCTTCGAGGCAGCCTTCGTGGAACAGCGGCTTGATCACATAGATGTCGGGCAGGTGCTGGCCGCCGGAGCCGTAGGGGTCGTTGAACAGGAAGATGTCGCCGTCCTGGACGTCGTTGCCGTATTGCGCCAGCAGATGGCGCATGCCGTCGGGGAAAGCGCCGAGCTGGACCGCGAGCGTGAGACCCTGCGCGATGATCTGGCCGTGGCGGTCGCAGAGCGCGGTCGAGTAGTCCATGGAGTCGCGGACCACGGGCGAATAGGCGCTCCGCATGATCACCAGCGCCATCTCGTCGGCGATGGAGGAGAGCGCGTTCTTCACCACCTCGAAGGTGATGGGATCGAGACGGCGGGCGGCGGTCATGGCGTCACCTCGACGGCGATGTTGCCGAGCGCGTCCAGGCTCACCCGGCTGCCGGGCGGGACGACGCAGGTGGAATCATACTCCTCGACGATCACCGGCCCCTCGCGCGGCGTTCCGGAAAGATCGGCGCGGGTGACGACGGGCGTCATCATCCAGCCTGCCGCCGCGCCGAAATAGGCTTTGCGCGGTTCGATCTTCGTCGCCGATGCCGCGAGCGTCCAGCGGTCGAAGGAGGTCTCGCCCTCCCCCATCGCGAGGCGCCCCATCACCTTGAGGCTGATCAGGTCGACCGGATCACCGGGCGAGCTGTGGCCATAGGTGCGGGCATGCTCGGCATGGAAGCCCGTACGCGCGGCGGCGAGGTCGATGGCGCCGGACGGCAGGCTCACCGGCAGCTCATAGGCCTGGCCGACATAGCGGAGCTCGGCCGAGCGCAGCAGGGTGACGCGCTGCGTGTCATGGCCCTCGCTGGCAAAGGCCTCGATCACCTCGGCCTCCAGAGCGCGGCCGGCGGCCTCGACGTCCGCCAGGGTCAGCTCATCCACATTGCGGACGAAGGTGCGGACGGCGCTGTGCTCGGTCGCCGAGACCAGGAGGCCGAGCGCGCTGAACACGCCCGGCGCGGGCGGGATCAGCACGTCCTTGATCTCGAGGGCCCGGGCGATCTCGACCGCGGCGATCGGGCCGTTGCCGCCGAAGGCGACCAGAGCGAAGTCGCGGGGATCGCGGCCGCGATAGGTGGTCACCGCCTTCACCGCGCGGGTCATGGTGGCCGCCGCCAGCGTGTAGACGCCATGCGCGGCCACGGCGAGATCGAGGCCCAACGGCTTTGCCACCTCGGCCTCGATCGCGGCACGGGCGCGGGCCGCGTCCAGCTTCACCCGGCCGCCGGCGATGGCGACCGGATTGAGATAGCCCAGCACCACCATGGCATCGGTGAAGGTCGGCCGCGTGCCGCCGAGGCCGTAGCACATGGGGCCGGGCACCGCGCCGGCGCTCTGTGGACCGACCTTCAACGCGCCGGACTCGTCGATCC
>CAXNIC010000388.1:0-4824 GCA_964201945.1 Alphaproteobacteria bacterium
CGGCGGCTCATGACCCTGGCCGGCTGACGTCGGCTGGCTGGGGCGCCAGGATTCGAACCTGGGATCGTGGTACCAAAAACCACTGCCTTACCGCTTGGCCACGCCCCAATGCCGCCGGCCGAGTCAAAGCCGCGGCACCATAACCGCAAACCGGAGACCCATCAACGCGGCTCGGTGTCCGATCCGTGACTTCCCGGTCGCCCTCCGGTCCGACCTCTGGTATCGTTGCGTTCAGGGGTTGGTCATACCAGGTATGACAGGGAGGACCGGATGTCCGAGGCCGCGCATATGCCTTGGAGCATCAAGGGTGTATCGGCAGAAGCCCGGAAGATCGCCAAGGCCGCCGCGATGGCGGAAGGCGAGCCGATGGGCGTCTGGCTCTCTCGTCTGATCGATGCCGCGGCTGCGGCGAAGCTCGGTCAGCCGGGGGCACTCGAAGGTGGTGCTCTCGCCCTGCGTCCGGAGGCGCCGGTGCCGGCACCGGCCGAGCTCCGCGTCGACATCGAGGCCCTGACCCAGCGGCTCACCGGTGTCGAGCGGCGGATCCGCGAATCGCTTCAGCCGCTGGATCAGGCGCTGTCGCATATTGCCAAGCGACTGGAAGCCCTCGAGGCCCCGGCGCTACCGTCACCGGAGACCCGTCGTCCCGATGATCGATCAAAATATTGAGTCTGAGGCTGCGGTAGTACGCTAGATATGGCCGGCAAAAGCAACGTCGCACCGTGGAGTGTGAAGGGGGTCGAACGGCCGACCCGCGACCTCGCGCGCCAGTCGGCCCAGGCCGCCAATCAGACGGTGGGCAGCTGGATCGAGCAGGCCATCCGCGCTCATGCGACGCTGATGCCGCCGGCCGGATCGGCCCCGCAACCCGATGCCAGGACCGAGATTCTGGCCGCCGCCCAGCGGGCCGAGGTCAGGGCGCTGGAGCATGGCGTCGAGGACGCGGAATCCCGCAGCAGCGACATGGTCATACCGGTCGCGCTCAAGGTCCAGGAGCTGGCCCACCGGCTGGTCGAGATCGAGCAGGCCCGGGTTTCCGGTAGGACCCGGGTCCAGCCGGAACCGCTACCGGAGCCCGAGCCGGCGCCCTTTCCGGAGCCCGACGCCTACGCCGAGACCCGCCCCGAGGTGGAGCCGTCGCCGGAGCCCGATCCGTGGCTCCTGAAGGAAGAGGCGCCCGCCGCCCCTCCGCCCTCCGCCCCCCCGGTCGACGATTTCCCCAACCCGGTGCCGCCGCCGGACGACCGCCCGGCGGAGCGGCTGTCGGAGGCGGAGGCGTTCGACCGCATGCTGGCGGCCGCGCAAGCCGAGGACGAGGCGGTACCGGAGCCGCGCCCCAATCGCCGCAGCTGGGCCAAGCCGCGGCCGCGCCCGAAGCCGGCGCGGAAGAGCCGGTTCCGCCGGATCGTCGGCCGCGCCGCCGCGGCGCTGGTGGCGTTGGCGCTGGGTGCCGGCACCTCGGTCCTGGTTCTCGACCATGGCGAGCTGGTCGGGCTGCCGCCCCGGCTGATCGACGACGTCGCCGCCGGCGTCGACCGCGGCCTCCGGCAGAGCCGCGTTCTGGCGGTCGAGGGCGAGGAGCTGGCCATCCGCTGGTTTGCCGATGCCCAGACGCTTTTCGGCGAGGTGCAGATCCTCGTCGGCGACCTGTTCCGCGAATCGCCGCCAGCCGAGCCCGTACCGGCCGAGCCGGCCGCCGCCCTCTCCCCGCCGGCGGAGCCACCGAAGCCCGTCGCCGTGCCGCCGCCCGCCCCGCTCCCTGCGCCGACATCGGCGGCCCCGTCCGAAACCCCGGCTCCGGCCCAGAGCGCGGCGCTGCCTTTGCCGGCACCCGCACCGTCGCCCGAGCCGGCGCCTGCCGCATCATCCGTTCCCGCCGCATCCGTTCCCGCCGCTGCCCCGCCGCCGCCCTCCGAGACGCCGGCCCCGTCCACGACCGTGACCGCGGCCCCGCCCGCTCCGGTCCCGCCGCCGCCAATGCCGCCGTCGTCGGTGGCCGCGGTGCCGCCTCCTGCCGCGGTCCCGCCGCCGCCCGCGACCCCACCGGCAAGCGCGGCGCCTGCGCCCGGCGCGAGTCCGCCCTCGGCCGCCGATCAGACTGCGGCCTTCCCGACCATGGTGCAGCCGCCGGCCGAGGCGGCCCCGCCGGCCCGAGAGACCGAGGATCTGGAGAAATCTGCTCGCCAGGGCGACGTCAAGGCGCAGTACGAGCTCGGCGTGATGGCCGCTCAGCCGGAGACCGGGTCGCCGGACTACGGCAAGGCCGCCTACTGGTTTCGCGAGGCGGCGGTCCAGGGCAACTCGAGCGCCCAGTACAATCTCGGCGTCCTCTACGAGCACGGGCTCGGCGTCGGCCAGGACGACGTGCGCGCCTTGCTCTGGTATCACTCGGCCGCCGAGCAGGGCCATGCCCGGGCCCAGTACAATCTCGGCGTCTTCTACGCCCAGGGCCGCGGCATCCCGACGGACTATGTCGAGGCCCAGCGCTGGTTCAAGAAGGCGGCCGACCAGGGAATCGCCAAGGCCTTCTACAACCTGGCCATTCTGGCGGAATCCGGCCTCGGCGCCGCCGCCAACCCGGCTGCCGCGCGCGCCCTGATGAGCCGGGCCGCCCTTCTCGGCGATCCCGAAGCGCGGGCGGCGCTGGCCAATCCGGGGCGGCGGACGCAAGGACGGCCCGAGGCCGCGAAACCCGATCCGAAGGCGGATGCGGCCAAGGCCGACCCGTCGAAGCCGGCGACCGAGGTGATCGGCGCGGTCCAGCACATGCTGGCCGAGCTCGGCTACGACCCCGGGCGCATCGACGGCATGCTGGGCGACAAGACCCGCCAGGCGATCCGCAAGTTCCAGAGCGACAGCGGCCTGCCGCAGACCGGGCTCGCCTCCGACGAGCTCATGGAAGTCCTGACCGCGAAGGTCGGCCCGGCGCTGGGAAAGACGGCATCGACGCCGAGGTGAGGGCCGGTTGACGGCAGTGCAATCAATGCTGATATTGGATGCACTGATCGCAGGAGCCAGCCGCTGGCGAGCCTCACCATCCGTAAGCTCGATGAAGGACTGAAGACGCGGCTTCGCGTGCGTGCGGCCGAGCGCGGCCACTCGATGGAAGAAGAGGCACGCGACATCCTGCGCGTCGCGCTGTCCATTCGCGAATCATCCGTGAACCTCGCCGAAGCCATCAGGCGCCGATTTGCGCCTCTGGGCGGGGTCGATCTTGAACCCTTCCCGGACGAACCCGTGCGTGATCCGCCCAATTTCAACGAATGATCGTCCTCGACACCAATGTCGTGTCCGAGCTGATGAGGCCGTCACCGGCATCGAAGGTCCAATCCTGGATCGCCACGCAACCGCGCGGCAGGCTTTTCACGACGACGATCACCCGCGCCGAAATACTTTTCGGTGCCTTGCTGTTGCCCGATGGCCGGAAGCGCGAGGATCTGCTGGCGAGAGCCGAAAGCCTGTTCGAAGAGGACTTCCGCGAGCAGCTACTCGACTTCGACCGTGAGGCCGCTCGCCACTTCGCGGCCCTCGCCGCTCAACGGAAAAGTCAGGGCCGGCCCATCGGCATCATGGACGCGCAGATCGCCGCAATCGCCCGATCGCGGGGCGCGGCCGTCGCCACGCGGGACGTTGCCGACTTCCGGGACTGCGGCATCGAGGTCATCGATCCCTGGAGCGCTTAACCGCGCTCACCCGCGGATCGCGCCGCTCCAGGTCCACCAGCCTGGCCGCTCCCGGCCGATCGTTTCAGCCGCCGCTGCCGCTGCTTCCGCCGTGGCGTAGAGGCCGAACACGGTGGCGCCGCTGCCGGACATGCGGGCGAGAAGGCAGCCTTCGGTCTCCGCCACCTTCAGCCGCGCTTCCTTGATCACCGGCGCCTGCACCGCGGCTGCGGCCGTGAGGTCGTTGCCGCGATGCATGAGGAAGCGGGCGAGACGCGCCGCGTCCGTCGGCGCCACGTTGAACGGCGCCGGCTTCGAGAAGGGACCCGAGCGGGCGCGGAACACGTCCTTGGTCGCGACCGCGACGCCGGGATTGACCAGAAGCAGGAAGGCCGGCGGCATCGCCGGCGTCGTGTGCAGCAGCTCGCCGATGCCGGACATGTAGAGCGTCTGGCTGGCGAGGCAGGCATTGACGTCGGCGCCGAGCTTGAGCGCCAGCTCGAACGGGACCTCGACCGACCACAGCTCCGCCAGCGCGCGGAGGGCGGCGGCCGCGTCGGCGGAGCCGCCGCCGATCCCGGCGGCGACCGGGATGCGTTTGGTCAGCGTGAAGCGCACATGAGGCTCGCGGCCGGAGGCGGATGCGAGCGCGCGGGCGGCCTTCAGCACCAGGTTGTCGGCCTCGCCCGAAAGCGCGCCGGCGAAGGGTCCGTCGATCGCAAGCGAGAGATCGTCGGCCGCTTCGACGGTCAGGCTGTCGTGCAGATCGGCGAAGACGACGAGGCTGTCGAGCAGGTGGTAGCCGTCGGCGCGGCGGCCGACGACGTGCAGGTAGAGATTGACCTTGGCGTGCGCAGCGACGCGGATCACGTCGGCCCCGCGCTCACATCGCCAACCATCACTTCGGCGGCGGAAGCCCCTCTTCGAGCTTCTTCTGCAGCTGCGGCACCTGCTGGGGCTCGGGCTCGAGCCTGAGCGCGCGCTCCCACTGATAGCGGGCTTCGGCGCGGCGGCCGACGCGCCAGTAGACGTCGCCGAGATGGTCGTTGATGGTCGGGTCCTGCGGCCTGAGCTCGACCGCCGCCTCCATGTGGACCAGCGCCTTCTCGAGATTGCCCAGGCGGAAATGGATCCAGCCGAGGCTGTCGACGATGTAGCCGTC
>CAXNIC010000389.1:0-4817 GCA_964201945.1 Alphaproteobacteria bacterium
TGGTTCCCGATACCCTACGAGGACCTGCGAGACTGGCTGGAGGCGCGACTGATTCCAGACAACCTCATTGAGCGAGGTGAGCCGGCGGTCCGCATCCCAGATGAAAGGGGTGAGAGGGTGTACTTGGCTCTAGAGGACTCCCTATGCTCGAGTGGATCCCGCTGGGTGAAGATCGGAAAGGCAGTCAAGACGTCGCCACGCGAACGGCTTCGGAACCAACAATGCTGCAACCCGCGCACGCTGTCACACATCAGGGTTTGGCGGGTCGGCCCTGTTCCCCGTGCGGCCGAGACAGCCTTCAAAGGACTTCTCAGAGCACTCTGCTCCAACTCACGCAGCGAATGGTACATGGTCGACATCAAGCGGGCCCTGCCCGAGATCGATCGGTTTGCTGCCATTCAGGGCTATGAGCCTGAGGTGATGTGGGCAGGAGAAGTGTGAACCATGACCCCCCGAAGAGCACCGAAGGAATCCGTTGCATCGCCATTTCGAATTTTGCTCCGTCACCAACGCAGGCAGGGGAGGTAGCGCTCAGCGTGAAGCGTTGCGGCGGTGGCCAGGGGTACCCCGGGGGGGGGAACGAAAGAGGCCCCGTGGGGGGGCCGAGTGGATCATTTCTGGAATACCAAACGACGCCGCGTGCTTACCCGGTGCTTACCCGCTGCAAAAATGATTTTCGCTCGTGTGAGCTAAGTCGTTGGTGCCCCAGGCCGGACTTGAACCAGCACGCCGTTGCCGGCAACAGATTTTGAGTCTTTTTTCATGGCTTTTGACGGGTTGCGATGGCTTCGGGTCAACACTCAGAAAACCTCGATAAAATCGGCATAAGTCTGACATTGCGCCGTTGACCCCTCCGGACGCGTTGCGATAGAGTTTGCTTCCACGGTGCTTCCACGGCGCCGCTTGGAAACAGACCCCGGAACCGGAAAAAGCCATGGCGAAGCTCACCATCCGCACCGTCGAGGCGCTCAAGCCGGGCGACCGCGAGCGCTTTGTCTGGGATGGCGAGATGCGCGGTTTTGGGCTGCGAGTGCTGCCGACCGGGATCAAGACCTTTGTCGTCCAGTACCGGACGGGGGCCAACCGCCAGCGTCGGATGGTCCTCGGCCGCTATGGCATCCTCTCGCCTGAGGAGGCGAGGCGCGAGGCGAGGGAGGCGCTGGCGCTGGTCGCTCGCGGCAAGGACCCGGCCGCGGAGCGCGAGAAGATCCGGGAGTCGGGGACCGTCGCCAAGCTCTGCGAGCGCTACATCACCGAGCACGCGAAGCCGTTCAAGAAGGCGTCGTCGGCTGGAGCCGACCGGCAGCTGATCGAATCCAACATCAAACCGAACCTGGGCAGCACGCCCGTAAGCGCCGTGACCCGCGCTGACATCCTCAAAGCACGGCACGCGCTGCGCTCCACGCCGATCGCGGCCAATCGGACGCTGGCTCTGCTTTCCAAGATGTTCAACCTCGCCGAGGCCTGGGGGCTCCGGCCGGACGGTTCCAATCCCTGCCGGCACGTCGAGCGGTTCCAAGAGAACGAGCGACGCCGGTTCTTCGGTCCCGACGAGCTGTCCCAGCTCGGTGCTGCGCTGGCCGAGGCGGAGCGCACCGCCACCACCCATCCCGGGGCGATTGCCGCCTTGCGCCTCCTGTCGCTTACAGGCTGCCGCTTGAGCGAGGTGCTGCGGCTTCGGTGGGACGAGGTGGACTTCGAGGCCAAGTGCCTGCGGCTGCCCGATGCCAAGGCCGGCGCGCGCTCTGTGCCGCTGGGCTCGGCCGCAATTGTCCTCCTGATCGACCTTCAGGGAGCCAATGATCCGTATGTCATCCAGGGCATGAAGCGTGGCCAACCGCTCTCGATCTGGTGCATGGAGCGGGCGTGGCAGCGGCTCCGGGACAAAGCAGGCCTCAAGGATGCACGCATCCACGACCTCCGCCACACGGTAGCGACCATGGCTGCCGCCTCCGGTCTCAATGCCTTCGCCGTCCGCGATCTGCTCGGCCACAAGACGCTGGCGATGGCGAACCGGTATGTGAAGCGGGTGACCGACCCTCTCCAGGAAGCGGCGGATGGCGTCGCCGGACGCGTCGCCGCAATGATGGGCGCTGGTCGAAAGCCGGCCGAGGTTCTGCCCCTCCGTAAATCGGGCTGACAGTCGGCGGCCGGCGGGCCGAATCAGACGACTCGACTTCTGACGAACGAAACGCAACCATACGGCGCACGCCCGAGCTGGGCGCGGTTCGTTAGTCGTCGCCTCCTAACTCCCGTCCTGCTAGGCCTCCCATCCGGCAGCTCATCAAACGCGCCCCCAAAACCCCAGACCAAGAGGCCAAGCCGCCTCGCAGCCGGACGAGCGACAACCGATGAGGCTTCTGCGCAACAGCGGGACGGATCGCGCAATAGATACACTGCGCGAATGGGTGACACCGGGATCGAAAGTTGATCTCGTATCGCCGTCATTCTCGCTGTTCGCATTCACCGAGTTGCGCGACGTCCTGCATCAGATCGAACATTGCCGCCTGCTGCTCGGCGAGCCGGATTCGATCGCACCCGCTCTGTCTGGTGGCGATGCGGACATCGTCTTCAGGGGCAAGCTTCAGGGCCGGTGGCTGGCGCGAGCGGCCGCCGATTGGCTCGGCAAACGAGCCGAAGTCCGACATGCTCGAAAGACGCCGCCCCAATCACTGATCCTCGTGGAGGGTAAAACCCCGCCCAGTCGGGCAATGCTCGGGACATGTTCGTTCACGACGGAAGGCCTCGGGATAACCCCTGCGGCGCGGTTCGGACTTGTTCAAGCGACGGACTCGGAAGCCGAGGCGACCGCCTTCAGGGAATGGTTTCACTCGAACTGGGATGATCTCCGAGCCGATCCCGACGCAAAGGCGAATTTTCTACGCGTGCTGGAAGATGTGGCCTCGCAGCGCCCGCCGTCGCTCGTCTACTTCCAGATCCTCTACCAGATGTTCAAGGATCTAGGCGACGAACTCGATGAAGAGAGGATCATCAAGTCTGCGACCGGCATTCGGGACACGATCGTCTGGAAGAAGCTCTTCCGCTTTCAGCGAGACGGTGTGATCGGGGCGATCGACAAGCTCGAACGTATGGGCGGATGCATCATCGCCGATAGCGTCGGCCTCGGGAAAACCTTCGAGGCGCTCGCCGTCATCAAATACTACGAGCTGCGCAACGATCGCGTTCTGGTCCTGTGCCCCAAACGCCTCCGGGACAATTGGGCGCTCTACAAGGCAAACGATCGACGGAATGTCCTCGCCGGGGATCGCCTCAACTACGACGTTCTCAATCATACCGACCTCTCCAGGGACGGCGGTATGTCCGGCGACATCGACCTCTCGCATGTGAACTGGGGAAACTACGACCTCGTCGTCATCGATGAGTCCCACAATTTCCGGAACAAGGCGACGCACAGAGATCGCGACACCCGTTACGACCACCTGATGAATCGGATCATCAAGGCCGGCGTCAAAAGCAAGGTGCTCATGCTGTCGGCAACGCCGGTCAACAACCGGCTCGCAGACCTGAAAAACCAGATTGCCTTCATGACCGAAGGCAACGATTTGGCACTGATCGGCCACGGGATACCGAGCATCGAGGCGACGATCCGAAAGGCCCAAGGGCAATTCAATCGATGGCTCGATCTGCCTGAGGGTGACCGTCGCCCGGCACGCCTTATGGACATGCTGGGATTCGACTACTTCAAGCTTCTCGATCTCTTGACCATCGCGCGCTCGCGCAAACATGTGCAGCGCTACTACGGCACCGCCGAGACGGGACAGTTCCCGGATCGGCTTCGACCGGTCAACATAAAGGCGGACGTTGACCTGGCGGGTGAGTTCCGCCCGATACGCGACATCAACAACGAGATCCGGCGCCTGACGCTCGGCGCCTATGCGCCCTTGCGCTATGTGCTGCCGCACAAGCAGACCGCCTACGACGAGAAATACAGCACCAAGATCCGCGGCGGCCAAAGCTTCTTCCGGCAGGTCGATCGTGAGGAAAGCCTGATCCACCTGCTTCGGGTGAATATCCTGAAGCGCATGGAGAGTTCCGTCGCTTCTTTCGCTTTGACCATCAAGCGGCAGCTTGCCGACGTAGAAGCATTGCTGTCGAAGATCGACGCCCACCAGGAGGCGGTCGAAGAGAGCGCGATCGACGACATCGACGTCGACGATCCGGCCTTCGAGGCGTTGCTCGTCGGCCGAAAGGTGAAGGTCTTGCTCCAGGACGTCGACCGCGTTCGCTGGCGGCAGGATCTTACCGAGGATAGGAATCGCCTGGCGACATTGTTGTCTGCCGCACGCTCGGTTACTGCGGATCGAGATGCGAAGCTGCAAGCTCTGAGGCAGGTGATCGCCAAGAAGGCTCACGAGCCGATCAACGCGGGCAATCGGAAGATCCTCCTGTTCACCGCCTTTGCAGACACTGCAGATTATCTCTACCGGGAGCTTGCTCCCTGGGCAAAGAACGCGCTGGGACTCAGCGCGGCTCTCGTTACCGGAACGGGAGCGAACAAGACCACGTTGCCGGGATTGCGCACCGACATGAGTACGATCCTGAGCGCTTTCTCGCCCGGCTCGAAGGAGCGGCCCGCGGAGCTTGCCACGGAGGGCGAGATCGATCTCCTGATCGCTACGGACTGCATCTCCGAGGGCCAGAACCTTCAGGACTGCGACTTCCTGATCAACTACGACATCCACTGGAACCCGGTGCGGATCATCCAGAGGTTCGGGCGCATCGACCGCATCGGATCTCCGAACGCGCAAATCCAGCTCGTCAACTACTGGCCGGAGATCTCGCTTGACGAGTACATC
>CAXNIC010000390.1:0-4792 GCA_964201945.1 Alphaproteobacteria bacterium
GGCGGCCGGAACTGGCCGGGCTGGCCCTGCGACGACGAGCTCGAGAAGCTGCGCGACGCCTTCATCTTCGCCCCCGACGACGCCAGCCGGAAGGCGGCCCTGGACGCGCTGCACACGCGCATCTGGCACACCATCCCCTACCTCAACACCGGACAGTACCAGCGCCCGTCGGCCTGGCGGACCAACATCAGCGGCATGCTGAAAGGCGCGACCACGGTGTTCTGGAACATCGAGAAGAAGTAAGGGACACGAGCCCTTCACCCCAACCCCTCTCCCGGTGGGAGAGGGGCTTTCGGAAACCCTCTCCCACCGGGAGAGGGTAGGGTGAGGGGTCTTACTTCGCCTCGATCAGCGCATCGACGCCAAGCGCGCCCTTCTCAAGCGTCGCTTGCGCCTCCTGGTCGAGCTTCAGGCGCCTGCGATTGTTGAGTCAGTTAGTCCTCCGGCCAAGGCCATTCGGAAGCCTGCCTTGTCAAACGGAAAGCCTACGAACCGGCTTGCCACCGTCAGCATAGCTATCCCGGCTTCCGTGCAGCTGTGTAGTGGATCGGGGAAGCCCCATTTGGGCCATATGGCGATGTAGTGGGCGTGGCTGGCCGCAGTAAAGAGTTTGTAGTCCTCCATAAAGGCACCGATATCGATTATGCCGCCAAGGGCCGCCTTTTCGAAAACGCTGAGATCGAATGGGTCGACGAATCGAAACGTTGTGTTTCTAATATCTTGATACGGGGCATCGCCGTCATGCTTTCCCGCAACGAGATTCGTCGCTCGTTTTCCCGGATGTCCAAAACCCCTAGCGATCCAGGCGTCACCTGTGGTGATGACGTCTCGTGACGCGAGCCAAGCCTTGCGGTAGGCGGTCTTCTTATCCTCGTCGGATTCACACCAAACAGCGATGAAATTCAGACAAAGCTCAAATCCAAATCTGACTATCGGAGCCGCTTGCCTTTCGAGTTTGGCTTCAGACAAAAGTTCAATCGCCCGGATTGTGCGCTGCATCTCATCTAGAGGAAACCGCAGGAAAAAGTTGATCTCCTCATAATTTGGCGCCGAACTTTGGGTGAGTAGCCACTCGTCGATTGACTTAAGGGTTCTATCGAAGAGCTCTGATCGCTTTCCCAGGTGCCGTCTCCCGACGTTTCTTCCTGCTCGTTATGTTGAGCTTGTCTATTTCGTCTCGATCAGCGCATCCACGGCAACCGCGCCTGACTCCCGGACGATGAACGGGTTGACGTCGATCGACTGGAAGCGCCCGGCATTGGATGCTGCATAGACCGAGAGCGCGGCGAGCGCCTTCGCCAGCGCCTCCTGGTCCAGCTTCGGCTTGCCGCGGGCGCCGTCGAGAAGCGGGAAGCCCTTCACCTCGCGGATCATCGCCCGAGCCTCGTCGAGGCCGAACGGGGCGACGCGGAAGGTCACGTCCTTCAGCACCTCGGCGAAGATGCCGCCGAGACCGAACATCACCACCGGTCCGAAGGAAGCGTCGTTGACGACGCCGAGGATGGTCTCGGCGCCGCCGGAGATCATCGGCGACACCAGGCAGCCGTCGAGCTTCGCCTTGGGCTTGGCCGTGCGGGCACGGTCCATGATGTCGGTGAAGGCCGCGCGCACGGCCGGGGCATCGGCGAGGTTGAGGCGGACGCCGCCGACCTCGGTCTTGTGCAGGATGTCGGCCGAGGCGATCTTCAGCACCACCGGATATCCGAGGCTCGTCGCGGCCGCGACCGCTTCGTCGGCAGTGCGCGCAAGCGATTCCGGAGCGGCGCCGATACCGGCCGAGGCCAGCAGCGCCTTGGCTTCGGCCTCGCCGAGCGCGGCACCTTTCGGGATCGGTTGGGCCGAGGCGGGAAGGGCCGGCGGCGGCGAGCCGGCGCCGCGCGCGAAGCTCTTGCCGAAACGGTGGAGGGCCGCGATCGCCATCACCGCGCGGCTCGGATCCTCGAAGCAGAGATAGCCCGCTGCCTCGTATTCCTGCGTCATCTCCGGCGTCGCCAGCATGCAGAGCACGAGCAGCCGGCCGGGATAGTCGGACGTGGCCTTGGCCAGCGCGTCCTTGAGCTTGGCCCCGGTATCGCGGTTCCGCGGGATGGCGGTGACGAAGACGGCGATGGCGCCGTAGCCGCCTTCGGCAAGCAGCGTGCGGGTGAACTCGGTCACCAGGCTCATGTCGTTGAAGAACTGGGCGGTGGTGTCGACCGGGTTGCGGACCGCGGCGAAGGGCAGGATCGCCTTGAGCCGCGCCTGGGCGTCGTCGGGCATCGGTGCCACGTCGAGGCCATGGCGTTCGGCCGCGTCCGCCATCAGCACGCCGGCGCCGCCGGAGATGGTGACGATGCCGAAGCGGTTGGTCTCCGGGAAGATGCCGCGGGTCGCGGCATAGACCACGTCCAGCATCTCCTCGGTGGTCTCGGCCCGGTGCACGCCGAGCTGCTTCAGCGCCGCGTCGTAGATCACATCGGATCCCGCGAGCGAGGCCGTGTGCGAGGCCGCCGCCGCGGCGCCGACCGCCGAGCGGCCGACCTTCATCATCACCACCGGCTTGCTTGCGGCCCGGGCGCGCTCGAGCGCGCTCATGAAGCGGTCGCGGTCCTTGATGCCCTCGACATAGGCCGCGATCACCTTGGTGTGGGGATCGTCGGCGAAATAGGCGATGGTGTCGGAGACATCGACGTCGCAGTCATTGCCGGTGGTGAGCCAGCAGCTCATGCCGATGTTGCGGTCGCGGGTCAGCACGAACAGATGGCTGCCATAGGCGCCGGACTGGCTGACCATACCGACGACGCCGGGCTTGGGATGGCCATGGTCGAGCGCCGCGGTGAAGGTCGGCGCATAGCCGTGGCGGGCGTTGAAAAGGCCGAGGCAGTTTGGCCCGACGATCCGGCAGCCGGTCTCGGCGGCGATTCCCACCAGGCGGTCCTGCCACGCCTTGCCCTGCTCGTTCGCCTCGGCGAAACCGGCGGAGAAGATGACGGCGGCGCGGGTGCCGCGCCGGGCGGCGCTCTCGACCGCGTCGCAGACGGCGGCGGCCGGCACCGCGACGATCAGGCATTCCGGCGCCTCCGGCAGCTCGTCCAGGGTCTTGAAGGCAGGAAGCCCCTGGATGGTGTCGCCCTTGGTGTTGACCGGCCAGATCGGCCCGGGGAATCCGCCTTCCTTGAGATAGCGGATCGGCCGGCCGCCGATGCGCGACGGCTCGTTGGAGGCGCCGAGGACCGCGACCGAGCGCGGCCAGAACAAGGACCGGAGCGACTCCGGGCCGGGACGTGAGGTCATGATCTAAACCGTTGCGATCGGACTGGCGGGGGAGCCGACGGCGCCGGTGAGGCGGAGCGGCGGGGCGGTGAGAAGGAAGCGCGAGCGCCTGGCGGCTCGGAGCCAGAACGCGAGCTCGGTGAGGAACCAGATCTCGCCCAGCGGCACGCCCAGCTTGAACAGGCAATGCGCATGCAGCGGCATCATCGGATGCTTGCCCATGCCGGGATGCGAGGGCAGGGTCTCGACCGCATAGTTGTCGGCGATCAGGACGGCGGCGCCGGAGTCGGTGATCCACTGCAGCAGCCGGTCGTCGCGGCCGTTCAGGGTCGAGCAGGAGGTCTCCAGCGTCTTCGCGTCGGGCTTCCCGCCCATCTCGATGAGCACGTCGCCGAAGCCGGTGTAGAAGCAGACCATGTCGCCCTTGGTCACCTCGACCTTGTCGGCATCGAGGATGCGGCGGAGGTCGTCATAGCCGACGTCCTTGCGCTGGCGGCCGAAGTGCTTCTCCAGGTCGACCATGACCGCGCGGCCCTGGAGGCCGTGGACAGCGAAGTTCTGGATGCCGAGAGCGCGCGCCTCGGGGGCTTCGAAGCTGTCCCAGGCGACGCCGCCGGGCTTGGCGGCGGGGGCCACCACATCGGTGCCGGCGCGGAAGCCGTTATAATAGACGAGCTCCGGTTCACCATCGCCGTCGGCATCGAAGAGCTGGCCGACATGGGCGAAGGAGTCCCATTGCGTCGAGTATTGCGTGTGCAGCAGCACGGCGTCGTCGGAGACGACGTCGATCCAGTCGGGGTTCTCGAGGCGGAAGGGGTAGTTGTAGTTGGCGAGCCCGCCGCGGATGGTGGCATAGCGCTTCGGCGGGTGGCGACGGGGGTTCAGCACGTTGCCGCCCGGCAGCTCCAGCGGCAGAGAGAGGCAGAAGGTGCGACCCTCCTTCACCTCGGCGATGCCTTCCAGCACCTTCTCCTTGGTGATCAGGTTCAGCCGGCCGATCTGGTCGTCCGGGCCGAAATCGCCCCAGGTCGATCCTTCCGGCCGCCGCTTCCATCGTGCCATCAGATGTCTCCTCCCGAACGGGCCGGCAGGGTCTCAGAGCCGGTCGCCGCGGGCAAGGCTTTCGCGTATCGTCGGCCCCTCCCGTTCCCGAAGCCGGATTGCCCATGACCCGCCGCGCCGCCGACCTGCTCGTCGACTGCCTCGTCGCCCATGGCGTCGACCGCGTCTTCTGCGTGCCGGGCGAGAGCTATCTTGCCGTCCTGGATGCGCTGGTCGACCGGAAGGAGATCGACGTGGTGGTGGCTCGCCACGAGGGCGGGGCAGGCTTCATGGGGGTCGCCGACGCCAAGCTGACCATGCGCCCGGGCGTGGTCTTCGTCAGCCGCGGTCCCGGCGCCACCAACGCCTCCATCGCCGTCCACGTCGCCCAGCAGGACGCCGTGCCCTTCGTCCTCTTCATCGGCCAGATCGAGCGGAAGGACGTGCACCGCCGCGCCTTCCAGGAGGTCGACTACCGCCAGACCTTCGGCGACATGGC
>CAXNIC010000391.1:0-4785 GCA_964201945.1 Alphaproteobacteria bacterium
GAGAAGGCGCCGATCTGGCGGCCGTGCTCGAACACCGCCAGCATCAGGTCGAGCAGCTTGTCGACACCGGCCCAGACCTCCTCCGGCGTCGGCGCCTTGACGCCGCCCTCATAGGCCTCGACGCCGACCAGCTCCAGCTCGGGCGCGGAGGTCACCGCGGCGACCACGGCCTTGGCCTGGTCGAGCGTGCGCGCGCCGGCGCGGCCGCCGGCCGGCCCCATCTCGATCAGCACGCTCAGTTTCTTGCCGTTCAGGTGCGGCTTCGCCCATTTCGCCAGGATCTCGGCTCCCTCGGCCGAATCGACCAGGGCCATGAATTTCGCCTGGGGAAACGCGTTCATCAGCCCGACGAAATGCGCGACATTGGCAGGCGCGGCGAGCTGGTTCGCCAGCAGGATGTTCTTCGCCCCCGTGCGGGCGGCCAGCAAGGCCTGCTGAACGGTTGCAGCCGTAAAACCCCAGGCGCCGCCATCCTTCAACATCATCTTGTAGAGCTGCGGCGCGCCGGTGGTCTTGGCGTGCGGGGCCAGCGAAATGCCGTGGGAGGCGGCGATGTCGCGCATCAGGGCCAGGTTGTTGGCGACGGCGGAGTCGCGCAGCGTCATCGCCGGCAGAGCCAGGTCGCCCTTGATCAGGTTCCAGCCCTTGGCGCCGATGTCGCCGAGCCGGATCGTGCCGGCGGCAAAGGGCACGCCCTTGGTCGCCCCGTCCAGCGCCAGGTCGTCAATCGCGTCGATCACGTCCATACCGTTCCTCCTGAAGGCGGACGAGCTTGCCGCAAGACCGTCGCTCTGGCCACCATGAGATCCTCACCAGACGAAAGTCCGCCCCATGCGCATCGCCCTCGGCCAGATCCTGCAAGAGACCAACACGTTCTCGCCGATCCCGACCACGCTCGAGACCTTCAAGCGCTACTACGTGCACAAGGGCGAGGAGGTGCTGACCGGGTTCGGGAACGAACGCATGGAGATCCCGGGCATCCTCTCGGTGCTGCGCAGCTCCAATGTCCAGGTGGTGCCGCTGATCGCCGCCAGCGCGCTGGCGTCCGGAACCGTGACCAAGGAGGCGTTCGAGACGCTGGTCGGTGAGCTGCTGGACCGGCTCAAGGCCGCCGGCAAGGTCGATGCGGTGCTGCTGGCGCTTCACGGCGCCATGGCGGCCGAGCACGAGGACGATGCCGATGGCGTCATCATCGAGCGGGTGCGGAAGCTGGTCGGGCCTGACGTGCCGATCGGCGTCAGCTTCGACCTGCACGCGCTGGTCACCAAGCGGAAGCTGCAGCCGAACACCTTCCTGATCGGCTACAAGGAATACCCGCACATCGACATGTTCGAGACCGGCGAGCGGCTGGCCAACCTGATGCTGGATCGCCTCGCCGGTAAGCGGAACCCGGTCATGTCGCTGGTCAAGCTGCCGCTGATCGCGAGCCCGATGGTCACGCGGACGACCGACGGCCCGCTGAAGCCGGTGGTCGACCGTGCGCGCCAGATGGAGGCCGAGGGACGCGTGTTGCACGCCTCGCTGTTCCCGGTGCAGCCCTGGCTCGACCTTCCCGATCTGGGATTTTCGGTCATGGTCTGCGCCGACGGCGATCAGAAGGCCGCCGATGATGCCGCCAACGAACTCGCGCAGATGGTTTGGGACCGGCGGGCCCAGTTCGACTCCGACCTGCTGCCGCTGGGGAAGGCGATCGACCTTGCCTTGACCTCGCCCGGCCTGACCGTGGTCGGCGATGCCGGAGATGCCCCGACCGGCGGCTCGGCCGCGGACTCGGCGGCGGTGCTGAAGGGGCTCTTGGAGCAGAAAGCGGACAAGTCGGAGCGGCCGATCTACCTCTCGCTCTGCGACGGCGAAACGGCGAAGGAAGCGGCGGCGGCCGGCATCGGCGCCACCCGCACCTTCCGCGTCGGCCACAAGACCTCGACGGCGGACGGCACGCCCGTCGAGGTGACGGCGCGCGTGGTGACGCTGTCCGAAGGCGTCTACCGGATGCGGGACAAGGGCGCCAAGGGCATGCGCCTCGACAACGGGCTTTCGGCCGTGCTCGCAATCGGCGCCATCCGCATCGCCGTGCGCAGCCATCCGGCGATGGAGTGGGACACCGGCATGTACCAGTCGGTCGGGCTCGACCCGGCCGAGGCCTGCCTCGTCTTCGTCAAGTCGCCGTCGCATTTCCGCGTCGCCTACGGCCCGATCGCCGACCGCATCGTGATGGCGGATACGCCCGGCCCGACCAACGGCAGCATGAAGGGCCTGGTGCTCAAGCGCGTGACGCGGCCGCTCTACCCTCAGGACGAGGCGGCGACGTGGTCGCCAGGCTAAGCCCTCTCCTTGGGGGAGAGGGCGGCGAGCGGAGCGAGTGGGTGAGGGGAAGCCTCACATGCATGCGCTCGCTCATCGGTCGAGACTCGTCGGTTACGATTCCCCTCACCCGCTCGCTGACGCTCGCACCCTCTCCCCCGAGGAGAGGGTTTGAAGACGACGCCTCCGGTTGACGATGTTCTTCGGCTGGAAGGTCGTTTGGACCGCCTTCGCGGTCGCGGTCTTCGGTTGGGCCTTCGGCTTCTACATCCCGTCGGCGCTGTTGCATCTGCTGCACGAGCGGCACGGCTGGTCGGTCGCGATGATCTCGGCTGCCATCAGCTGGCACTATCTGCTGAGTGCCGGGATCATCGTCTATTCGGCCGAGATCCACGCGCGCTTCGGTCTCTGGCGTGTGACCGCGATCGGAGCCGTGCTCTTGGCCCTCGGCGCGCTCGGCTGGGTTTCGGCGACGGCGCCATGGCAGCTTTTCCTCGCCGCAATCGTCAGCGGTGCCGGCTGGGCCGCGACCAGCGGTGCCGCGGTCAATGCGATGGTGATGCCGTGGTTCCGCGCCAAGCGGGCGACCGCGATCAGCCTTGCCTTCAACGGCGCCAGCGTCGGCGGCGTCGTGCCGGTGCCGCTGTTCATCTGGCTTGAGGGCGCGATCGGCCTCGTGCCGGCGACGTTCGTCCTGGCCGGGCTCGGTGCCACGACCATCGTCCTCTTGTCGGCGCTCTATCTCCGGCCGACGCTGGCGAGCCTCGGCCTCCGTCCCGACGGCGCTGCCGATACCGGAGAGCCGGCGGAGGCCTCCGTCGAGGCGATCCCGCGCGCGCAGCTTCTCCGCGAGACCCGGTTCGTCACGCTGGCGCTGGGATTCGCGCTGGCTCTCTTCGCCCAGGTCGGGCTCATCTCGCATCTGGTGGCGCTGCTGGCGCCGCCGCTCGGCACCGCCATGGCCGGGTGGATGGTGAGCGCCATGACGATCATGGCGATCGTCGGCCGGACGGTGCTGGGATTCACCATCGGCGGTGCCGACCGGCGCCTGATCACCGCGGCCAATCTCGCGGTGCAGGTGATCGGCGTCGTGCTGCTCGCCACCACCACGCATCCGGCGCTCATTCTCGCCGGCTGCATCCTGTTCGGGCTCGGCGTCGGCAACCTGGTCTCGCTGATGCCGCTGGCGGCGCATGCGGAGTTCGAGGCGATCGACGTCTCCCGTGTCGTCGCCCTGATCATCGCCATCAACCAGGCGACCTTCAGCTTCGCCCCGGGTGCGCTCGGCGCCCTCCATGATGCGACCGGCGGTTATGGATGGCCGCTGGTCCTGGTGGGCGCACTGCAGGTGCTGGCGGCGCTGGCGCTTCTTTCCGGCCGGCGAGGGCGGTGACCGGAGGTGTCCTCTGTGGCACCATGGCGTCCCCGTTCAGATTCGCCTGTTCCTCCCCTCCCGGACGTGCCAGTGACAAAATCCTCCATTTCGATCGAGTCGGCGCTCGGCTGGCGTATCGCCGTGATTTCGATGCTGCTGATGGGCATCGGCTTCGGCGGCCCTTACGTCACCGTGGTGGCGCTGAAGCCGATCGCGGCCGAGTTCGACTGGCCGCGCTCGATCCCCTCATTCGCCACCTCGGCCACATACATCGGCGCCGGGATCGGCGGCATCGCCATGGGCTGGTTCGCCGACCGCATCGGCGTCGCCTGGATCGTGCTGTTGGGCTCGACCATGATCGGGCTCGGCGCCATCGTCGCCAGCTATTCGGAGGGCATGGGCCAACTCTACTTCGCTCATGGCGTCATGTTCGGCCTCTTCGGCAACGCCACCACCTTCGCGCCGCTGATGGCCAACATCACCCGCTGGTTCGACAATCGCCGCGGCGTTGCCGTCGCCATCGTCGGCAGCGGCCAGAGCATCGGCGGCCTGGTCTGGCCGCCGATCCTCAACCACACGGTCGAGCATTACGGCTGGCGGACGACGATGTTCTGGTGGGGCGTGCTGGCGGTCGCGCTGATGGTGCCGCTCTGCTTCTTCCTTCGTCACCGGCCGCCGGCATCGGCGGTGCGGCCGGGCTTCCGCAAGCCGCAGAAGGGTGACCGCGTGCTCGGCCTCAACGGCAATCTGGTGCAGCTTCTCATCTGCCTTGCCATCGTCGGCTGCTGCGTCGCCATGGCCATGCCGATGACGCATATCGTCGCCTTCTGCACCGATCTCGGCATTCCCGCCGCGCGCGGCGCCGAGATGCTGTCGCTGCTGCTGGGCTCGGCCTTCCTCAGCCGCATGTACTGGGGGCGCCTCTCCGATCGCGTCGGCGGCCTGAAGACCATCCTCTATGGCGCCATCGGCCAGGCCGCCGCGCTCAGCCTCTATATGTTCGTCGACGGCATGGTCCCGCTCTACGTCCTCTCGGTCGCCTTCGGGCTCGCCTTCGGCGGCATCGTGCCCGCCTACTCGCTGGTGATCCGCGATCTGTTTCCGGCCTC
>CAXNIC010000392.1:0-4782 GCA_964201945.1 Alphaproteobacteria bacterium
ATGCGCGAGATCTACAACGACCATATCGGCGCCCATATCATGGCGTTCGTGCTGGCGTTCGCCCGCGACTTCCACACCTACCTGCCGCTCCAGGCGAAGCGCGAATGGAAGCAGCGGCCGCTGGATACCGGCGTCGTCGACCTGCCGAACTCCACCATGCTGATCGTGGGCCTGGGCGGCATCGGCGCCGAGGCGGCCAGGCTGGCCTCCGCCTTCGGCATGACGGTGATCGCCACCGACGCGCGGCGCACCGACATACCGCCCGGCGTCGCCGAGGTGCATCCGGCGAGCGCGCTCGACGCGCTGCTGCCCCGTGCCGACTTCGTCGTGCTGACCATCCCCCACACGCCGGCGACCGAAGGGCTGATGGACCGTGCGCGCTTTCGCCGCATGAAGCCGGGGGCCTTCTTCATCAACATCGGCCGCGGCATGACCACGCGGCTGGACGATCTGGTCGCAGCATTGAAGGCGGGCGAGATCGGCGGGGCGGCCCTCGACGTGTTCGAGCAGGAGCCGTTGCCGGCCGACCATCCGCTTTGGACGCTGCCGAACGCGCTGATCACCCCGCACACCGCAGGATTCGGCCCGCACCTGGACGGGCGCCGCTACGACATCATCCTCGCCAATGCGCGCGCGATGCTGGCGGGAACGCCGCTCCGCAACGTCGTCGACAAGGCGAACTGGTTCTAGCCGAACCCCGGGTCAGGCCTCTTCCAGCGCCAGCTTGACCGCTCGGACGACGTCGGCCCGGCGATACGGCTTGTTGAGGAGATGAACCTTCGTGGACAGGCCGTTCGGACGGATGGGCATGCTGTCGGTGTATCCGGACGTATAGAGAACCTTGATCCCGGGGCGAAGGCGCAGCGCGGCCGTCGCCACCTCCGGCCCGTCCATTCCGCCGCCCAGAATGACATCGGTGAACAGAAGGCGGATTTCTTCCTGGGACTGGAGGATCCCCATGGCCTCCTTCCCTGACGCTGCGGCGCGCACCCGGAATCCCATGGCGCCGAACAGCTTTTCGGCGACTTCGCGCACGGCCGCCTGATCCTCGACGATCAGCACGGTACCCTGAAACGAACCGCCCGTCGGCGGGGTCGGCGACGCGAAATCGGGCGGCCCAGGTGCGTCGGCCCGCGGCAGGAGGATGGTGACGATCGTCCCCCCTGCCGGCACGCCCGCGATCACGATGTCGCCACCGGATTGCTTGGCGAAGCCAAACACCATGCTCAGGCCGAGGCCGCTTCCCTTCCCGACTTCTTTGGTGGTGAAGAACGGCTCGAAGGCGCGATTGCGAACATCGTCGGTCATGCCGGTGCCCTCGTCCGATACCGCGATCGAGACGTATCGCCCGTCGGGAAGCCCTGCATGCTCCGGCGTCGTCTCGCCCTTGATCGTGACGTTCTTCGCCTCGATCGCGATCCGGCCGCCTTTCGGCATCGCATCGCGGGCATTGAGCGCCAGGTTGAGGATCGCGATCTCCAGCTGGCCCGGATCCACCAGGCAGGGACCGAGATCGGGCGCGAGCACCAGGTCCAGCGCAACCGTCTCGCCGAGGGTCCGGGTCATCATCTCGCGCAGCTTCGGCAGCAGCTGGTCGAGCGCGGTCGGAACGGGCAGCAGGGACTGGCGGCCGCCGAAGGAGAGGAGGTGCCTCGTCAGCTCCGCCCCGCGGTGGGCCGCGTGCATGGCCGGATGAAGCAGCCGCTCGCGCGCCTCGTCCGTCAGCTTCTCCTCGTCCAGCTGTTCGAGGTTGATGATGATGACGGTCAACAGGTTGTTGAAGTCGTGGGCCACGCCGCCCGTCAGCTGGCCGACGGCCTCCATTCGCTGCGAGGCCAGTCGCTGCTCCTCGGCTTGTCTGCGCTCGGTGACGTCGACATAGGTGACGACGACGCCGCCGACGTCGCCTGCCTTGGAACGGTAGGGCAGTATCCGCCGGATGTACCAGGCACCCGCTTCCGACCGGACTGCCCTCTCGATCGGGACGGGGGTCGCCAGCACCTGACGCGCATCGGGCAGCAGGTCGTGATCGTCGACCAGTGAGTTGAGGTCGGCGAGCGGCCGGCCGATGTCGCCCGGGATGACGCGAAACAGAAGCTTGGTAGCCGGCGTGAAGAACCGGATATTGAGACCGCCATCCAGAAAGAGCGTCGCGACGTCCGTGCTGTCCAGGACGTTCTGAAGGTCGGTGGCCGTCGTCCGCTGCTGCTCCAGCGTTTCCTGGAGCTGGCTGTTGAGGGAGGTAAGCTCTTCGTTCAAGGACTGCAGTTCTTCCTTCGAGGTCAGCAGCTCCTCGTTGGTCGACTGGTACTCCTCGTTGACGGACAGGGCCTCGTCGTTGACCGCCTTCTGCAAGTCGTTCGAACGTTCGAGGTCCCCGATGGCGTCGCGGAGCTCGGCCCTCGTGGCCTCGATCTCGCGTTCGAGCAGCGCGATCTTCGACTGGTCCTCGGCGCTCGCCGGGTGCGAAGGTCGTCCGGGGAGTCCCGGCTCTTCGACGAAGCACACGAGCAGCAGCGCCTCGTCGTCGCCCGAGATCGGGTAGGCGGCGATGTTGAACGAGCGGACGTCGGCGCCCGTGGCGATGCTGCAGCCGGGGATGACGACACGGGCGCCTTCCTGGCGGGCGAGCTGGATTGCCGACCTCAGCTTGGACCGCACGTCGGGGCGGGCCATCGTCAGCACATCGGGGTTCGGATGGCCTGCGGGCACCTGCAGATAGCGGTCCGTCGAGCCCAGGTAGTAAAGGCACTCGTTCCGGCGATTGATCAGCACCGCCGGCGGCGCATAAGTCTCCAGCAGCAACCGCCGCGAAGCGTCGGCCAGCGACACTTGGGCGGGATACGCCTGCGCCGGGTCTTTCCGCACGCTGCTGCGTCCCGTCTCGAATCCGCCCATCCACAAGCGGAGATCACCCGGGCGGCTTCGGCCGATATGCCGGTAGACCTGTTCCGACTTGGCCAGAAGCTCGAAGCGGCCCAGCGGCTTTGCGACCGTCTCGGCGTTGCCGAGCAGAAGGATGCCGCCCGGGCGCAGCGCGAAGTGGAAGAGCGAGATGACTTTCTCCTGCGCCTCGGGGCGGAGGTAGATGAGGACGTTCCGGCAGGAGACCATGTCGAGGCGTGAGAAGGGCGGGTCCGCGAGCATGTCTTGCACCGCAAAGACGACCGTGGCGGGAAGTTCGGGCGACACCCGATAGCTGCGACCTTCCCGGGTGAAGAATCGGGCAAGACGCGCCGGGGAAACGTCGGCGGCGATCGTATCGGGGTAGAGCCCTTCCCGGGCGGCGGCGACCGCATCGGGGTCGATATCCGAGGCGAAGATCCGAAGCTTGATGCTCCGCTTCTCCTTGGCGATCTCCTCATGGAACAGCATGGCGAGCGAATAGGCTTCCTCGCCCGTGCTGCATCCGGCGATCCAGATGCGCAGCGGATCGCCGGGCTCATGGTCACGGACGAGGCCGGGGATGATGGTCTCTGCCAGACGCGAGAAGACGTGCGGCTCGCGGAAGAAACGGGTGACATTGATGAGGAGCGTCTTGCCGAGCAGGTCGAGCTCGCCCGCGTCGCTCCGGAGCATGTCGATGTAACGATCCATGTCGTCGACCGCGACGCCGGCCACCGCCATGCGCTGCTCGATCCGCCGCCGCAGCGTGCCGGGCTTGTAGAGCGTGAAGTCGTGGGCGGTGTTTCGGCGAAGCAGATCGATGATCGTCGTCAGCCAGGTCGGGACTTCATCACTGGGAGCCGGCTTGTCCGGATGCCGCCCGAGGGTCGTCCGCCGATCGCGGGCGATCAGCGCCTTCCCGATCCTCGCCACGGGAAGCACCTGGTCGACCGCGCCGGTCGCGATCGCACTGCGCGGCATCCCGTTGAATCCGGCCTCGTCGGGATCTTGCGCGATGACGAGCCCGCCAGCGGACTTGATCTCCTTCAGTCCGACGCTGCCGTCGGTGCCCGTGCCGGAGAGGACCACGGCGACCGCGCGGCGACCGAATGCGGCTGCCAGGGTTCCGAGAAAGAAGTCGAACGGGAGTCGGACACCTTGACCTGCCTTCGGCTGCGAGAGATGCAGAGCTCCGCCATCGGTGGACAGGTAGGCGCCGGGAGGAATGACGTAGACGTGGTTCGGCTCGACCGGCATTCCCTCCGTCGCCTGGCACACCGTCATCGGCGTATGCCCGACCAGGAGATCCACCATCAGGTTCTCGTGGGTCGGGTCGAGATGCTGGACGATGATGATGGCGACGCCGCTGGCGGGCGGGAGGGCGCCGAGGAGCTGCCGACACGCTTCGAGACCACCTGCCGAGGCGCCGATCCCGACAACCGAGAAGCCTTCCGCGTCCCGACTGGGTCCGCGCACCGGCACTTCGAGGCCTTTTCCTGGGTTCGGCGCCATACTACCGCACGCACAGGGCGAGTGCCAGCAGTCGCCCTGTGATCTTGGCGCGTGTCCGCAGGCGCCAGCGGGTCGGAAACGCAGTACAGAGAAAATTCGTCGGGTTACCCCTTGCAGATCGCGGCGCGCATCCTTATCTGGTCGTCATTGAGATTCGGCCGAACGACTTGGCCCCGCCGCGATAGCGGCCCGACTGACGACCCTCCCAAATCTCGAGTTCACCCCGCCGCGAGCAATCGCGGCTCTCTCTATACTTGCTAAAGGACGACCTCCCATGACGACGGGAACTGTAAAGTGGTTCAACTCCCAGAAGGGCTTCGGCTTCATTCAGCCGGAGACCGGCGATAAGGACGTCTTCGTCCATATCAGTGCGGTCGAGCGTGC
>CAXNIC010000393.1:0-4746 GCA_964201945.1 Alphaproteobacteria bacterium
AGCGGCAAGACGACCACCATCGGCAAGCTGGCGCATCGCTGGAATGCCGATGGGCTGAAGGTGATGCTGGCGGCCGGCGACACCTTCCGCGCCGCCGCGGTCGAGCAGCTGCAGGTCTGGGGCCAGCGGGCCGGCGTGCCGGTCATCTCCGGCGCCGCCGGTGCCGACTCCGCCGGGCTTGCCTACGAAGCGCTGGAGCGCGCCAGGCGCGAGGGGGCCGACGTGCTGCTGATCGACACCGCCGGCCGCCTCCACAACAAGGCGCATCTGATGGAGGAACTGGCGAAGCTGGTCCGCGTCATCCGGAAGCTCGACCCGACGGCGCCCCACGATGCCGTCCTGGTCCTGGACGCGACCGTCGGCCAGAACGCGCATCAGCAGGTCGATGTCTTCTCCAAGGCCCTGCCGCTCACGGGATTGATCGTCACCAAGCTCGACGGAACCGCCAAGGGCGGCGTGCTGGTGGCGCTGGCCGAAGCCTTCAAGATCCCGGTGGTCGCGGTCGGCGTCGGCGAGACCGCCGAGGACCTCCGCCCCTTCGAGGCTACGGCCTTCGCACGTTCGCTGATGGGGCTGGACTGAAGGCTACTCGGGCCTTCGCCATCTTGACGCTGCTGCGCATGATGTCGCGTTTCTGTGCCTCGTGCAGGACGTCGCGGCAGATCGGCCCGGCGACGCCCGAGCCGCCGACCCCATGCTCGACGATCACCGCGCAGGCGTAGCGCGGCGCGTGCACGGGAGCATATGAGACGAACAGCGCATGCTCGCGGTACTTCCACTCCCATTTCTTGGAGTCGGTGTTCTTCAGCTCGCGGTCGCGCTGGGTGATGCGCTTCACCTGGGCGGTTCCCGACTTGCCGGCCATCTCCATGCCCGGTTCCTTGATCCGCGCGTAGTTGAAGGCGGTGCCGCCCTGCCGGTTGACCACCCAGTGCATCCCGGCCTGGACCACGGCGAGGTTCTGCGGCGACAGGCCGATCGGCTCGGGAGGCAGGTAGTCGACCGGGACGCCGCCGATCGCGCGCGTCAGTCGCGGCTTCACCTGCAGCCCCGTCGCCACGCGGGCAGCCATGACCGCGAGCTGGAGCGGCGTCGTCAGGACGTAGCCCTGACCGATGCCGAGGTTCACCGTCTCGCCCTGATGCCAGATGTCGCCGGTGGTCGCCTTCTTCCAGTCCCGGCTGGGGATGAGGCCCGGGCGCTCGCCCGGGATGTCGAGCTCGGTCGGGCTGCCGAGTCCCAGGCGCCGCGCCATGGCCGAGATACGGTCGATGCCGACCTTGAGTGCCACGTTGTAGAAGTAGACGTCGCAGGACTTGGCGATCGCCATTTCCATATCGACGGCGCCGTGCCCGCCCAGCTTATGGGCATGGCAGAAGAACCTCTGGTCGCCGAACTCGAAATGGCCGGGGCACGAGAAGCGCTGGGCCGGCGAGATCATCCCGCTTTCGAGCGCCGCCAGCGCCACCGCCATCTTGAAGGTCGAGCCCGGCGGATACTGGCCGGAGATCGTCTTGTTGTTCAACGCTCCGTACGGATGGTGAAGGAGCTCCTGCCATTCCTGCGAGGTCAGCCCACGGCCGAAGGGGACCGGGTCGTAGGCCGGATGACTGGCGAGCACCAGCACATCGCCCTCGGGAACCGACAGGCAGACGCAGGTCGCGCTCTCGTGGTTGGCGAGGCGCGAATTGGCGAAGCTCTGCAGACCCATGTCGAGCGTGAGGGTCACCGCCTTGCCCGGGCGGCCCTCGTCGCGGTTCAGCTCGCGGATGACCCGGCCGAGCGCGTTGACCTCGACCTGGCTGGTGCCGGCGGTGCCGCGCAGCACATGGTCGTGCTGGCGCTCGATACCGCTCTTGCCGATCCGCATGCCCGGAAGCTCGAGCAGCGGGTCGCCGGTCAGGTCCTGCTCGGACACCGCGGCGACATAGCCTGCACCGTGCACGACCGCGGGGCCGAAGGGATATGCGCGGGTCAGGCCGACCTCGATCTGCACGCCCGGCAGGCTGGTGGCGTTCAGCTCGATCCGGCTGACCTCCTCCCAGGTGAGGTTGTCGCGGACGGTGACGGGGACGAAGCTGCGCTTCCTCCGGATCTCGCGCATGACCCGACGCCGGGCGAAGTCGGGGATCTCGACCACCTCCGACAGTGCGTCCAGCGCCAGCGTGACGTCGCTCACCTGCTCCGGCACCACGACGACGCGGTAGTTCTGCTGGTTGTGAGCCAAGACCTCGCCGTGCCGGTCGTAGATCACGCCCCGGGGCGGCGCCAGCAGGCGGAGGTTGATGCGGTTGTCGTCGGCCAGCTTCTGGTACTTCGCCGACTCGACCACCTGCAGGTAGTACATGCGGCCGACCAGCGTGGAGAGCAGCAGGATCTTGCCGCCGGCCAGGAGGGCGGCGCGACGGCCGAACAGCTTGCCGCGATCCTGGTCCTTGTCTTTCCTGATCGGCACGTCAGTGCACCACGCCGCGATGGACGCGCACCAGCACCCAGGCGAAGCAGGGGAACAGCGCGATGGTCGCCAGCGCCTGGAACAGCGGCCGGTCCAGCGGAATGAACCCGCCAAGGATGACCGAGGCGAGCGCCCAGGAGGCGAGGCCGGCGATCAGCGTCGCGACCGCAAGCCCGAACCAGACCAGAAGGAAGGGTTTGCCGACAAAGGCCTTCCGCTGGCTGACGGCGACGCCGTGCAGGATCAGGAAAGCCAGAGAGCCGACGCCGAGCGGGGTGCCGGAGAGTGCGTCCTGGATGAAGCCTAGGCCGAAGGCGGCCAGCGGCGGCATCAGGTCGGGCCGATAGACCGCCCAGTAGAAGACCGCGATCTGGGTCCCGGCCGGCGCGATCAGCGGCAGGCCCGGCACGCCGAAGGGGACCAGCCCGAAGAACAGGAGAACGAGGACCGTGGCGCCTGGAGCCAGCCGCCGGCCCCAGTCGTCCATCCGTTCGGACAGAGCCGGCGTCATCGACGCTCGCGTCCGCGCGGAACCTCGGTCTGGACCACCGGCCCTTCCAGCTTGAAGTCGATCACACGAACGAATTCGAGCCGGTTGAAGTCGACGAACGGCAGGACGCGCATCGGGCCGTCGCCGGAATCGGCGACGACGCCGACCGGGAGCCCCGGCGGGAAGCTGCCGCCGTCGCCGGAAGTGACGATCCGCTCGCCCGCATTCGGGTGCGCGGTCGACGGCAGATAGAGGAGGCGCGGCTGATGGGAGTTGTCGCCGGCGAGCATGGCGCGCTCGCGCGTGGTCTCGATCATCACCGGAATTCGGCTGTTCAAGTCGGTCAGCAGCAGCACGCGCGCCGAACGGTCGCCGAGCGTGGCGACACGGCCGGCCAAGCCTTCGGACGTCATCACCGCGTTGCCCTTGCCGATGCCGGCCTTCGCTCCGGCGCCGATCAGGACCGAGTGGACGAAGATGCCGCCGGCATCGGCGACGACGCGGGCCGAGACCATGGAGGCCGGCGGCTCCGCGATCACGCGGGCAAGGTCGCGGAGCTGGACGTTCTCCTGCTCGAGCTTGTTGGCGACGACCTGCCACTGGCGGAGCCGTTCGTTCTCCCGCCTAAGCTGGGCGTTCTCATCCCGAAGGCGGATCAGCTCGCGTCCGGTCTCGATCACGTCGGCGACGCGCGCCGCCGGCTCGGACATGAACGAGAGGATCGGCGCCAGCGCATCCGCCATGGTCGCGCGCATGCGCTCGATCAGAAGCAGGTCGGCCTTGCCGAGGATCATCAACGCGAAGGCGCCGAGGACCAGCAGCGGGTAGACGAAGCGATGGGCGAACCCGCGAAGAGGGAGCGCCAGCCGCTTGGCCATGCGATATCCCGGCTCGCGCATCCCCCCTTCTCCTCCCTACGACCCTAGTAAGAGGGAATGAGCACGCTCCTCAGCGTACCCATCTCCTCGAGGCAGCGCCCGGTGCCGAGCGCGACGCATGACAGCGGATCATCGGCGATCGAGACCGGCAAGCCGGTCGCATGCCGGAGCACCAGATCGAGATTGCCGAGCAAGGCCCCGCCGCCGGTAAGCACGATGCCCTTGTCGACGATGTCGGCGGCGAGCTCGGGCGCGGTGTGCTCGAGGGCGACCTTCACCGCCTCGATGATGGCGCTGATCGGCTCGGCCAGGCTCTCGGCGATCTGGCGTTCGGAGATCACCAGTTCCTTGGGCACGCCGTTCATCAGGTCGCGGCCCTTGATGTGCATGGTGCGGCCTTCGCCGTCCTCGGGCGGACAGGCGGAGCCGATCTCCTTCTTGATGCGCTCGGACGAGCCCTCGCCGACCAGAAGGTTATGGTTGCGGCGGATGTAGGCGATGATCGCCTCGTCCATCTTGTCGCCGCCGACGCGGACGGACCGCGAATAGACGATGCCGCCCAGCGAGAGCACGGCGACCTCGGTGGTGCCGCCGCCGATGTCGACCACCATCGACCCCGTCGGCTCGGTCACCGGCAGGCCTGCGCCGATCGCGGCCGCCATCGGCTCCTCGATCAGGAAGACCCGCCGAGCGCCGGCGGACTCGGCCGACTCCTGGATGGCGCGGCGCTCGACCGCGGTCGAGCCCGAGGGCACGCAGACGATGATCTGCGGGCTGGCGAAGGAGCGCCGGTTGTGAACCTTGCGGATGAAGTGCTTGATCATCTCCTCCGCCACCTCGAAGTCGGCGATGACGCCGTCCCGCAAGGGGCGGATGGCGGAGATGTTGCCGGGCGTGCGGCCCAGCATCAGCTTCGCCTCGTC
>CAXNIC010000394.1:0-4740 GCA_964201945.1 Alphaproteobacteria bacterium
TCCCTCTCTCTCCGCCACTCTTTCAGCCTCGAACCCAAGCTCCGGTCTCCTGCCCGGCACTGGTGCCCCAGCGCGGAATACTCGGCTGATGCTGTGGCAGCCAGAGACCGTACGCTGGTTGACCTGAGCCCCAACTCTTATCCGGTTATGGGTAGAGTCCGTTCGTGATTTGAGCCTGTCTGGCTCGGTGGTGCAACGGGGCGGGGCGCGGAGCCCTCCGGTTGCTCAGGCGTCCCGCCCCGTTGCATCGTGGGGACGCTGAGTCGGCTTAAGCGGCGGGCGTTATGTTGCCGAGCCTGCTATGCGGCCTGACGGTATTTTAGTCGGTGCGCCAAGCCGCCAGGACCGCCCGGGCATGGTCGAGCGAGGAGAACAGCGTCTCGTTGAGGCATTCGTCGCGCAGCCTTCCGATGAAGGACTCGGCGAAGGCGTTGTGCTGCGGCTTGCCGGGGGCGATGTAGTGCCACTCAATCCGCCGTTCCTGGGACCATCTGAGGATCGCCATGCTGGTCAGCTCGGTGCCATTGTCGGAAACGCACATCAATGGCCGGCCGCGGGTGGCGATCGTGGTGTCCATCTCGCGGGTGACGCGGGCACCGGACAGGGAGGTGTCGGCGACCAGGGCGACGCATTCGCGGGTGAAGTCGTCGACCACGGCCAGGATACGAAAGCGCCGACCGTTGCTGAAGGCATCGCTGACGAAATCGAGTGACCAACGCTGGTTGGCTCCCTGCGGCAGCGGCATGGGCGCACGCGTGCCCAAGGCCCGCTTGCGCCCGCCGCGCCGGCGCACCTGGAGGCGCTCCTCGGCATAGAGCCGCCGCAGCTTCTTGTGGTTCATGTGAACTCCGGACCGGCGCAGCATCACCTGGAGACGCCGATAGCCGAACCGCCGCCGCTCGCATGCCAGCGACCGAAGTCGCTCACGCTGATCTCGGTCGTCCGGACGACGATGCCGATAGCGCACCGACGCCCGCCCGACCCCGATCACCCGGCACGCCCGTCGCTGGCTCACCTCGAAGCTGGTCCGAAGATGCGCCACGGCCTCTTGCCTGGCGGCGAGCGTCACCATTTTATTGAGGCGATGTCTTTCAGCATGGCGTTGTCCAGCATCGCCTCGGCGATGCAGCTTCTTCAGCTTGGCGTTCTCGTCCTCGAGCACATTCAGCCGCCGGGCCTCCGACACCTTAAGCCCGCCGAACTTCGCCTTCCATTTGTAGAACGTCGCGCTGCTGATAGCGCGCAGGGGTGGAATCGGCGAGCGGGAGGCCAAGGACGCCACAGAGATGCTCAAGGCGTGCCGCTGTGCCGGGGCTGGTATTCCACTTACTAACAATCTCTCCGAAGGGCTCGTTGACCTTTCCTTCGACGCCAATAATTCCAAGCCCATTCTTAAGCCACGCCAAGACCAGTAGGTCGGTCTGGCTCGGACGGCCGGGCGTCCGTAGTTCAGTCTCACGCTCAAAGAGACCTTCAATCAGCGTGGCCTGCTGATATGCGGGGCATGTATCCAACACTTTCCTGACGGTCGGCGGGATGTCATCCGCTCGAATCCAGTTGCTAGCCAGTTCATATGCTGAGTAGCCCTTCTTCCAGTGGAGGTCGGGCTTCGCCAGGTATGGCTGGACATGCTCTGGTTCGGAAAGTTCGGTGATCTGTTCAACGTGAAAGAAGCGGCTCATCGATCCACCCTCGACTGAAATGTCGACAGCATCACTTGCACAATCGCTCGCCATTCCCGGGGGAGTAAGCTCGTCTGCGCGATCTGCGCGTGGGGTTTACACATATCCGCGACTGTACTTTGGCACGGCCACCGATCGCCTGACGGCAATCGAAACGGGCTGGTGGTGGAATCCCAGCGAACCTGGTCGTGGCTTCTTCGTCGAGGTTCAGCAGGGGGCGTTGTTCTTCAGCGGGTTCATGTACGACAACGAACAAACAGACTGGCCGTCGGGGGTTGCCCGCCAATGGCCGTTCGTGCACCCTGAAACCCCTCAGAAACAGCCGCAACGATGCCCCGAGCATCAATCCGGCCACCCTCTCCCGAGGTAGGCGCTCGATGTCGGACAAGGATAAGGACTCCTCCGCGTGGCGGATCCGGCCATCGGACTACTTGCGCGGGAGAGCCGCCGAATACGTTGTACCCGACCGGCCTCTGTCGGCTTACATCGAGATGGACGATGGCTGTCGGCTCGCCGCGGATGTCTATCTGCCGCAGTCGCCCCACGCTAACACCAAGTCGTCTCAATTCCCGACGATAGCGGTATTCACGCCCTATTATCGCAGATTCGCAGTCGTCGACGAGACGACAGCGACGGAGCGTAGCCCCAATACTTGGCGCTACAGAGATATGTTCGTGCCCCGCGGCTACGCGCTCGTAGTCGTCGACGTCCGCGGCACGGGCGCTAGCTTCGGCCGACGCGACAGTTTCCGTTCGCCGCGGGAGCGGGACGACTACAGATCCGTCGTCGACTGGATCGTGGCCGAGGATTGGTCAAACGGCGATGTCGGCTCCACGGGAATATCGTATTTGGGTGCGGCCAGCGATTTCATGCTCAGTACGGGTCATCCGGCGATTAAGGCCGTGGCACCGCTCTTTGCTGTCTTCGATACCTACTCGGAGAACTGCTATCCGGGCGGTCTTCTCCTTCTGAACCGTATCGCCGGTGAGGAAGGCCAGTTGATGAACGCACTCGATCGCGACGTTCGCGAAGACGTCCGTCGATTTTCCTATTTCCGCGATCCCAATCTCGCCGGGCCGCAACCGGTCGATGCGGACGCCGATGGCAGCCTGTGCCGCGCCGCGATCCACGAGCACGGCAGCAACTTTCGGATGGCCGACTTCATCACCGAATTCCGCTTCAAGGACAGCGCGCTGCCCTACAATCCCGAGTTCACGCCCGCCCTCATGGGGCCGTACTACTTCGCCGAGAGCGCCACTCCTGGCGCAGCCGTGCTTTGTGTGTCGGGATGGATGGATGGAGCGGGCTACTCGAACGGCTCCATCAGCCGCTATCTGACGCATGCTGGGTCACGCCCGGTCCATCTCCTCCTCGGCCCCTGGGATCATGGCGCGCGCGTCAACATATCGCCCTGGCGCGGCGCGGTCGTACCGGAGTTTCCCTTTTTGGGTGAGGTTTTGCGGTTCTTCGACCACTACCTAAAAAAGATCGAAAATTCGTATGCCGAGGAAGCGCCTATTCACTACTTCTCGATGCATGACGAGCAGTGGCGAAGCGCGAAAAGCTGGCCGCCCCACGCGGGAACGAGACGCTACGGCTTCGGTTCAGACAATCGGTTGCTTGAAGGCGATGAGGGCGCAACCGGGACCGATGCCTACCAAGTAGACTTCATGGTCGGGACAGGCCGGCAGTCTCGCTATGAACGGACCGCGGCGCTGATCGATGCGACAAACTGCTACCCGGACTGGCGTGAACGGCAGGATGCCTTTCTCAACTACACCTCGGAGGCGTTGGACGAGCCGCTGACGGTGACGGGACACATCGTGGTCTCGATGGATCTGATCTCGAGCGAGCCCGACGCTTCCCTGTTCGTCTATGTGACGGAAATCGAAGCCGATGGCGCCCACCGCTACGTCACCGAAGGCATGCTTCGCGCGCTGCATCGCGCGCATTCCGAACCGCCCTCGACGTATCGCTGCACGTGGCCCTATCACAGCCTGAAGCGGACCGATGCGCGTCCCCTGCAGCCGAACGTTCCCGCGCGGATCGAGTTCGCATTGCTGCCAACCTCCTGGACATTCTCTGCCGGCAGCCGCATCCGCATTTCCTTGTCGGGCAGCGATGCCGAGCATTACGGGCAGGTGCCGCATGGGCGTCCGCCCCTGCTCACGCTCGTCCGCGGCGCCCGATCCTACGTCGATCTGCCCATCGACCTGTCGACGGATCTTGAGCAGAAGACGGCGCGAAGGTGATAAACGGCCGGTTAGCGCGACGGAGAAATTAGGCTCGTTGCCCTCGACTTCCCTCGGTCATTGAGCACTCCTGTTTGAGGCCGGCGCTCCCGCTTTTCAATTCAGGATGGCACATCATTTCAATTGCGTCCGAGGCCGGTCGGGCTCGATGATCCGTCTGGCGGCTGCTGCGCTGCCGTCGATTTCGGCGCCGTCGAACGTCGCTTCGATCCGTGCCGTGCAATCCAGCACCCAAGCAGGCAAGAGCCGGAGATTGCGGAATGAAGCCCAACGGAGCAGCGAGCGACGAGGTCAGTCGTCATATGCGCGACTTGACCGCCTTCGTCGCGGCCGGCGCCGATCGAGTGCTGACCGAGGCCGTCGCGCTGAAGGGGAAGGTGCACCTTCTCGATACGCTCGCGTCCATGATCTCGGGGACGAACCTACCGCCTGGGAAAACCGCGATCGAGTTTGCAAGCAAGCAGGCGGGGCTCGGGAGCGCCTCCATTGTCGGCACGTCGTATCTCGTGCCGTGCGTGACCGCGGCCTTCGCGAACGGGATGCTCGGGCACGCCGACGAGACGGACGATTCCCACGCCGACTCGACCACCCATCCGGGTTGCGCGGTCGTCCCAGCCGCGCTGGCGTTCGCCGAGGTCAACCGGCGCAGCGGGATGAACCTGCTCAACGCATTGGTCACGGGATACGAGGTCGGTGCCCGCATCAATATGGCGCTCGGGCCGAACGGCCTGCGCAGCATGGGTCACGGGCCGCACAGCATCGGCGGCCACTGGGGCGCCTGCTCAGCGGGCGCGACGCTTTCAAGC
>CAXNIC010000395.1:0-4722 GCA_964201945.1 Alphaproteobacteria bacterium
CTGATCGCCAAGCACGGCCCGAACGGCTTCTACAAGGGCGAGGTCGCCGAAAGGCTCTCGGAGGACAATGCCAAGAACGGCGGCACGCTGCGCGCTGCCGACCTCGCCGCCTACAAGGCGCAGATCCTTGAGCCGATCCGCGGCCGCTATCGCAACGTCGACCTCATCGGCATGCCGTATCTGACCGCCGGTCCCACGGTCATGGAGGCCCTTCACATCCTGGATCACTTCGACCTGAAAAAGATCGGTTGGGGCAAGCCGGAGTCGCTGCACCTCGTCGCCGAAGCCATCCGCATGGCCGGCGCCGACCGCTTCACCTACATGGGCGACCATCCGGACGCGCCGCTCGACATGCTGGTCGACAAGGACTACGCGGCGACGCGCGCCGAGATGATCTCGCGCCGCAAGGTCGCCGCACCCGAGCCGGGAGATCCCTGGGCGGTCTCGGGCCGCCAGCGCCCGAAGGACTTCCCCGGGCCGGCGCGCGGCGGCAAGGACGCCGGCACCACGCACATCACCGTCGTCGATTCCAAGCGCAACGCAGTGGCGCTGACCCAGACCAATGTCGGCTATTCCGGCGTGGTCACGCCCGGCGTCGGCGTCATGATGAACAACGCCATGAGCTGGTTCTGCCAGGTGCCGGGAACGATCAACTCGGTCCGCGGCGGCGCCTTCGGCTGCAACAACATGAGTCCGATGATCCTGACCAGTCGCGGCAAGCTGAAGGCGGCACTCGGTGCGTCGGGTGGGCGGCGCATCTGGTCGGCGATCGTCCAGGCCGTGGTCAATCACGTCGAGCACGGCATGTCGCTGCAGGACGCGCTGCAGTCGCCGCGCCTGCATACCGAGACCGATGACGTGATGCTCGACGGCCGCTTCGGCAATGCCACGAAGGCGGCACTGGAGAAGAAGGGGCACACGATCGCGGTGGTGACGCCGCATTACGATCGCGGCCCCTATTCCGAGCCCAACGGCATCGCCGTTGCGGGCCGCGACCTGAAGAGCGCCGTCTATCCCGTCGCCAAGCCGACCTATGCCGCGGGATATCCCGGTGGCGACGACGCGGCGGGCGACAGCCTGGCGCCGCGTCCCGACCTGCATCCTTAGTCTTTGAAAGAGTAGTGGGGTAACCATGTCGAAGATCGAAGCCGTCGATCTGTTCTACGTCTCCATGCCGGTGGTGGAGGACATCAGCGACGGCAGCCAGGACGCGCTGCTGGTCCGCGTGCAATCCGGCGACAAGGTCGGCTGGGGCGAGGCCGAGGCGTCGCCGCTGCCCTCGATCGCGAGCTGGATCGCGCCGATGTCGCATGGCTTCTGCCATCCGATCTTCACCTCGGTCCTGGGCCAGAAGCTCGATACGCCCGAGGACATCCGCCGCATCAACGACATGGTGAAGCGGCGCTCGCTCGACATCCTGCAGACCGACCACACGCTGTCGGGCATCGACGAGGCGCTCTGGGACCTGCTCGGCCACATGCGCCAGGAGCCGGTGTGGAAGATCCTGGGCTACAAGAAGAACTGGCCGAAGACGCCCTATGCCTCGCAGCTTTTCGGCCTCACTCCGCAGGAGACGCTGAACAAAGCGAAGGCCGTGGTGGCCGACGGCTACTGGGCCAGCAAGTTCGGCTGGAGCAATTTCGGCATGACCACGCCGAAGGACGACGCCGACCACCTGATGGCGGCGCGCGAGGGCCTCGGCAAGGACGGCATCCTTCTCGTCGATGCCGGCTGCGTCTTCGGCGATGACGTCGAGCGGGCGGCCAAGCGCCTGCCGGCTCTCAAGCAGGCCAAGGCCACCTGGTATGAGGAGCCGCTGGACCGCGACGCGCTCGGCGAGTTCAAGGCGCTGTCGAAGAAGACGCCGAAGGTGAAGCTGGCCGGCGGCGAGGGCGCCTACACCTTCCTGATGGCGAAGCAGATGATGGATCTGGCGGGCTTGAGCTTCATCCAGATCGACGCCGGCCGCATCGGCGGCATCACGCCGGCGAAGCAGGCGGCCGACTATGCGAAGAAGAAGGGAGTGACCTTCGTCAACCACACCTTCACCTCGCACCTGCAGCTCTCGGCCTCGCTGCAGCCCTATGCGGGCATGAAGGAGCACGACATCTCCGAATACCCGGTCGAGCTCAAGGCGGTGGCCAAGGCCATCACCAAGAACACCATCGGCCGCGACAAGAACGGCCTGATCCGCGCCCCCGACGCGCCCGGCCTCGGCATGGAGATCGACGTCGAGGCGCTGAAACCCTACCTGATCGACGTCTCGATCAAGGTCGGGGGCAAGAGCCTCTACGAGACTCCGATTTTGCGGAAGTAGTCGGAACCCCTCTCCCGCGCTCAGCGCGGGAGAGGGGGGCTTGATCCGTTACGCCGGCGCCTTGCAGTCGGTTGCCAGATGCGCGACGCAGTCGCCGCGTTCGGTGCGGCCGTAGTGGCGCTTGCAGATCAGCAGGCCTGAGTCCTTGAAGTAGGCCGGCACCGGCTCGCGGCCGGGGTTGTCGACGAAGTGGACGACGCCGGCGAGCTGGCCCTTCTTCACCATGTCGCCGAGCCTGGCCTTGGGCTCGTAGAGGCCCGCCTCCGGCGCATAGACGTAGTAGCTCTGGCCCAAGAGCTCGCACCAGCGGATCTTCGCCGCCGGCGGGCCGACCTTGAACTTCTTGGTGTTCTTGAGGATCCCCATGTGGATCAGCGAGCGCACGACGCCGTCATAGGTGAGCTTGACGCCGTCGGGGTTGACGTTGGCGGTGCCGCCGAACTCGCCGCCGAGATAGACCACCTTGTTCTTGTGCGCCGACGAATGCGCGAGGCGCGAGTCCGGAAGGAAGCTCCATACCATCGAGACCGGCGCGCCGAAGGCCTTCAGGATGTCCATCGAGCGCTTGTCGAGCTTGGGATCGTTCGAGGTCGAGATCGAGGCGAAGGGCACGTAGTCGAGCGAGCCGCCGCCCGAATGCAGGTCGAACCAGACCTCGCATTTCGGCACCACCACGGTGTCGAGGTAATGCGCGATCTGGTAGGTGACGCTCATGTTCGGGCTGCCGGGGAAGGCGCGGTTCAGGTTGCCGTCATCGATCGGCGACACCCGGGCGCCGGCCATCGCGGCCGGCATGTTGGCCGCCGGCATGATGATCAGCCGGCCCTTGATGTCTTCCGGATCGATCTCGCGGATCAGCTTGCAGAGCGTGACCTGGCCCTCGTACTCGTCGCCGTGGTTGCCGGCCATCAGGAGCGCGGTCGGGCCTTTGCCGTTCTTGATGACGGTGAGCGGGATGGCGAGCGTGCCGTAGGCCGAGCGCGTCACCGAATGCGGCAGGTGGATGTAGGAGATCTGCTTGCCGTCGGCGTCGTAGTCGACCTCGGTCCACAGATGGGATTGCTGCTCGGCCATGGGGCTCCTCCAAAAGGCATTTTCGTATGAGGGGTAGACGGGTGGCGGCGGAAGGGTTGAGGCTCAAGACTAAGGCCCGGCGTTCGCCGCCGCCACCAAGCGGCCGGGACGGCGAAACCGCGGGTTCCGGGCCCTCCGGTTGAGGTCGAGATGGGGATTATTCAACCCGATCTGCTGTTTCCATTCCGATTCGCCCGGCATAGTTTGTATTTATGTTGAATTAGCGAGGCCACATTGCCCAGCCTTTCGCTGACCACTGCCTTGCTCGGGTCTGGCCTGAGCTGCGCCATCCTCTGCTATGTCATGGCGTACCTTCGCCGGATGCCCGACGCACCGGTCGCCTTCGGCTGGTGGTCGCTTGCCTTCGCGCTCGGGACCTTCCGTTTCGTCTGGCGTAGCCTGCAACCCTGGATCGGTCTGCCACCTGCGCTGTTCGGCGCCGAGGCGCTGCAGGCGTCGGCGGCCATCCTGCTCCTGGTCGGTGTCGGCAGCCTGGTTGGATTCAATCCGCGACGGTTTGTGCTGGCCGCCGGTATTGCGGTGGTTGTGGCTTGGGCAGGGATCTTCGTCTTCGTCAGGTTCGATCTGGTGCTGCTGTCGGTGCCGCTCCACCTACTTGCCGGTGCGGCACTGTCGGCCACGGCTATCGCGTTGTTCCGCGAGCACCGCCGCCGGCCGCGCCTCAACCTGAACCTGGCGGCGCCGCCCTTCGCCGTCTGGGGCCTTGTGGAGTTCGCTTATCCGCTGACGCTGTCGAACCCGTGGCTGGTCCCCTGGTATTTCCTTGCGACCCAGGGCTTGGCGATCGTCATTGCCATCGGTCTGGTCGTCGGCGCTCTCCGTCGTTTCCAGGACGACACTCGCCGTGCGGAGGACCGGCTGAACACGGCGTTCGAGACGATGCCTGCCCAGGTCGCTCTCTTCGACTCCTCGGGCGATCTCGTCCGTGGCAACGCCGCCTATCACGCCGACTACGGGCCTGACGCCAGGCGCGGGCCTGAGCCGAACCTGCGGTTCGGAGACCTAATGCAGCGCCTGTCGGAACATCGTTCGCCGCGCCTGGTCGAAGCCGCTGAACAGCAGTCTCAGCGTGGTTCCGACGATCAGGTCGAGTTCGAGGCTGTGCTGTCCGATGGCCGCACCGTCACTGTCCGCAGGAGGACGACGCCGGACGGCGGCAGCGTTCTCGTCGCCGTCGATATCTCAGCTCAGATGGAGCGTGAGCGCGACCTGCTTCAATCCGCGAGGCTGCTTCGTGGAACCCTCGATGTCGTAAAGATCGGCATTGCCGCCTTCGCTGCCGACGGCACCGTCATCGCTTGGAGCCAGCG
>CAXNIC010000396.1:0-4709 GCA_964201945.1 Alphaproteobacteria bacterium
GTGCGCATCGTGCCCACATACGGCGTCGTCGCCGGGCTCGGCATGATCGACACCTATTCCGGACTGATCATCCCGCTGATCGCCTCCGCGACCGCGACCTTCCTGTTCCGCCAGTTCTTCTTGAGCGTGCCGGACGAGCTCGCCGAGGCCGCCCGCGTCGACGGCGCCGGCCCGATGCGCTTCTTCTTCGACATCCTGCTGCCGATGAGCCGGACCACGATCGCAGCATTGTTCGTGATCCAGTTCATCTACGGCTGGAACCAGTACCTCTGGCCGCTGCTGGTCACCAACAGCGAGGGCTTCTACACCGCGGTGATGACGGTGGCGCGCCAGGCGACCGCCGTCGACGCCACGCCGAGCTGGAACCTGATCATGGCGATGGCGATGCTCGCCATGCTGCCGCCGGTGCTGGTGGTGATGTTCATGCAGCGCCTGTTCGTGCGCGGACTCGTCGAGGCGGAGAAGTAAGGTATGGCCGAGGTTACGCTCAAGGACGTGCGCAAGAGCTACGGCAACAACCAGGTGATCCACGGGGTCAGCTGCGCCATCGCCGACGGCGAGTTCGTGGTGATCGTCGGCCCGTCCGGCTGCGGGAAGTCGACCCTGCTCCGCATGGTCGCGGGCCTGGAGAAGATCACCGGCGGCGAGATCACCATCGGCGACCGCGTCGTCAACGATCTGGAGCCCAAGGACCGCGACATCGCGATGGTGTTCCAGAACTACGCGCTCTACCCGCACATGTCGGTCTACGACAACATGGCCTACGGGCTGCGCATCCGCGGCATGTCGAAGGCCGAGATCGAGACCCGGGTGCAGAAGGCCGCCGCCACGCTCGAGCTCGGGCCTTTCCTTGAGCGCCAGCCGCGGCAGCTCTCCGGTGGCCAGCGTCAGCGCGTCGCCATGGGCCGTGCCATCGTGCGCGAGCCGAAGGCCTTCCTGTTCGACGAGCCGCTCTCCAACCTCGATGCCAAGCTCCGCGTGCAGATGCGGGTCGAGATCAAGAAGCTGCAGCGCTCCCTCGCCGTCACCTCGATCTACGTGACCCACGACCAGGTCGAGGCCATGACCATGGCCGACCGGCTGATCGTGATGAACAAGGGTGTGGCGGAGCATATCGGCACGCCGATCGACGTCTATGCCGAGCCGGCGACCCTGTATGTCGCGGGCTTCATCGGCTCGCCGTCGATGAACTTCCTCACGTCCCGGGTCGAGCCGGACGGATCGCTGAAGCTCGACGGCGCCCCGATCACGCCGAAGGCGAAGCTCGATCCCGGCCGCGCCGTCACCATCGGCATCCGGCCCGAGCATCTGGTGCCGGGCGGCGACCTCGACATCCTGGTCGAGCTGGTCGAACTGCTCGGCGCCGACACCCTGGTCCATGGCCGCCTCTCCGACGGCAACGGCCTGATCGTGCGCCTGCCGGGAAGCCAGGTGCCGAAGGCCGGCGACCGCATGACGTTCCACGTGCCGCAAGGCGCCTGGCACCTGTTCGACGCCGAGACCGGCAAACGCCTGGGGACCGCCTGATGACCCGCTTCGCCTATTGCCAGGTCGACGTCTTCACCCAGACCGCGCTGAAGGGCAATCCGCTCGGCGTCGTCATCGGCGCCGACGACTTCACCTCCGAGCAGATGGCGGCTTTCGCCAACTGGACCAATCTCAGCGAGACCACCTTCCTGCTGAAGCCGACGAAGGCGGGCGCCGACTATCGGGTGCGCATCTTCACCGTCGCCCGCGAGCTGCCCTTCGCCGGGCACCCGACGCTGGGGACCTGCCATGTCTGGCTCCAAGCCGGCGGCCAGCCGAAGGGTGAGGAAGTCGTGCAGGAGTGCGGCGCCGGCCTCGTCCGCCTTCGCCGCGACGGGAAGCGCCTTGCCTTTGCAGCACCGCCGCTCAAGCGCAGCGGCACCGTCGAAGCCGACGTGCTGGCGCAGATCGCCCGCTGCCTCGGCGTCGCGCCGGCAGCGATCAAGGCCTCCAACTGGGTGGATAACGGCCCGGGCTTCGTCGCGGTGCTGCTGGCCTCACGCAAGGACGTGCTGGCGCTGAAGCCGGACTTCGCCGCGATGGGTGATCTCCGCATCGGCGTCGTCGGGCCGTGGCAGCCGGGCGATGGCAGCGAGGCCCAGCTCGAGATCCGCGCCTTCGTTCCGGGCGAAGGCGTGAAGGAAGATCCGGTCACCGGCAGCCTGAACGCCGGCGTCGCCCAATGGATGATCGCCGCCGGCCTCGCCCCCCAACGCTACGTCGCCAGCCAGGGCACCGCGCTCGGCCGCGCCGGCCGCGTCCATGTCGAGAAGATCGGCGACGACGTCTGGGTCGGCGGCGAGACCGTCACCTGCATCGAAGGCACGGTCACGCTCTGAACGCGCGCTCGATGCCGGTGTCGTTGCGGTCGGCTATTTTCCGAGCTCGGCTTTCACATCGGCCGCCATCGGGCCGACCTTGGCGACGGCCGCCTTGAGCACGTCATGGCTCACGCCGAACTTCGTCGACCAGTCGCGAAGCTCGTAGTCCTCGTTCACATTGATGCGGTCGCGATCGGCCTTGCCGGCTTGGCTCTTGCTGTCGGGCATGTCGAACCTCGTTCTTTCCTGTGTGACAAGTAGAACGGGATATCGGCCTTCCGGTTCAATCGGAGGCGGCTGACGCGCGGCTCAAGGGCTCGGCGCCGCGAGTTCCTTCTTCACGTCGGAGACCAGCGTCCCGACCTTCTTCACCGTCTTCTTCAGGATTGACGGGGTCGTGCCCAGGCGCTTGGCCCAGCCGGCGAGCTCGAATTCCTCTTTCGGGTTGATGCGGTCGCCCTCGGACGCCCCGCCCTTGGTCTTGCTGTCGGACATGTCGGTCACTTTCAGGAATGGCGAGATTTCCGGGCGGACGAAGTCGCTCCGGATCGTTAAGGCAGAGGCGGGCGGCCGTCAGGCCACCTTCACCACGGCATGTCGCTTGCGGCCGGCGGAGAGCTTGACCACGCCGTCGGCATTCAGGTCCGCCTGGGTGATCTGGCGGTTCTCGTCGTTGCAGGCTTCGTCGTTGATGCGAGCACCGCCGCCGCGCACCAGGCGCTTGGCCTCGCCGTTGGAAGCGGCGAAGCCGGCGAGCTTCAATGCCTCCCATATGGGAACGCCGGCCTCGAGTTGCGAGCGCGCGACGGCGACGGTCGGCAGCACGCCGCCGGCCTCGCCCTCTTCGAACGTCTTCCGCGCCGTCTCGGCGGCATCCTTCGCCGCCGCCTCGCCCCGGCACATGCGGGTCGCCTCGAAGGCCAGCACCTTCTTCGCCTCGTTGATCTCCGAGCCCTGCAAGGCTTCCAGCTTCACGATCTCGGCGATGGACAGGTCGGTGAAGGTGCGGAGGAAGCGGCCGACATCGGCGTCCTCGGTGTTCCGCCAGAACTGGTAGTAGTCGTAGGAGGAGAGCCGGTCCTCGTTCAGCCAGACGGCGCCCGACGCGGTCTTGCCCATCTTGGCGCCCGACGAGGTCGTCACCAGCGGCGTGGTCACGGCGAAGAGCTCGGGCGTGCCGACGCGGCGGCCGAGATCGACGCCGCCGACGATGTTGCCCCACTGGTCCGATCCGCCCATCTGCAGCCGGCAGCCATAGCGGCGCGCCAGCTCGACGAAGTCGTAGGACTGCAGGACCATGTAGTTGAATTCGAGGAAGCTGAGCGGCTGGTCGCGATCGAGGCGCAGCTTGACCGAATCCATGCTCAGCATGCGATTGACCGAGAAGTGCCGGCCGTAGTCGCGCAGGAACTCGATGTAGTTGAGCTTGGCCAGCCAGTCGTCGTTGTTGGCCATCAGCGCATCCGACGCACCGTCGCCGAATTTCAGGAACTTGCCGAAGGTCGCCTTGATCGACGCCATGTTGCGCGCGATGTCGTCGTCGGTCAGCAGCTTCCGGACCTCGTCCCTGCCGGACGGGTCGCCGACCTTGGTGGTGCCGCCGCCGATCAGCACGATCGGGCGGTGGCCGGCCTGCTGGAGCCGGCGCAGCATCATGATCTGGACGAGATTGCCGACATGGAGGGAGTCGGCGGTCATGTCGAAGCCGATGTAGCCGGTGACCACCGACTCCGCCGTCAGCGCCTTGAACGCAGCCTCGTCCGAGCACTGGTGCAGGCAGCCGCGCTCACGGATGGTTTCGAGGAAATCCCGCGCCGACATCGGATCAGCCCGCCGCCTTGGCCTTGGCCGGCGCCTTCAGTACCTCGTCGAGATAGGCGCCGACGGAATTGCCCATCTGCTCGATCTTGTTGGTGAAGAAATGGTTGGCGCCGGGGATCGACTTGTACTTCACCGTGATGTCGCGCTGATGCGAGAGCTTGTCGACCAGCTTCTGCACCGACTCCGACGGCACCACCTCGTCGACGGTGCCGTGCACAATGAGGCCCGAGGACGGACAGGGCGCCAGGAACGAGAAGTCGAACAGGTTCGCCGGCGGCGCGATCGAGATGAAGCCCGAGATCTCCGGGCGACGCATCAGGAGCTGCATGCCGATCCAGGCGCCGAAGGAGAATCCCGCGATCCAGCAGGCCGGCGCGTCCGGATTGTAGGTCTGCAGCCAGTCGAGCGCGGCGGCCGCGTCCGAAAGCTCGCCCTCGCCCCGGTCGAAGGTGCCCTGGCTCCGCCCGACGCCGCGGAAGTTGAAGCGCAGCGTGCCGAAGCCCCGCTGAGCGAACAGGTTGTAGAGCGTGTAGACGATCT
>CAXNIC010000397.1:0-4664 GCA_964201945.1 Alphaproteobacteria bacterium
CTGACCGATGCCGCCGACGGTGCGCGGCGTGATCTGGGGGCCCTGGCGCTCGCGGTTGCCGAGTGGCGACAACGCCTGGGGCATCGCCGCCGCAACTCGCGGATGGAAGTTCTCATCCAGGAGGTGGCGTCGACCCTCGTAACGACCCCGGCCTCGATCTCCCGGCGCCTCGGCCTCAGCATCCGAGGCGCGTCAGTGATGCTGGAGGAACTGGCGGACCTCGGCATCGTGGTCGAGATCACCGGACGCAAGAGCTGGAAGACCTTCGTGCCGAGCGACCTCGTCATCTCGACGCCTCGCCGAAGCGAACGGCAAGCCGAGACTCGGCGGATCGCTGTTCTAAATCCTTCCCGGGATCTCAGTCCGCTGCTCGCAGACGCGGACTCCGCCATTGAAAGGGCGCAGGCGGCGATGGCACGCCTGAAGGCCAGCCGGGACGCGTCGAATGCGCGCGACAGCGAAACTCCCGACGACGAGGACCCTGCCGGCAATTAACCGTTTAGACGGTCGTGGGCACTCTTCCAGCTATCCTTCGGCGCCACCCAGGTCTCTTCGTCGCCGTCCCTCGAAATCCGGACGGTGATGCCGCCGAAGCGCCAGACCTTCTCCCAGGCCTCGCCATCGGTGGTCAGCTGGCCGAGAATCTTGCCCATCGCCTGGCGCTCGAGAAACCTCTTGCCGATGATCCAGTAGAGGATGCTGGCAACGCCGACGATCTCCAGGACCGTGATCCACCCGGCGCCGAAACCCCAGCGCACGGCAACGGCGAGGACGGCGGCCATGCCTATATAGAGATAAGCGATGCGTCCCTTGAGCGCCTCGTAGGGCAGGGGGCAACTCGGGTGGGTCACGCGATTGAAATCGATCTCCACCTTGGCCCGGCCGTCGGCTCGGGCGCGGTTGAGCTGCTCCAGGAACCGGTCCACTTCCGTATTGCCCGTCATCATCCACCTACCGCGTGCGGCTTCCACGAAACCATCGCGAATGCCCGAAAAACGCCCCCTTACAGCAGCCGCCGAACCTCGGCAACCTGCGGCTCCACATCACTGGCTCCGGCAGGGGTTCTATGGTACCCCGGCGGCGCGCCGCAATAGGAGATCTGAATGACTGGCAACCCTGCTCCCGGGACCGTGGAACTGATCGCGCACTACGTGCGTGACCTCTCGTTCGAGCACCCGAACGCGCCATACTCGCTGATGACGCCGCAGGACGCCGTTCCCGTCGTTGATGTGCAGGTCAGCTTTCGGCAGATCGAGGCGCACATCTTCGAGTCCTTCATCACCATCACCGCATCCGCCAAGGCCGGCGACGTCCCCGTGGCAGTCATCGAGCTGTCCTATGCCGGCACCTATCGCTTGCCGGACACTTCGGCTGAGGACCGGGAGAGGTTCCTGCTGGTCGACGCTCCTCGCGATCTCTTTCCCTTCGCCCGCGCGCTCATCGGCCTGGTGACGCAATGCGCCGGTATCCCGCCGCTGCTGATCACCGCACCTGACTTCCGGGAGAGCTATCGCATATCGAGCCAGCAGAATTTGATAAAGCAGGCGGCCGGCTGATCACTCGCGATCGGAGGATGGCGGCCGTATGCTTTCCGGCCCGCCGCCATCTGCCGAGGCGCTGACCGCGCACGCCATCGAGCGGGCGTCGGTCGGGGACATTCGCGCGACCGTCGCTGCCCTCCGCGCCGCCGCCACGGTGGAGCCGGCTTGGCCGATGACGGCCATCCGCATGGCCGAAATCGAGCTGCAGACGAGGGGAGGGGAGGCGGCGCGACGCTGGCTCGCGCGCAGCGACAGCCTCGACCCTCTCTCGACCGTGACGCCGATCGTCCGCCAGCGCGTCCTCGTCGCCGAAGCGCGCCAGGCCCTGCGGGTGGGCGATGCGGACATGGCGGCAATCCGGCTGCGCCAGGCGCTTTCCCTCGAGTCCGCCGATGGCAATGCGCTTCTCGACCTCGCGGTCCATGCCGCCGAGCCTGCTGTCGCCACGATCTTGTTGAAGCGTTCGCTCGCGACTCGCCGCTGGGCCGGCCCTTTGGTCAATCTCGGCAACATCGAGAAGGCCGCCAACCGGCTGACCAGCGCAGTGGGACGCTACCGCCAGGCCATCGCCGAAGAACCCGTCCACGCGATCGCCTGGAACAATCTGGCGACGGCCTATCGCGACGCCGCTTTGCTGCCCGTTGCACTCACTGCCTATCGGCGGGCGCTTGCGGCCGATCCGTCAGCCGCCGCAACCGAGTCGAACCTGCTGCAGGCGCTCCAGTTCGACCCGTCCATCGACGATCTCAAGCTCGCCGCCGCGCATCGCCGCTGGGGAACCCGGCATGCCGCCCAGCTGCCGATGAGCCTGCAAGCCTTCGCCAACCGGCCCGATCCCGACCGGCGGCTCTCCGTCGGCTACGTCTCGGCCGATCTCGGCCGCCATCCAGTCGGCTACCTCCTTCTTCCCGTCATCGAAGCCTTTGACCGCGGCCAGGCAGTGACCACTTGTTACGCGACACGCGATCTGGCCGACGACCTCACCGGTTCGTTGCGGGGCGCATGCGATGCCTGGGTCGACGCGCGCGCGCTCGACGACGAAGCGCTTGCGGAACGCATCCGTACCGACGGCATCGACATCCTGGTCGATCTCTCCGGTCACACCGCCCATCACCGTCTGCTTGCATTCGCCCGCCGGCCGGCGCCGGTGCAGGCGACTTGGCTCGGCTATTTCGATACGTGCGGCCTGGAGGCCATCGACTATCTGATCACCGATGCGTGGGAGGTCCCTCGCGACCGCCGACAGCGGTTCATCGAAGAGGTCGTGACACTTCCTGCCGGACGTTTCGCCTATCGGCCGCCTGCCTATTCGCCGGAGCCGGCGGGTCCGCCCAGCCGCGCGACGGGCCGGATCACCTTCGGCAGCTTCAACAATCTCGGCAAGGCAACGGATGGAGTCATCGCGCTCTGGTCGCGGGTGCTTGCCGCCGTCGATGGGTCGCGCCTTCTTCTCAAGTGGCCGTCCCTGGCGGACCCGGGCGTCGCCGCTTCGATCACGAGACGGTTTTCGGATCATGGGATTCCAAGTGAGCGGCTGTCGCTTCGCGGCGGTTCGCCTCACGGCCTCATGCTTGCCGAGTACGGCGACATCGACATCGCGCTCGACCCGTTTCCCTTCTCCGGCTGCCTGACGACCTTAGAGGCGCTGTGGATGGGTGTGCCTGTGATCACGCTCCAGGGATCGAGGCCGGTGGCGCGTCAGTCGGCGGCTATCCTGGCTCGTCTGGGCCTGGACGATCTCGTCGCCGGCACGGAGGAAGACTATGTTAGCAAGGCATGCTCGCTCTCGGCAGGCACCGAGCGGCGATCGGACCTTCGGAAAGGCCTTCGCGGCCGCATGTCCTCTTCCACGCTGCTCGATGGCCACGCCGTCGCGGCCTCGCTCCAGACCGCCTATCGCCGGATGTGGCATCGCTGGTGCCGGGAACACTCCCAGCGGCCGACGCGCTAACGGTTCTGGCCGGTACGCTCGTTCCACATCGCGATATACGCACCCTCCAGCTCGCGCGCATGGCTGGCGGCATCGAACAGGATCGACTGGCGAAGCCGGTCTCGCATCCCGCGCCGGATCCTGCCCAGTCCATCGATGTCCGCCGCGAGCGCCACCGCGACGTCCACATAGGCATTCTCCGAATGCGCAACCCACTCGGGAAATCCAGCCCGCGTCAGGAACGTCAGGCCGATGCGATGCACCAGGCTCGGGCCGGCCAGGGAAACAACAGGGACACCCATCCACAAGGTCTCGACGGTGCTCATGCCGCCGTTGAACGGGAACGGATCCAGCGCAATGTCGACCTGGGCTATCGTCGAGAGGTTGGCGAAATCGCCGTCGACGCGGCCGACCAGGTCAATCCGCCCGGCCTGGATCCCGTGCCGGTGGAAGACGGCGAGGATGCGGTCGCGCGCGAACGCCGCGGACAGCCCATACGCCTTCATGAGAATACGTGAACGTGGCACGCGGTGAAGCACCCGCGCCCAGACCGCGATCGCGTCATCGGACGCCTTTGCCAGGTTGTTGAACACACCGAAGGTGATTAAGGACCGCCGCTCCGCCGGGAGACCGTCCACGGGCGGCGCCTCGGGCGGCGCATAGCACAGATAGCCCGTCTGGAGACGGTAGAGCCGTTCCTCCCGATCGAGGAAGGGCGCATCGACGGGCTCCAGCCACGGGTCGGTGATCCGACCATCGATGGTCGGCAATCCCGTGGTCGAGACATGGTTCATGTAGGCTACCTGGACGGGGGCGATGCGGCGCGCGAACAGTGCCCTTTGAGAAGCGATATAGCCCGTCAGATTGACGAGCACGTCCACGCCGTCGCTGGCGATCGCCGCAGCCTGCGCGGGGAGAGGAAGGTGCCCGATAGGGCGCCACTGATCGCATCGGCGGCGGACCTCGTCAGTCGAGGCGTCGCCCCGCGTCATCTGGGCGTAGCCGAAGATCTCGAAGCGCGAGCGGTCATGGTTGTCGAGCATCGGCAGCAGGTGGAGCAGGGAGGCGTGCTTGACGAACTCGTGGGACACGTAACCGATGCGGAGGCGACCGGTAGAGGCGCGCGGTTGAACCGAGCGCGGCGCGCGCCGCGCTTCCGGAAAGGCCCTCTCGGCCCAACGCCGGTTTTCCTT
>CAXNIC010000398.1:0-4663 GCA_964201945.1 Alphaproteobacteria bacterium
GAGCAGCGTCGACCGGAGCCCGATCGGGGCGATCACCAGCTTTTCCATCTTCTCCGGATGGACGTAGCCGGTCATGTAGTTGAACACCTTGGCCGCGTCGCGGCAGAGGCCCGGATCGACGGTGAAGAACGAGAGGTCGGTGTAGATCCGGGCGGTGACCGGGTGGTAGTTGCCTGTGCCGAAATGGGCGTAGCTCTTGAGGCCGGTGCCTTCGCGGCGAACCACCAGCGACACCTTGGCGTGGGTCTTCAGGTCGATGAAGCCGTAGACGACCTGGGCGCCGGCGCGTTCGAGGTCGCGGGCCCAGCGGATGTTCGCCTCCTCGTCGAAGCGCGCCTTCAGCTCGACCATGGCGGTGACCGACTTGCCGGCTTCGGCCGCCTCGACCAGGGCCTGGACGATCTGGGAGTCGGCCGAGGTGCGGTAGAGCGTCTGCTTGATCGCGATCACCGCCGGATCGCGGGCGGCCTGACGCAGGAACTGAACCACCACGTCGAAGCTCTCGTAGGGGTGGTGGACCAGGATGTCCTTCCGGCGGATGGCGGCGAAGCAGTCGCCGCCGAAGTCGCGGATGCGCTCGGGAAAGCGGGCGTTGAACGGCTTGAACAGGAGGTCGGGGCGGTCGACGGCGATGAGCTGGCGGAGGTCGGCGACACCGACCAGCTCGTCCAGCGTGAACACCTGGTCGCCATAGACGCGAAGCTGGTCGACGACGAAGTCCCTGAGCTCGGTCGGCATCGAGGCGTTCAGGCTGACCCTGATGACGTTGCCGCGCCGGCGCCGCTTCAGCGCCGACTCGAAGTGCCGGACCAGGTCTTCGGCCTCTTCGTCGATCTCGACCTCGCTGTCCCGGAGGATGCGAAACACCCCCTCGCCGTTGACGATGAAGCCCGGGAACAGGCGGTTGAGGTTGAGGGAGACCAGGTGCTCCAGCCTGAGGAACCGGATCTCCTTCCCCGGCATGCGGATGAACCGCCCGATCTGGGCCGGCAGCGGCACCAGCGCCCGCATGCTGCGCCCGGCATCCGGGCGCATCAGCTGCAGCGCCATGGCGAAGCCGAGATTGGGAATGAACGGGAACGGATGCGCCGGGTCGACGGCGAGCGGCGTGAGCACGGGGAAGACGTGCTCCATGAAATAGGCGTCGAGCCAGGCGCGTTCGTCCGCGGAGAGCTCCGTCGGCTCGATCACCGAGAATTCTGCCTGGCAGAGCTCGCCCTTCAGCTCGCGCCAGCAGCGCTGCTGGTCGTTGACCAGGTCGGAGACGTGGCGATTGATCTCGTCGAGCTGGCGGGCTGGCGAAAGCCCGTCCTGGGAGGGATGGGTGATGCCGGCGGCGACCTGACCGCGAAGGCCCGCGACGCGGACCATGTAGAACTCGTCCAGGTTCGAACCGGAGATCGACAGGAACCGGAGCCGTTCCAGCAGCGGGTGGCGCGGGTTGAACGCCTCCTCGAGGACCCGGGCATTGAACGCCAGCCAGGACAGCTCGCGGTTGAAGAAGCGTTCAGGCGCGTCGCGGCCGATCGACCGCTGGTGCGCCTGGGTCAAGACGGTCACGGCAGCACCCGAGACGTGGTTTCCCAGACCCTTAGCCATATCACAGCCGATGTGACGAAGTCATGTCGGCCCCGGGGCAAACCTGCGGAAACCGATCCCCTAGACCCCGATCTCGGCCCGGTCGATCTCGTTCATGACGATCGCCAGCACGTCGAAGGTCTCGACCCGGGGGCCGGTATGGACCGCCCAAAGACAGCCGCTCTGCGAATAGCGCACCACCGTCGGCGGCCTGGACGGGTCGTGGAAGTCGTAGATGCGCCCCGCCTCCTGTCCCTTCTCGACCCAGTCGCCGCCCTTGTTGAAGGCGTGGAAAAGACCGCCATGCGGAGCGAATGACAGCGCCGTGGTCGGGTCCTTCACCCCGACCAGCCTGGTCGGGGTCGCCGGCACCTCGATCTTGCCGTCGAGGACGCCGTGAAACTTCAGGATGTTGCGGACGCCGCGCTCAATCTCGGCCAGGGACTCGTTGCCGATGCGGCTCAGGCCCCCGAATTCGCAGCTGAGCGCCGGGACGCCGAGATGGTCGGCGGTCGTCATGAAGCTGTTGGTGTGGTCGATCTCGCGCAGCACCGCGTGATACGGCGCGCCCCAGGCCATGCCGAGATCGATGTTGGCCTTCATCTGCTTCGGGTCGTCGACGAAGTGCGAGCAGGTGTTGAAGGCGGTGTCGTGATAGGTGCCGCCGGTGTGGAGATCCATGTTGTAGTCGGTGATCGGCAGCAGCGCGCGGGTGACGTAGTCCGCCAGCATCTCGGTGAAGCTGCCGAGACGGTTGCCCGGGAACACCCGGTTGAGATCCTTGCCGTCATAGGGACAGAGCCGGTGCCCGACCTCGACCGCCGGCAGGTCGAGCGACGGGATGATGATGATCCGCCCCTGGACCCGGGCCGGATCGACCTCGCGCGCCAGGTTCAGCAGCGCCACCTGGCCGTCGTATTCGTCGCCGTGGGTCCCGGCGGTCAGCAGGTAGGTGGGGCCGCTGCCGTTCTTGATCGACACGATCGGGATGCCGATGACGCCGAGCCCGGAATGAGTATGCGCACGCGGCACGCGCATATGGCCGTATTGCTTGCCGGCCTTGTCGAAGTCGACGTCGGTGCGGACCCGCGGCGGCAGGGTCGCGGGATCGGGGAGCTGGCGCATGGAAACCGTCAGATCGAGCTGTTGAAGGCGCCGCCGTCCATCAGCAGGTTCTGGCCTGTGATGTAGCTGGCGTGGGTGCTGCAGAGAAAGGCGCAGGCGGCGCCGAATTCGGCGGCCGTGCCGAAGCGACGGGACGGGTTCTGGGCAGCCCGTTCCTTGGCGATGTCCTCGAGCGCCCGGCCGGTCTTCTTGGCTTCCACGATCATGCCGGAGCGAAGCCGGTCGGTGTCGAACGGCCCGGGCAGGAGGCCGTTGATGGTGACCCCGTCCTTGGCGACCTGACGCGCGATGCCGGCGCAGAAGCCGGTCAAGCCCGTGCGGGCGCCGTTGGAGAGGCCGAGGACCGGGATCGGGGATTTGACCGAGCCCGAGGTGATGTTGACGATGCGGCCCCAGCGGCGCGCGATCATCGGATCGAGGGTCGCCTTGATCAGCTCGATCGCGGTGATCATGTTGGCGTTCAGCGCCTTCATCCAGTCGTCGGGCGTCCAGTCGCGGAAGTCGCCGGGCGGCGGCCCGCCGGCGTTGTTGATCAGGATGTCGGGCTCCGGGCAGGCGGCGAGCGCCGCGGCGCGTCCCTCGGGCGTGGTGATGTCGCCGGCGACCGCGGTCGCCTTGCCGCCGGCCGCCCGGATCGCCGCTGCGGTCGCCTCCAGAGCCTCCTGGCCGCGGGCGGTGATGGTGACGATCACGCCCTCGCGGGCCAGCGCCTCGGCGCAGCCTCGCCCCAGGCCCTTCGATCCGGCGCAGACCAGCGCACGACGTCCGGCGATGCCCATGTCCATGGTCAGAACTCCAGTTCGGGTTGAGTGAGCCGCGCGAGGACCGCGCGGGCGAGCGGAACGGTGATCGGCCGGCGCTCGGCAAGCGCCGCCTCGTCGAGAGCGGCGACCGCCTGGCCGATGGCGGCGAAGGACCGGTCGAGCCGCTGCAGAAGATAGCTCACGACCTCGGCCTCGACACGGATCTGGCGGTCGGCGAAGAGCTTGACCATCACCGCCGCCCGAAGCTCGTCGTCGGGCGGCAGCAGAGCCACCGCCGGCGCGGTCGCAAGGCGCGAGCGAAGATCGGGAAGCTCGATCGGCCAGCGGGCCGGCGGCTCGCGCCCGACCAGCAGCAGGTGCCCCCGGCGTTCGGTCAGAAGATTGTAGAGATGCAGGACCGGCCGCTCGGCGCCCGGCGACGCCGCGTCGCCGAGATCGAGGACGACGGCGCCCGCCGCCGCCAGGGCCGGCGGGTCGAGAGGCCCCTGCCCATCCGCCTCGGCGGCGCCCGAGCGCCGGCGCCAGACCTGGGCGAGATGGCTCTTGCCCGCCCCCGCCGGTCCGTGAAGGGCGAGCGCGGTCGCCGGCCAGTCCGGCCAGCGGTCGAGCCAGGCGACGGCCTCGGCATTGGACGAGGCGACCAGGAAATCGTCGCGGCCGAGCGCCGGACGATGGGAGAGGCCGAGGACCAGCTGGCTCGGCCCGGTTCCCGTCGGGCCGGTGGTCATCCCCCCGCCATCATCGGCCCACCATCATCGGTCGGGGCCGCGGTAGAAGGGGCTGGCGAGATAGCGTTCGACGGCGAAGCGCACCAGCACGCCGATAGCGGCGGCGACCGGAACCGCGAGCAGAAGGCCGAGGAACCCGAACGAGGCGCCGCCGGCCATCAGCGCGAAGATCACCCAGACCGGATGCAGTCCCACCCGGTCGCCGACCAGCTTCGGGGTCAGCACATTGCCCTCCAGGGCCTGGCCGACCACGAACACCACGGCGACCAGGGCGACCGGTCCGAGGCTGCCGAACTGGATCCAGGCGAGCCCGATCGCCAGCACGCCGCCGCCGAGCGCACCGACGATCGGGATGAAGGATGCCAAGCCGGCGAAGAAGCCGATGAGCAGGCTGAAGTCGAGGCCGGCGAGGGTGAGGCCGACCGCATAGAAGGCGCCCAGCGCCAGGCAGACCAGGGCCTGGCCGCG
>CAXNIC010000399.1:0-4638 GCA_964201945.1 Alphaproteobacteria bacterium
TGCTTCATCACCGGCAGCACGCCGCCGTCCAGCAGGCCCTCGGCGGTCGCGCGCCCGAGATCGGTGACTGTCTTCGGATCGCCGCCGAAAGCGCGGTCGCCGATGACGTCGTGGGCGCCGTCGAGGGCAAGGTCGAGCACCGGCAGGCAGTTGACGGTGACGCCGGCCTCGGCCAGCTCGGCTGCGATCAGCCGGGCATTCAGGCGCGTCGCCTCGATCGCTTCCTGGGGGTCGCGGTTGGCGAGGCGCGCAAAGCGTCCGGCGGCCGGCGCCTTCCGCCAATGCGGCGGCTTGAACCGGGTGACGCGGCCGCCCTCCTGATCGACCATGACCGGCGCATCCGGGCGACCGACCGCATCCCGCATGGCATCGACCAGGGTGCGGACCTGTTCAGGGGTCTCGCAGTTCCGTTTGAAGACGATGAATCCCAGCGGGTTGGCGCGGGCCAGGAAGTCGCGCTCGGCCGCGGTCAGGACCGTCCCGGAGACGCCGTAGATAGCTGCCGACGGCCGGTTACGGTCGGACAACGAGGCAGTCCCGCTTCTTGGACTTGAGGTCGTCGCAGAGCGCGCGCGCGCCCGGCTCGTTCAGCGGCCCGGCCTGAAGCCGGTACCAGACGCCCTTGTCGCCGAGATCGACCCGGACGGTGGTGGGGCCGAGCGGCTGCAGCTCAGCGTGAGCCCGCTTCAGGCGGTCCCATTGGGCATTCGCCTGATCGGCGGCCGGAAAGGATCCGAGCTGGACCCGCCAGTCGCCGCTGCCGCTGCTGATCCGGGGTGCGGCCGGCGGCGGTGCCGGGGTCGGCGGCCGCGCGGCCATCTGCGGCGGAGGTGCCGGTGCCGGCAGGGTCGGCACCGACGGCGGCGGGGCCGGTGGCGCAGACGCCGAAGACGCCGGGGGAACCGGCGGCGGCGCGGGCGGAGCGATCAGGCTGCCGGCGGTGGTCGGCGCCGGCATCGCTGCGGGCGGCATCGGCGGAACCATGGGCGACGGCGTGGCCATCTGCGGGACCGGCGGGGGCGCCGGGGCGGCCGGCGGCGGCGCCAGCGTCACCGAGGCGGCCGGCGGCGGTGCGGTCCGGGTGGTCTGCGGCAACGGCGCCTCGGCCGGCGGCAACAGGCGCTCGGCCTGCTGCCCGGGGCGGGCTGCCTGCTGCATGCTGTTCAGCACCAGCTTGTCCTGGTGTGGCACGACCATGCCACCCGGCTGGTCGGGCTTGAGCCGGGTCGGTTCGCCATCGGCCTTGAGGATCGGCGCCACCGCATCGGCGGAACGCTGGCCCTGGCTATAGGCGTACCAGAGAACGCCGCCGAAGCCGCCGATCGCGAACAGCGCGATCATCGCGGCCAGCAGGCGTCCCCGCCGCTTTGGCGGTTCGGCCTCTTCGAGGTCGAATTCCGCCTCCTCGTCGTCGTCGCGGCCGCGGTACCGATCGCTCATGCACGCATCTCCTCGACCGGTTCGACGCCGAAGACGGCAAGTCCGGACGCGATCACCGTCGCCACCGCCTGCACCAGTGCCAGGCGGGCCCGGGTTGTCTCGTCCTCGCCGGCGATGATGAAACGGAGCGTGGCGTCATCCTTGCCCTTGTTCCAGAGCTGGTGGAACTCGGCCGCGAGGTCGTAGAGGTAGAAGGCCAGACGGTGCGGTTCGTGCGCTTCCGCCGCGCCCTCGACGACACGCGGCCAATTCGCCAGCGTCCTGATGAGACCAATCTCGGCCGAGTCGGTCAAGCGGTCCAGGTTTCCTTGGGCTAGCGCGTCGGGGGTCAGCAGATTCTTGGGAATCGATTCGCCGGCGAGCCGCATCACCGACCGCGACCGGGCATGGGCGTACTGCACGTAGAAGACCGGATTGTCCCGGCTCTGCTCGGTCACCTTCTGGAAGTCGAAATCGATGGTCTGGTCGTTCCGCCGGGTCAGCATGATGAAGCGGACCACATCCTTGCCGACCCGCTCGACGACGTCGCGGAGGGTGACGAAGGTCCCCGCCCGCTTCGACATCTTCACCGGCTGCCCGGCCTCGGTCAGGTTCACCAGCTGGCAGATCTTGCAGTCGAGCGAGGCCTTGCCGTCGGAGAGCGCCTTCACCGCTGCGGCCATCCGCTTGACGTAGCCGCCATGGTCGGCGCCCAGCACGTCGATCAGCTCGGTCGAGCCGCGCTTGAGCTTGTCGAAGTGGTAGGCGATGTCGCTGGCGAAATAGGTCCAGCTGCCGTCCGACTTCTTCAGCGGCCGGTCGACGTCGTCGCCGAACTGGGTCGCCCGGAACAGTGTCTGCGGCCGCGGCTCCCAATCTTCCGGCGCCTTGCCTTTCGGCGGTTCGAGTACGCCGACGTAGATCAGCCCCTTGTCTTCCAGGGTCTTCAGCACCTGCTCGACCGCGCCGGCCCGGACCAGCGCGCGCTCGCTGGAGAACACCTCCTGGCGGACGCCGAGCGCGGCCAGGTCCTCCCTGATCATCGCCATCATGTGGTCGATGGCGAAGTCGCGGACCGGCGGCAGCCAGTCCTCTTCGGCCTGCCCCCGCCACTTGCCGGCGTCCCGGGCCTTCAGGGCCTCGCCGGTCTCCTTCAGGTACTCGCCGGGATAGAGGCCGGACGGGATCTCGATCGACTCGCCATGGGCTTCGAGGTAGCGGAGATAGGCCGAGCGTGCGAGCTGGTCGACCTGGGCGCCGGCGTCGTTGATGTAATACTCGCGGGTGACGTCGAAGCCGGTCTTCTGCATCAGCGCAGCCAGCGCATCCCCGAATACCGCACCGCGGGCATGGCCGATATGCATCGGCCCGGTCGGATTGGCGGAGACGTACTCCACGTTCACCTTGCGGCCGGCGCCGGCCTTGGAGTCGCCATAGACGACGCCGGCCTCCAGCAATGCCTTGAGCTGAAGCCGCCAGAACGCCGGCGAAAGCGTCAGGTTGAGGAATCCAGGACCCGCGACCTCGGCATTGATGACGTCGGGATGGCCGGAAAGCCGCTCCTTCAGCGCTTCGGCGAGCTGGCGTGGATTCTTTCCGGCCGGCTTCGCCAGCACCATGGCGGCGTTGGTGGCGATGTCGCCGTGCTTGGGATCCCGGGTGGGCTCGACCATCACGCGCGACATATCCAGGCCGCCAGGCAGCTCGATTTCCTGAAGCTCTTTCAGAACAACGTCACGGAAATAATTGTAAAGATTCATTTTTAATGGTTCGATTCTTCACAAGACGAGAGTGCTCGGCGAAGGCGTAACGGTCTGTCATGCCGGCGATGTAGTCGGCGACGACCCGGGCCCGGCCCGGCTCGTCCAGGCCCCGCGTCGCCTCCGTCCACTCTGCCGGAAGCCGGCCGGGCTCGGCGAGGAACAGATGGAAGAGATCCTTCACCACGGCATGGGCGTCTTCACGCGCGAGCCGCACCCGGTCGTGCCGGTACATACGCTCATGAAGAAACGCCTTCAACTGCGTGTCATATCCGCGCATCTCGGCGGAGAACGCGATCACCGGCCGGCCGAGGCGGCGAAGCTCGTCGGCGGAGCCCGGCCGGGCCTCGGCCAGCAGCCGCCGGCTCTCGGCCAGGACGTCGGCGACCATGCGGCCGATCATCTGTCGGACCAGCTCGCCATGCAGACGGACGGTGTCCAGTCCAGGATAGGCGCCCCGGATGCCGGCCAGCACGTCGCCGATCATGCCGACATGCTCAATCTCCTCCAGCCGGAAGAGCCCGGCGCGGAGGCCGTCGTCGATGTCGTGGTTGTTGTAGGCGATGTCGTCGGAAAGCGAGGCGACCTGGGCCTCGGCCGAGGGATAGCTGTCGAGCCAGAGATCGACGTCATAGGCGGCGATGGTCGGCGGCACCGGCTTCATCCCCGTCCCGCCGGTCAGCGGGCCGTTGTGCTTCACCGTGCCTTCGAGGGCCTCCCAGGTCAGGTTGAGCCCGTCGAAGGCGGCGTAGCGCCTTTCCAGGCGGGTCAGGATGCGGAAAGTCTGGTCGTTGTGGTCGAAGCCGCCATACGGCGCCATCGCCGCATCCAGCACGTCCTCGCCGGCATGGCCGAAGCAGGTGTGGCCGAGGTCGTGCGCCAGCGCCAAGGCCTCCGCCAGATCCTCGTCCAGGCCGAGAGACCGCGCGATCGAGCGGGCGATCTGGGCGACCTCGAGCGAATGGGTCAGCCGGGTGCGGAAGTGGTCGCCCTCGTGCTCGATGAATACCTGGGTCTTGTGCTTGAGCCGGCGGAAGGCGACGGAGTGGATGATGCGGTCGCGGTCGCGCTGGAATTCGCTGCGCTCGGCCGGCGGCGGCTCGGCATGCCGGCGGCCGCGGGAGGTCTCGGCAAGGCAGGCATAAGGCGCGAGCGGCATGGCGGCGGACCCTACTAGCCGTGGGGACTTGGGCAAAGCAGCAAATTGACTTCTGCCCCACATCGCTTACATGGTGAGTGTGTCATTTGAGGGGCCCAGACCATGGCCGATACGTCCGTCGCCGAGAGCCGTAACTTTACCGTCAGCGACAATGCCGCCAAACGCATCGCGTCGCTGATCCAGCAGGAGAACGCCGGACCGGGCACGCGGCTCCGCCTCGCCGTCTCCGGCGGCGGCTGCTCGGGCTTCCAGTACGGCTTCAGCTTCGACGACCAGACCACCGGCGACGACCGCCTGTTC
>CAXNIC010000400.1:0-4631 GCA_964201945.1 Alphaproteobacteria bacterium
GAGCGCGGCAAGTTCGATGAGGTGGTCGAAGACAAGGGCGTCACCATCCTGATCGACCCGAAGGCGTCGATGTTCATCTTCGGCACCGAGATGGACTTCGTCGAGGACAAGATGGAAGCCGGCTTCAAGTTCATCAATCCGAACGAGAAGGGCCGCTGCGGCTGCGGGGAGTCCTTCCACGTTTGACCGCGCCCCTCGCCTGCTGGTCCTGCCGCGGGCCGGTGCCGGCGGCAGAGCCCTTCTGTCCGACCTGCAAGGCGGTGCAGCCGCCGGGTCAGGGCGACCATTTCGTCCGGCTCGGGCTCGATAGGACCTACGACCTCGATCCGAAGTCGGTCGAGAAGAAGTATTTCGAGCTTCAGCGCCGTCTGCATCCCGACCGTTTCGTGACCAGGAGCCCGAAGGAGCGCGCGCTCAGCCAGGCCCAGGCGACGAGCCTGAACGACGCCTACGAGACCCTGATGGACCCGCTCGCCCGCGCGGTCTATCTGTTGCGCCTTTCCGGGATCGAGACCGGCGGCGACGGCAAGACCATCGACGATCCGGCGCTCTTGATGGAGGCGATGGAGATGCGCGAAGCCCTGGCGGAGGCGCGGACACCGGCGGAGGTCGACGCCGTGGTCGGCCACGCCCGCGCCGAGGCCGCCACCTGCCGCGCCCAGCTCTCCAGGGATTTTTCGGCACCCGATCTCGCCGCTGCCAAGCAGCACACGCTGCGCCTGACCTACCTCGACAAGCTGGTCGAGGACGCGCGCTCGCGGCGGCTGAACGTGGCATGACCCTCCTCCAGCTGCACGAGCCCGGCGAGACGCCGCTGCCGCATGAGGGCGACCAGACGCTCGCGGTCGGCATCGACCTCGGCACCACCAACTCCGTCGTCGCCATCTCGACATCGGGCAAGCCGGAGGTGCTGCGCGATGCCGAGGGCCGCGGCCTCGTCCCTTCGGTCGTGGCCTATACCGACGAAGGCCCGATCGTCGGCGTCGCGGCCCAGGCACGTCTCGTCGCCGAGCCCGATTCTGTCGTCTCCTCGGTCAAGCGCCTGATGGGCCGCGGCGCTGCCGACGTGAAGGCGCTGGCCGGCACGCTGCCCTACCAGCTGGACGCCGCCGAGGGAGGCATGGTGCGCCTCCTGGTCGGCGGCCGCCGGCTGACCCCGGTCGAGATCTCGGCCGAGATCCTGAAGGCGGTGAAGGACCAGGCCGAGCAGCATCTCGGCCGCGAGGTCACCCGTGCCGTCGTCACCGTGCCCGCCTATTTCGACGATGCCGCGCGGCTCGCCACCAAGGACGCCGCCCGGCTCGCCGGGCTCGAGGTCCTGCGCCTGGTCAACGAGCCGACCGCGGCGGCCCTCGCCTACGGCCTCGATAAGGAGGCCGAGGGCGTCTATGCCGTCTACGATCTCGGCGGCGGCACCTTCGACGTCTCGATCCTGCGCCTGGAGAAAGGCGTCTTCCAGGTGCTGGCGACTGGCGGCGACGCCTCGCTGGGCGGCGATGATTTCGACCACGCCATCGCCGAGCACTGGCTTGCCGACCGCCGCTCGGAGCTGGGCGGCGAGCCGATCACCGCCGGCGAGGTCAAGCAGACGCTGAAGAGCGCGCGGGCGGCGAAGGAGGCCCTCACCACCCGCGAGGCCGGCGACTTCCCCGTCATGCTGCGCGGCAAGACCACGCTGCATCGCCTGACCCGCGAGACCTTGGATGGGCTGATCCGGCCCTGGATCGAGACGACCATCAAGATCGCCCGCCAGGTGGTCGACGACGCCCGCCTCGAACTCTCCGAGATCCAGGGCGTGGTGCTGGTCGGCGGCTCGACCCGGGTGCCGCAGGTGCGCCAGGCGATCGAAGGGCTTTTCGGCACGAAGCCGCTGGCCGACATCGACCCCGACGAGGTGGTGGCGCTCGGCGCCGCCCTCCAGGCCGAGGCGCTGACCTCAGGCTCCGACACCCTCCTCCTCGACGTCCTGCCGCTGTCGCTCGGCCTCGAGACCATGGGCGGGCTGGTCGAGAAGGTCATCGACCGCAACACCCCGATCCCGGTCGCCAAGGCCCAGGAATTCACGACATACCAGGACGGCCAGGGAGCGATGCTGATCCACGTCGTCCAGGGCGAGCGGGAAGATGTCGCCGACTGCCGCTCGCTGGCCCGCTTCGTCCTGGCCGGCATCCCGCCGATGGTGGCGGGCGCCGCCCGCATCCGGGTCACCTTCCAGGTCGACGCCGACGGGCTCCTGACCGTCTCCGCCCAGGAAAAGACCACCGGCGTCGAGCAGCGGGTCGAGGTGAAGCCGTCCTACGGCCTCACCGAGGACGAGATGGCGCGGATGCTGGAAGAGAGCATGATCCATGCCCGGGAAGACATGGAGCGCCGCCTCCTGGTCGAGAACCGGGTCGAGGCCCGCCGCGTCCTTTTGGCGCTGCAGGCCGCGCTCGCCGCCGATGCCGGGCTGCTGGACGCCGGCGAGGGGGACCGTATAGAAGAGGCCCGCCGCCGTTTGGAGGCCGCGATCGAGGGTGCGGATCGCGACCTGATCAAAGCGGCGGTCGAACGGCTGGAGGAGGCCGCCCGGCCGTTCGCCGAGCGGCGCATGGACCGGGCCATCCGGGCCGGCCTCGCCGGCCATTCGATCGAAGAGTTCAAGGGCGATCCCGGCGGCTGCCTGGCGCCCGATCCTGAAGAAAAGAGCTAGGCTTTCGGAGTTTTGTCGACATGCCGAAGATGACGTTCGTCGATCCGGACGGGACCCGCCACGAAGTCGATGCGCCGGTCGGGCTCTCGGTCCTGGAGATCGCACATAAGAACGGGATCGAGCTGGAGGGGGCCTGCGAGGGCTCGCTCGCCTGCTCGACCTGCCACGTCATCGTCGATCCGGAGGACTACGAGCGCCTGAAGGACGCGACCGAGGACGAGGAGGACATGCTGGACCTGGCATTCGGCCTCACCCACACCTCCAGGCTCGGCTGCCAGATCATCATCACCGAGGAGCTGGACGGGCTCACGGTGACCTTGCCGTCGGCCACCCGCAACATGATGGTCGACAAGTGAGCAAGCCGCTCAAATGGACCGATGTCCACGACATCGCCATTGAGCTGGACGAGGCGCATCCGGACGTCGACATCATGTCCATCCGTTTCACCGACCTGCACGCCTGGGTGATGGCGCTTCCGACCTTCAAGGACGACCCCGAGCGGTCGGGCGAGAAGATCCTGGAAGCGATCCAGATGGCCTGGCTGGAAGAGCGGAAATAGTCCCGATGGCCGATCCGCTCGGCCTCGGCGGGCGGCCGTCCGACCATCTGGTCGCCGTCGCCATGTCCGGCGGCGTCGATTCCTCGGCCGTCGCCGGCATGCTGGTCGAGGCCGGCTACCGGGTGGCCGGCTTCACGCTGCAGCTCTACGACCACGGCGCGGCCGTCGCCAAGAGCGGCGCCTGCTGCGCCGGCCAGGACATCCACGATGCCCGCCGGGTCGCCGCCCGCCTCGGTATTCCGCATTACGTGCTGGACTATGAGACGCGATTTCGCGAGCAGGTGATGGCGCCCTTCGCCGCCTCGTATCTGGCGGGCGAGACGCCGATCCCCTGCGTGCTCTGCAACAAGACCGTCAAGTTCGCCGACCTGCTCGACATGTCGAAGGACTTAGGCGCCGCAGCCCTGGTCACCGGCCACTATGTCCGCCGCGTCGACGGCCCGGCCGGGCCTGAGCTGCACCGGGCGGCCGATGCGTCCCGCGACCAGAGCTACTTCCTCTTCGGCACGACGAAGGACCAGCTCGCCCGCCTCCACTTCCCGCTCGGCGACAAGCCGAAGAGCGAGACCCGCGCGATTGCCGGCCGCCTCGGCCTCGCCGTGGCCTCGAAACCCGACAGCCAGGACATCTGCTTCGTTCCGGGCGGGCGCTATGCCGAGGTGGTGCGGAAGCTCCGCCCGGAAGCCGACGCCCCGGGCGAGATCGTCGACCTCTCCGGCCGCGTCGTGGGGAAGCACAAGGGCATCGTCGACTTCACCATCGGCCAGCGGAAGGGCCTCGGCCTCGGCGCCACCTCCGACGGCACCGAACCCTCCTATGTCGTGCGCCTGGAGCCTGAGACCCGCCGGGTCGTGGTCGGGCCGAAGTCGGCGCTGGCGGCGAGCCGCATCAGCCTCCGCGACGTGAACTGGCTGGACGACGCGCCGATCCCGGCCGACGGCCTCGAAGTCGAGGTCAAGCTGCGCTCGGCCTCGCCACCAGCGAAGGCCCGGCTGTTCCCGCTCGACGGTGGTGCTGAGCTGGCACTCGACGAGCCCCAGCACGGCGTCTCCCCCGGCCAGGCCGGCGTGCTCTATCGCGGCGACCGCGTGCTCGGTGGCGGTTGGATCTCGCGGGCGGCATGAGCGCTGGCGTCGTCATCCGCCCGGCGACGATCGAGGACGCGCCCGCGCTGGCACTCCTGGTGGCCGCGCTGCGGGCGCATCAGAACGACCCGATCGGCGACCTCAACGAGGCGGCGATCCGCCGTGACGGCTTCGGCGAGGCGCCGGAGTTCAGCATCCTGATCGCCGAGCGCGAGCGCCGCCCGATCGGCTATGCCCTCTTCACCAACACCTACGAGCCGGCCTTCGCCGCCAAAGGCGTCTATCTCGCCGACCT
>CAXNIC010000401.1:0-4625 GCA_964201945.1 Alphaproteobacteria bacterium
AGGTAGACCACGTCGGCCAGCGGCTTCGCCTTCTCGGCGATGGCGCGCTCGGTGATCGGCCCGGTCGAGCCGCCGACGAATTTCACGTTGATGCCGGGATGGGCCTTCTTGAAGGCCTCGACCAGCGGCGCGCTGACGCCGTCGGACGCGTTGTAGATCATCAGTTCGCGCGCATCGGCAGCGCCGGCGGCAAGCCCGAAGGCAGTTGCGAAGGCGAGTGCGATCGGCCGGAAGGTCATCCTGGTGCTCATATTCCATCTCCCCGGAAAGCAGGTGCGCCGAAGCTAGTCAGGGGACATGACACGGCGATGAACCTTCGAAGACATTGAGGGGTTATCCCCAGCTTTTGCGGCGATCCGTCTTCGTGCCTGGACTGTCGGTCCGAACCCTTTAAATCCGAGTTCTTCCACCAACATCGAAAGGATTAGGGTACCGCGCGCCGACTCCCCATGCGCTGCCCAGGAGAAGACCGATGACCATCAAGAGCATCCTCGTCGTGATGTCGACGCCGTCCGAGACGGCGCGCCTGAAGGCAGCCTTCGCGCTGGCCGAGCGTCACGGTGCCACGGTCGCCGTCCTGCACGCGAAGCCGACGCCCGTCGTCTACGCGGGCGGCGGTCCGGGCATGGACATGCCCGTTGCCCTGATCGAATCCCAGCAGCAGGAGTTTGACCGGACAGCGAAGGCCATCGAAGCGGCGGTGAAGGCCGAGGCGGCGAGAATAGGCATCGAGGTGGAGTGGCGAAGCGAGGAGGGCGACGCGGTCGGCATCGCCGGTGTCCATGCTCGCTATGCCGACTTGGTGGTGGCCTCGCCCGATCTCGCCCGCGACCTGGTCTTCTCTGCGGCGGCTCCCGTCCTCGCCTTCCCTGAGGATGGCAAGACGTCGGCGCCGACCCGCGTGATGATCGCCTGGAACGGCAGCCGCGAGGTGGCACCTGCGGTACGCGACGCGCTGCCGCTGATCGAGGCGGCGGAGACGGTCATGGTGATCGTCGTCGATCCGCCCACGGGCCGGCCGATCGGGATGGACCTCGGGCGCGCGCTCGGGCGCCACGGCATCAAGGTCGATGTGAGCGAGCGCCTATCCGACGGCGGGGATGTCGGCGCGATCCTGCTCGAGGAGGCGCGCACCTCCGGTGCCGAGCTCCTGGTCATGGGCGCCTATGGCCATTCGCGCCTGCGCGAATGGGTGCTGGGCGGCGCCACCGAGGAGGCGCGGAGCGAGGCGAAGATCCCGGTGCTGCTCTCGCACTGAGCCTAAGACGCTAGTCGGCGGCGGGTGCCGGCGCCGGCTCGGCGGTGACCTCGGCGGTGCGGCGGGTCTTGCGCGCCTTGGTCGCAGCGTCCACATCATGTGCGGCGCCGCATTTCGGGCAGGTGATCTTCGGCTTCTTCAGGTCGTAGAAGCGCGCCGCGCAGGCCATGCACTGCCGCTTGGTCCCCATGTCCGGTGCCGCCATGCGTCGATCCTCCTCAGATCAGGTCGCCATGGCCGCCGCGCGTGCAGATACCGGCCCATGAAGGGCGCGGACACTGTTCCTAATTGGCGGCGGGTTCAAGCGCTTATTTCCGTCGGCGGCGGCGTGCTTCCGGAACCCTTCCGAGGGCGAGACCGTTACCGACAGACCAAGTCCGTCCTTTGACACCGCGCGCGAGCCAAGGCGTTCGCGTCGCGAAAGGTGGATACGGCCCCGAAATTACGTCCGAGGAGATCACCATGAAGAAGGTGATGACTGCGACGCTTGTTCTCGCCGTATCCCTGCTCGCCGGCTGCGTCAACGACCCCTATTACGGGGATCGCGGCTTCTACGGCAGTAGTGGCGCGTATCAGGCGGACCGCGCCTACACCCGCGACCGCGTCTACGACAACGGCGGGTATCCGGAACGTCGGCCCGATCGCTATGAGACCCGGCCGTATTATTACCGCTAGATCCGGCGCATTCCGATCCTCGGGCGCTGCTCGCGGCGCCCCGGGCGGATGCGTAGGCGCATACCGCGATCGCCATGGATATGACACAGCGCCCCCAGGAACCACGGCTCGCGCCCCTCCGTTTTGGATAAGCAAACGGGATCCGATCCGGGATCCACTGGAGGAGCCATGAGCAAGCTTGCGATTGCGATTGTGGTGATGGCGACGACGCTTGCAGGGTGCGGCAACCCGTATCCGCGCAGCGATCTGGCGTATCTGGACCGCAGCAGCGGGACCTACACGGTCGACCGTAGCCCTTATAATGGCGAGTACTGGGATCGCTACTACTACGGGCCGCGGTATTAGCGTAGGTCGCAGGATCGGGGCTTCATCCACGTGACACTCCTGAAGCGAGGGACCCCCTCGCGCTTTGGAGGTGTCATGTCGAAGTCGGTGCTCGCGGCTCTGTTCCTGGCGATGGCGTCGCTCGGAGGCTGCGTCGTCTACGACCCCAACTACGGCTATGGGGCGCCCGGCTACTACGGCGGCGCCTATTATGGCGGTGGCGGGTACCACGACGGCGGCCGGCACTATCGGCACCGTCGCCGCTGGTAAGCGCGAAGCTCCCTAGTGCACTTCGGCCGGGCGGTTGGCCCGGTCGAGGTCGGGGGCGATCTTGTATTCGGCGAAACCGATCAGCCGCGTCATCGCGAAGTTGATGATCAGGTAGATGGCGCCGGCTGCAAAGAACACCTCGAAGGACCGGAACGTCTCCGAGATGATCTTGTGCGCGAGCCCGGTCACTTCCATCAGCGTGATGGTGGAGACCAGCGACGTCGCCTTGATCATCAGGATGATCTCGTTGCCATAGGCCGGCAGCGCCTGGCGAAGCGCGATCGGGGCCACGATGCGCCGGTAGAGCGTGAGGCCGGACATGCCGAAGGCGCGGGCCGCCTCAATCTGGCCGGCCGGTATCGACTGCAGCCCGCCCCGGACGATCTCGGCACCATATGCCGCGGTGTTGAGCGTGAGCGCCAGCAGCGCGCAGTAGTAGGGCGAGCGGAAGAACCACCAGATCCCCATCTCGTCCAGCACCGGCCGGAACTGGCCGAGGCCGTAATAGATCAGGAAGATCTGGACCAGAAGCGGCGTCCCCCGGAACACGAAGACGAAGGACTCGGCGACCCAGGCGATCGGCCGGAACCAGGCACGCATCATCAGCGCCAGCAGGATGGCGGCAACCAGGCCGATCCCGATCGAGGAGAAGGCGAGCTGGAGGGTCAGCGGCACCCCGCCTAGCAGGCGAACGAAGCTGTCGTAGATGAAGGTCAGGTCCATCGCCGCTAGACCCGCCGCATGCCGCGCGTCGCCCAGGTCTCGGCGCGGCGGAAGATCCAGGTCGAGGCCGTGGTGAGCACGAGGTAGAAGGCGACCGCGGTGATGTAGAAGACGAAGGGCTGGCGCGTGGAGCCGGCGGCGACATGGGCCTGCCTCAAGAGATCGGAGAAGCGCGTCTCGAAGAAGACGACGAGATCGGCGAGGCGGATCTCCGAGAGCGTGATCGAGAGGCCGACGACCGCGACCAGCGCGCTCTCCTTCAGCACCAGCTGCCAGATGTTGCCCATGCCCGGAAGGCCGTAGCGCATCACCTGCGGGCCGACGATGCGGCGGAGCAGGGCTAGGCCCGAGAGACCGAAGGCGCGCGCCGCGTCGATCTCGCCGGGCGGGATGGCGAGATAGGCGCCGCGGATCACCTCGGTCTGGTAGGCGCCGGAGACGATGCCGATGGCGAGCGTGCCGACAAGGAATCCGGGAAGGCCGATGAAACCCTGCGCGCCCATCATCTGGCCGATCGAGGTCACGACAGCGCTGCCGCCGAAATAGAAGAGATAGATGACCAGCAGGTCGGGTATGCCGCGGAGCACGGTCGTATAGACGTCGGCGACGCGGCGGGCGAGGCCGGAGCCCGATAGCTTGGCGGTCGCGGCGACGGTGCCGAACAGGAGGCCGAAGAGGAAGCCGACGATGGCAACCGCTAAGGTCAGGCCGGTGGCGAACACCATTTCGTCGAGCCAGCCCTGGGGGCCCCATTGCATCAGCTCGAAGAACGACTTCGCCTGCATGGTGCTGGAGTCTCGCTAGAACCCTCCCTCGCCGAAGGCGGGGGAGGGCAGGGTGGGGGCCGAGCGAAGCGAGGTCTTTCTTCTCTCTGAAGCGACGAGTCCGACCTCGCTACGCTCGGCCCCCACCCCAACCCTCCCCCGGCAGAGCCGGGGGAGGGAGTCTGAAGTCCTGGATTTCAGGACTTCGGCGTCATGTCGACCTTGAACCACTTCTCCGACAGGCGCTTGATCGTGCCGTCGGCGATGGCGGACTTCACCGCGTCGTCGAAGGCGGTCTTGAGGTCGGCGTCTTCCTTGCGGAGACCCACGGCGACGCCGAGGCCGAGCATGCCGCCGGAGAAGCCGGGGCCGGCGATCATCATGTCCTTGCCGGTGGCGGTCTCCATCGTCGCCTTCGCCGCCGAATGCGCGCCGACAGTGGCGTCGATGCGGCCGGCGGCAAGGTCGAGATCGTGCTGCTCGGTGGTCTTGTACTCACGGATCTCGGCGACGTCCTTGAAGTACTTCTCGGCCCAGGCGAGGTTGGTGGTCGAGCCCTGGACGCCGAGGATCTTGCCTTTGAGCATGGGCTTGATTTCGGCGATCGCCTT
>CAXNIC010000402.1:0-4607 GCA_964201945.1 Alphaproteobacteria bacterium
AGCGTCGCCTCGGTGCCGGACGAGGTGAAGCGCACGCGCTCGGCCGACGGCACCATCTGGTGCACCAGTTCGGCCCAGCGTACCTCCAGCGGATGGCTGGCGCCGTAGTGGCTGCCCTTGGCGACCTGCTCCTGGACCGCCTTGGTCACTTCCGGGTGGTTGTGGCCGAGGATGAGGGCGCCATGGCCGCCGAAATAGTCGACGTAGTCGTTGCCGTCGACGTCCCACTTGTGCGAGCCCTGGGCGCGGTCGACGTAGAGGGAATAGGGCTCGAGGTATCGCGAGTCATGAGTGAGGCCCGAGGGGAAAACCTCGGCGGCCTCGGTCGCCAGCTTGGCCGAGCCCGGGGTCCTTTCCCGGTAGCGCGAGACGATCAGGGAATTGCTCAGCCACTGCGCCGGGGCCTGGTCAGGCATCGCCCACTCCATCGGTTTGTTTCGGATCGGAAAGATCGCGATTGTCTGGCCGGAGGCTAGTGCGTCGAGGCGGATGTGGCAACTCGCCAGCGCACGGAAAAGCGCGTCAATGCGCCTCAGCGCGAGACCCGCGCTCGATTGCAAGCCCTCAGGCGGTTTCGTTCCTATATGCTTATGGAGAAGCACAAGAGGACAGCATGGCTCAAATCATAGACGGCTTCGAACTTAAGTTCGTAAGCCGGCTCAGGAAGGCGGAGCGTCGCCAGAATGGGCGCCTGATCGACACCATTCCGGTGACCTGGGCCAAGACATGGCGGCAGGCGCCGCCCGTGAAGGTATCCGCCGCTCCGAAGGGGGCAAAGGTGGTCCCGGCACCGCGGGACATCTTCCTCGAGATCTGGTACCAGGACGCCGCCGAGATGGAGGCTCGCAAGGGCGACGCGGCGCCGTTCATCGTCGCGATGGCGACGACCAGCGAGGTCGCGGGCAAGCCCGACAAGTTCTCCGAGTTCCGGGGAGTCTTCGAGGTGACCGCGACGGGCGAAGCGCTGAGCCCCAACAGCCTGGAATCCAAGGTGATCCGGCGGGCGAAGCCGGTGCCCGAGGCGGCCTGAACTAGACGAGTGTGAGGCAAGGCCGGCCGTCGCGGACGGATACGGCTAAAACGAGACACGGAGCGACATGAGCGGTTTCAAGGAAAAGAGCTTCAGCGACCGGCTGAAGTCTGCGGAAGAGGCCAAGAAGAAGGCGCTGGCGAAGTTCAAGGCGAAGCCGGGGCCGGACGATCCCGAGTTCATCGCCCGCCAGGCGAAGCGGGCCGAGATCGAGGCCGCCCGCGAGGTTCGGAACGCCGAGCGCGAGGTGGCGAGGCAGGCCGAGCTGGCCCGCCAGGCCATCGAGGCGGAGAAGAAGGCGGCCGAGGCGAAGGTGCGCGAGGCCGAGGAGGCCGCGCGGAAGTTGGCTCTCGAAGCTGAGCAGAAAGCCGCTCGCGACGCCCGCTACGCCGCCCGCAAAGCGCGGAAATGAGCGACGGCCGGCCGGCGGAGGACGTTGGTGTCTCCGTCTGCCAGGCCTGCGGGGCATGCTGCGCCTATTCGCGCGAGTGGCCCCGGTTCTCGCTGGAGAGCGACGAGACGCTGGCGCTGATTCCGCCTGAGTTCGTCGACGATGCCTCAGGCCGCATGCGCTGCGAGGGCGACCGCTGCTCGGCTCTCGCCGGCGAGATCGGCGTGTGGACCGCGTGCTCGATCTACGACGTGCGGCCGGAGGTCTGTCGGGCCTGCCTGCCCGGCGACGATGCCTGCACGATCGCGCGGACCCACTACGGATATCCGCCGCTTGTTGTGGAAGAGCGGACGCAGACCCCCTAAATCGGCTATAAGATCGAAGGTATCGGCCTCGCTTCCTGGTGGGGCCTCAACAGGGGGAGAAGAAAATGGCCAAGGGACAAATGCGCAGCAATCGCGAAGCCAAGAAGCCGAAGCAGACCAAGGTCAAGGCACCGGCCGCGGCGTCGACCTTCTCGTCGGGAAAGAGCGCCGGCGCTCCCGCCGGCAAGAAGAAGTAGCAGCGGTACGAGTAGGGAGGGACGTCGGTAATGACGTCCCTCACGAGGCTTGTTGCGCTACGAGCCCGATATCGCGACGCCGAACCCCGTCGCTTGGGTGCGTGCGTATAGGACGGAGATCCTATGCTGCCGTTCCTCGAGCCAACCAAGCACCTTCTGCTTGTCTGTGTCCGAAATGCGCGCGCCGAGAATCACGCCGTCTAACAATTCAGGCGGAAACTGGCGAACGCCCGGACCAGCATCGTGATCAATAATGCGCCACTCAGCTTCGTAGCTCCAATAGTCCGCCTTCGTGAGGAGAGCTTTCTGAACCTTCTCATCTATCGTGTCGCGGACGAGGTTTAGCGTGGGCCGTTCACTCTGATATGAGACCCGTTGAGCACGCCCGAAGAATGGTGTTGTTGAAGACGCTTGGAAGCGTAAGCAAATTCCGCGGTGGGAGTCCGCGTAGTGAGACCACATCAACGGATGGTCACACCCTGCCGAGAGGCACAGTATACCCGTCTCATTAACGATCTTATTCATGTCGGCGCGTAGTGCCTCTTGCGCCTCTTTCGATCGCTGATTTCTTGCTAGATCTCTTGCTATCGTACTGACTTGAGCGCGACGCGCGGACCTCGACAAGTCCGGTCTTCGGCGTTTGGTTAGCTCTCCAAGAAAGGTGTGAAACTCCTTTCCGGATGATTTTAGAGAGGGAACGGGAGAGCAGTCGAAGGGATCATTGAATTCGCGTGGCGGTGAAAAATAGAGTTCGTTGCGAAGCAGGATTTGTTCGACGTAGTTCGATGAACGGGGGTCTGCAAGTGAGCGGTATCTGTAGAGGTACTTAACGTCTTTGCCGATTGTGGGATCGGTGTTCACTCCCGACGTCCTTTCACTCACAGGACTCTCTACCATTACCCCTTCAGGATCGATCCCAGCACGCCCCTGACGATCTGCCGGCCGATGGCCGAGCCGATCGAGGAGCTGACCGAGCGGATGACGCTCTTCACCGCCGTCTCGGTGATGGTCTGGCGCTGACGGCCCGCAGGTGCGGACCGCGGCGGCAGGCGCGTGCTCGGGATACGCGTGGACGGTGACGGCGGCGCCGATGACGGTGCCTCGCGCGGCGTGCCCCAGGGATTGGGGAGGCCGATCGCGTCCGCGGCCCGGCCCCAGGGGTTGCTGCTGGGCGGCGGCGCGGCTGGCGCGCTCAGTCGCTCGAAGGCGGATTCGCGATCGACCGTCTCGTCGTAGCGCGTGCCGACCGGGCTCATCTGGGTCGTCGCCCGGCGTTCGTCCGGCGTGATCGACCCCAGGCGCGAGGCCGGCGGGCGGATCAGCGTGCGGGCCACCGGCGTCGGCGTGCCGCGCTCGTCCAGGACCGAGACCAGTGCCTCGCCGATCGCGAGCTCGGAGATCACCTTTTCGGTGTCGAGGCCGGGGCTCGCCCGGAAGGTCTCGGCGACCGCTCTGATGGTCTTCTGGTCCTTCGGCGTGAAGGCGCGAAGCGCGTGCTGGACGCGGTTGCCGAGCTGGCCCAGCACGCTTTCCGGCAGATCGAGCGGGCTCTGGGTCACGAAGAAGACGCCGACGCCCTTCGAGCGGATCAGACGCACCACCTGCTCGACCTTCTCGACCAGCGCCGGGCTCGAATCCTTGAACAGGAGATGCGCCTCGTCGAAGAAGAAGACGAGCTTCGGCTTCTCCAGGTCGCCCGCCTCCGGCAGCGCCTCGAACAGCTCCGACAAGAGCCAGAGGAGGAAGGTGGCGTAGAGCCGGGGACGCTGCATCAGCTGGTCGGCGGCGAGCACGTTGATGGCGCCGCGTCCTTGCCCATCAATCAGCAGCAGGTCGTTGAGATCGAGCGCCGGCTCGCCGAAGAAGGCGAGGCCACCCTGCTCCTCCAGCTGCAAGAGGCCGCGCTGGATGGCGCCGACCGACGTCGCCGAGACCATCCCGTAGGTCGCGCGCAGCGTGTCGGCCTGCTCGGCCACGTGCTGGAGGAGGGCGCGGAGGTCCTTGAGATCGAGCAGCAGAAGCCCCTCGTCGTCGGCGAGTTTGAAGGCGAGTGCCAGCACGCCTTCCTGGACCTCGTTGAGGCCAAGCAGGCGGGCGAGCAGCAGCGGCCCCAGCTCCGAGATGGTGGTGCGCAGAGGGTGGCCCTGGGTCCCCAGCAGGTCCCAGAACAGCACCGGGAAGGCCATGGGCCGGTATCCGGCGGGCCCGGTGGTCTTGGCCCGCTCCATCAGCCGGGCATCGCCGCGGCCGGGCTGGCTCAGGCCGGCCAGGTCCCCCTTCACGTCGGCGCAGAAGACCGGAACGCCGGCGGCGGAGAGGCCCTCGGCCAGGCCCTGGAGGGTGGCGGTCTTGCCGGTGCCGGTGGCGCCGGCGATCAGCCCGTGGCGGTTGGCCATGGCCGGCAGCAGGTACACCGGCGCTTTCCCGCGCCCGATCAGGATCGGTTCGACCATCGACATCCCTCGCTTTCCCCGTCAGCCCCAAAGCGGATATCGTGCGCGCCCAACCGTTTCAAGGAGCATGGCGCATGTCCGGGCGCATCGAAGACAGGCTGAAGGAACTGAAGATCGAGCTGCCGAAGCCGGCGGCGCCCGCAGCCAACTACGTTCCCTACACGATTTCCG
>CAXNIC010000403.1:0-4594 GCA_964201945.1 Alphaproteobacteria bacterium
GCACGCCCGCGAACTCCTCGGCGAGGTTCGGCACGTAAAGCACGAAGATCCCTCCGAACAACGCGCCGGGGATCGAGCCGAGGCCGCCAACCACGACGCCGACCAGAAGCCCCACCGACAGGAAAAACGTGTAGCTGTCTGGGGCAACATAGCCAACCACGATGGCGCTCAGCGAGCCTGCCACTCCCGTATATGCCGCGCTGACGCCGAAGGTGAGCGTCTTATAGAGTGGCGTGTTGATGCCCAAGGCCGATGCCGCGATCGGGTTGTCGCGGATGGCGACGATCGCTCGACCTGTCCGACCTCGAACCAGATTGGCCGCAAGGACGAAGAGCACAAGCATCACCGCGGCCGTGAGGTAGTAAAGCCACTGATCGTCGCTAAGGCCGAGGCCGGCAGGTGCCTTGGGCTTCTGCAGCACGATGCCCTGCACCCCACCCGTGTACGTCTCCAGGGCGCTGAACTTGAGCAGTTGCGGAGCAGCAACCGCCAGGACAAAGGTCGCGAGCGCCAGGTAGAGCCCTTCAAGGCGGAGCGCGGGAAAACCGAAAGCAAAGCCAACGACGAACGACACGAGCGCTGCGGCCGGGATGGTCCAGGCGTAGTGCACGCCGAGCTTGTCCATGAGAATGGCGGCCGTATAGGCGCCGATAGCGTAGAAGGCGCCGTGACCCAGTGAGAACTGGCCATTGTACCCGGTGAGCAGATTCAGCCCCAGGATCGCGATCGCATAGATGGCCGCTTGGGTCAGCTGGAAGACGCTGAAATCCTGCAGGACGGTGGGCGCTCCGAGAATTGCCGCGAGCGCGACCAGCAGCGCCGCTCTGCGCCACCAAGACAGGCTGACTCCGAGCAAGTCTGGCTCCGGCGCGCGCCTGCCGCTCGAGCGCACGGCTCTCGTCATAGCCATTGGGGATTCTGATGTCATACGCGCCTGACGACACTTCTGCCGAACAATCCGGATGGCTTGAACATCAGCACGGCGACGATCAGAACCAGCGCGAACGTCAGCTTCAGTTCGCCTCCGCCGGGCACGAAGACGCCGCAGAGGTTCTCGATCACGCCTACCAAGAATCCGCCGACGACCGCGCCAGCGGGACTGTCCAGGCCGCCGACGACAGCGCCGGCGAAGCCGTAAAGGATGATGCTGTACATGATGTTGGGTTCGAGGAAGACCTTGTGCGCGACCATCATTCCGGCGACCGCACCGATCGTCGCAGCCAGCCCCCAGCCGAGCGCAGTCGCCCATAGGACACGCACGCCGCACAGGCGAGCTGAATCGGGATTCTGCGCCGCGGCGCGCATCGCCAGGCCGGCGGTCGAGAATCGCAGGAACAGGTAGACGGCCAGCAGCATGGCAAGCGTGACGATGATCATGCCGAGGTCATGCCCGCTCACGAGCGTCGTGCCAATGTTGCCCTGCGGAAATGGGCTTGGAAACGGCTTGACCGTATAGTCCCAGATCGCGCCCGCGAGGCTGTTGAAGATGCAAAGCAGCCCGACGAAGACGACGATCTGGCTGAGGGCGGAGGCATTGTGGATCGGCCGCAGCACCACCTTGAACAAGAAGACTCCGGCCACAAATGACAGCGCAGCGGTCACGAAGAAGACCAGCCAGAATGGCATGCCCCAGGCCAGCAGCTGCCAGGCGACGAACGTGGAGAACATCGCCATCTCGCCCTGTGAGAAATTGAAGTGATCGATCGCCTGATAGATCATCACCACCGACAAGGCGATGCACGCGTAGATGCCACCCGTGGCAAGACCGGCGATGACCTGCTGAACAAAGAGGTGCATGTGCCGCTCCCCTCAATAGCCCAGATAGGTGCGACGGACGGATTCGTTGGCGCGAATCTCTTCGGACGTTCCGGACAAGACGATCGTGCCGGTCTCGATCAGATACGCATGGTCGGCGAGATCCAGGGCAAGCGCCGCATTCTGTTCGACCAGGAGCATGCTGACTACTGATTTCCGAGCGACATCCGCGAGGATCTGGAAGATGTCGCGCGTGACTTGTGGCGCCAATCCGAAGGAAGGCTCGTCCAGCAGCATCAAGCGCGGCGACAGCATGAGGGCACGACCGATGGCCAGCATCTGCTGCTCGCCGCCGCTCAGCGTTCCCGCCTGCTGGGTGCGTCGCTCCTTGAGCCTCGGAAAGTAGGCATATACGCGGTCGAGATCTTCCTTGGCGCCCGCCGCATTGCGCCGCCCGATGGCCGCGAGACGGAGATTCTCCGTGACCGTGAGCCGGCCGAAGGTACCACGGCCCTCCGGTACATGAGCGACCCCGAGCCGCACGACGTCTTCCGTCGCCATGCTCTCGATCTGCTGTCCGTCGAACACGATTCGACCGGTACGTCGCACCATGCCGCAGATCGCGCGCAGGAGGGTCGTCTTACCGGCGCCGTTGGCGCCCAGAATGGCGGTGACGCCTCCTTCGTCGAGCACGAAGTCGCAGCCGCGCAGGACCTGCGTGAGATCATACCAAGCGCGCAGTCCTTCGACCCTCAGCAGCGTCATCACTCCGCTCCCAGGTAGGCTCGGATGACCTCTGGGTCGCGTTGCACCTCCTGGGGGGTCGCATCGGCGATCTTTCGGCCGAAGTCGAGAACCGCGACCCTGTCGCTCACACGCATGACCAAGCCAACATTGTGCTCGACCAGCAGGATCGTCACGCCAAGCTCGTCACGAAAGCGCCGGATGAGGGTCTCAAGCTCGGTGACTTCTTCGCGGGAGATGCCGCCAGCTGGCTCATCGAGCAGCAGCAGCTCAGGGGCGAGCGCGAGTGCCCGAGCGAGCTCAACCCGCTTCTGCGTGCCGAGCGGCAGACCGGAAACGGCTTCGTGGGCCACCGCCTCAAGATCCAAAACGGCGATCCAGTGCCATGCGCGATCGACGACATCGGACTCCTGCCTTCGTACCCAGGGCAACCGCAGCGCATCGCTTGCGAAGTCGCTGCGCGACCGCACGTGACAACCGACCAGCACATTGTCGATCACACTCATGGAGCGGAACATCGCCAAGTTTTGAAACGTGCGGCTGAGGCCTCGAGCGGCGATGTCGTGGGGCGCCGATCTGAGCAGGCTCGCCCCCTTGTACTCAATCGCACCCATATCAGGCGCATATAGGCCGCTGAGGCAATTGAAGAGGGTCGTCTTGCCCGATCCGTTCGGCCCGATCAGCCCAAGGATCTCGCCTTGCTTGACGTCGAGCGAAACACCATCCAAGGCGATGATCCCGCCGAAGCGAATACGCAGGCCTTCTACGCGCAGGAGTGGCTCCCATCGCCGGCCCATCGATTCATCAGCTCCTTCGGGAATTGCAGCGAAACGCCTGTCAGCTTACGCAACGCCAATCGTCGTTGAATGATTCTCCACATGCCCAGGATGCCGTCAACAGCGTTCTCGTAGAAAGTGGGCAGTGACTTCGCTCCGTTCAGAAGATCAGCCCTTGGCCTGCCGGAGTACCATGTATGGTTGGTTGTCCAGATCATCGCTCAAGCCGGGCGAAAGGACGACGTGATCGCCGACGATCCAAGAGAAATAAAACATCAGCGAGTAGCCCGACTGGCTGTACTCGCCGGGGATGGTGGCCGCGAAACCGTCGCTACCTCGCTTCATGTCGATGCGCCGCCAGGCCTCCGCCTGGTTGACGCGCCGATAGTGCAGGGTCACTGCGCTCCCGGCCGAGGCATCCGGCAGGCAGCTTATGCGCACATCTTCGCCAGGCACGAATGACTGCGGCGCTTCGTAGCTGGCCATCTGGCAGCGAACCGGTGCCCAGCGTGCCAATGAGTCACTCGCCCGCGCGACCGCCGCGCGGTCCGTCTCCGGTAACGTCGTATAGTTCGAGCTCCAAGACTCCAAGTCCGCAACGTCGCGCAAGATGGCCGGCAGGCGAGTCTTCCAGCTGCCGCGCAACCAGTGGTGCGGGCCATAGCTGAGGTCACCATGGTAGACGCCTTGGGACTCGCGCACGCTCGCGCGCCAGGCATCCGCAGCCTGCCGATACCAGGCTGCGGCCTGCTCGCGGAACCGAGGCTCGTTGCAGAGCAAGAAGAGCTCCCAAGCAGTTGCGGCCCGGAACTTCGCGGCGAAGAACCGGGCGATCGCCACGAGGATGGCGGCATCGGTCGTGATGCGTCGAACTTCGGGCCGCGCGCCGTCGCCGCTGCCCCGCGCCGCCTCGATCGCCGCCGACGCATTCTGCGCCAGGCGATCCAGCCAGAGCGCGACATCGAACGGCGTGAAGCGTCGCGAGCGCTGGCCCGACAGCAGTTCGTTGGCAAACTCGACGGGATTGGAAAAAAGTTGCGGATCGAAGTTCGGCGCCGTGCCGAAGCGACCAGGCCCAGTCATATCGTGACCGTACGGCCACCGCCCTCCCGGATACACCAGGGACAGGTTGTCATAGATCTCCGGCCAGTAGCTGTGGTTCGACGCCGAAGGGCCATGCGTCAACGTGACCAGCGGCAGCACGCGACTGGAATACGCGAGCGCGACCTCGCACGCGTCGGCGGCTACACCGCAGTTGCGGCGCAGGAAGCGCATCCAGCCGTCGCGCGGCGCCGCGGCGTCGTGCCCGCGCTGGCCCC
>CAXNIC010000404.1:0-4583 GCA_964201945.1 Alphaproteobacteria bacterium
CGTATCTCGCCGATCTTGTCCACGCCGACCATCCCCCAACACCCTTCCCGGCAAAAGGAAGGGACGCTGACACACAGCGTTAGAGGGGGTCAGAATTGGACGCGAAAACCGCCCCTCAGGGGGTCACTATTGCGCGCGATTTTACACTCTGGAGTTTCGGCACCTCTTCCACTCCCCAAGTGTACCAGTCCGGTGGACCAGTCGGGAAGGAAAAGACCCTGAAACCTCAGACCCTTGAGCGATCTCAACCCCTTGCGGAGTTGTTGGCGGAGAGGGTGGGATTCGAACCCACGGTGAGCTTGCACCCACGCCAGTTTTCAAGACTGGTGCCTTAAACCGCTCGGCCACCCATCCGGCGGCCCCTCTCTAGCTTCCGGGCGGGGATCTGGCAAGACCGCGGCCGGCCAGTTTCGCCTTGTGCTGCGCTCTCCACCTTCGATAGGCTGATCGGAAAATCGACAGGGGCGGCGAATTCCGCAGCCCCGCAACGGGGAACCTAAGGAGGCACCATGCGTCTGTCACGCTACGTATTGCTGGGGACCGTTTCGGCCCTGGCGCTCGCGGCCGCGCCGGCATCGGCGCAGCAGTTTTCCTGCGGGAAAACCGGCGGCAACCTGGTCTTCGCCCAGGAGGCGAAGGTCAACAGCCTGGACCAGCACACGTCCTCGACCATCTCGACCCGTAACGTCGCGATGAACATGTTCGAGTCGCTGATGACTCGCGACGAGAACATGAACCCGATCCCGGAACTGGCCCAGGAGGTCATCGAGGCCCCGGACGGCATGATGTACACCTTCAAGCTCCGCCAGGGCGTGAAGTTCCACAACGGCAAGCCGATGACCTCGGACGACGTGATGGCCACGTTCGACCGCTACAAGAAGATCGGCATCGATCGCGGGATCCTCGACGTCGTCGACAAGTGGGAAGCGCCGGACGCTGCGACCTTCGTTCTCAAGATGAAGCAGGCGCAGCCGACGTTCCTCGAGAACTTCAGCTCCTTCTCGGTCCCGATCGTCATCGTGCCGCGCGAGAACGCGGACGCGGCCGCCATGCAGCTGAAACCGGTCGGCACCGGCCCGTGGGAGTATGTCGAGTTCGTTGCCGACAGCCATGTGCGCCTGAAGCGCTTTGACGGCTACACCCCCGACAGGCGCTTTCCGACCACCAACGGCTTCGGCGGCTACAAGGTCGCCTGCGTCGACACGGTCAATCTCCGCATCGTGACCGAGGCGGGTGCCCGCGTCGCCGGCCTCGAGACCGGCGAGTTCCATGGCGTGGAGGACATCCCCGCCAAGGCCCAGGCGCGCCTCAAGGACAACAAGAACATCGTCCTGAAGCCGCTCAACAACTTCTGGGTTCAGATCGCGACGCCCAACCTGTCGTTCCCGCCGACCGACAATCTGAAGGTCCGCCAGGCGATCCAGGCGGCGATGGACATGGAAGAGCTGATGGAGGCCGCGACCGACGGCGCCTACAAGCTCAACATCGGCTTCCAGTATCCGGGCCAGGCCTTCTACACCGAGGCCGGCAAGGAGACCTACAACCAGAAGAACGCGGCGAAAGCGAAGCAGCTTCTGGCCGAGGCCGGCTACAAGGGCGAGAAGGTCATCCTTCTCACCAACCAGGACTACTCGAACATGTACACGGCGGCCCTGGTCATGAGCGAGCAGCTCAAGGCCGTCGGTATCAACGCCGAGCTCCTGGTCATGGACTGGCCCGCGTCCGTGCAGAAGCAGCAGAACACCACCGACGGCTGGAACTTCTTCTTCACCGGCTACGGCACCAACACCTCGCTCGGTGGCGTTGCGGCGCTGCGCTTCCACGCGCATCCGTTCAACACCTACAAGCCCAAGGGCAACGTGCCGGACGCGGAGTTCATGACGCACTTCAACGCGCTCACCGGCGGCAAGACCCTGGAGGAGCGCAAGGCCGCGTTCGCCAAGGGCCAGGCCCGCATCCTCGATCAGGTGCTGGCGCTGCCGTTCGGTTCGCTGACCAAGGTGCAGGCGGTGCGCGCCAATGTGGAGGACTTCAAGCCCTTCCGCATCCCGCGCATGTCCAACGTCTGGATCAAGGGCTGACCTGACGTCGTTTGCAAGGAGCGGGCGGCCGGTTCGGCCGCCCGCTTCTCGTATCTGCACTAACGCGTAAAAGGTTTAAGCCGGGTATCGGCGGATCAACGCCGGGCCTGTGCGTCTGGGAGCATAGAGTACAGGGATGGGTCGCTACATCGTCGCCCGGCTGATCCAGTCGATCCCGGTGCTAATCCTGGTCAGCGTCATGTCCTTCGGCATCATGAAGCTGGTGCCGGGCGATCCGGCGATCCTGATCGGCGGGCCGACGGCGACGCCGGCCGAGCTCGACAACATCCGCGCCAATCTCGGCCTCGACCAGCCGTTCCACATCCAGATGTGGAAGTTCTATGTCGGCCTCGTCCAGGGCGACCTCGGCAATTCGCTGCTGCTCGGCAAGCCCGTTCTCCAGGCCACCATCGAGCGCGTGCCGGTCTCGCTGTCGATCGCGCTCTACTCGATGGTCCTGACCCTCGGCTTCGGCATCGCCTGCGGCGTGATCGCGGCCCTCAACCGCAACGGCTGGATCGACCAGGGGGCGATGATCTTCGCGCTGCTCGGCGTCTCGATCCCGAATTTCTGGCTCGGCCTGATGTTCATCATCCTGTTCTCGGTCCATCTCGGCTGGTTGCCGACCGGCGGCTACGTGCCCTGGCAGGAGAGCATCGGTGGCTGGTTCGCGACCGCGACGATGCCGGCGGTGTCGCTGGCCCTCCTGCAGATCGGCCTCCTTGCCCGCATCACGCGTTCGACCATGCTGGAAGTGCTGAGGCAGGACTACATCCGCACCGCCCGCGCCAAAGGGCTTCCCGAGTTCGTCGTGATCGGCAAGCACGCCTTCAAGAACGTGATGATCCCGGTCATCACGGTCATCGGCATCATCTTCAGCGTGCTTCTCTCCGGCTCGCTGGTGATCGAGTCCGTCTTCTCCGTGCCCGGCGTTGGATCCCTGCTCGGATCGGCGGTGCTGAGGCGGGACTACCCGATGATCCAGGGCGGCCTTCTGCTGGTGGCGTGGTCGCTGCTGATGCTGAACATCCTGGTCGACGTGCTTTACGCCTATTTCGATCCGCGGGTGCGCTATGACCACGGCCGTTGACGTCGCCGGCCAGGTGGCGCCGAAGAAGCGGAGCTTCCTGCAGCGCTATCCGATGGCGCGCCGGCTGCTCCGCCACAAGGCCTTCGTCGTCGGCGCCGGGCTGTTCCTCGTCATCTCGCTGATCGCGGTCTTCGCTGACCTGATCGCGCCCAGCGATCCGTCGCGCATGGCGGTCCGCTTCCGCTTCCGTCCGCCCAGCGCCGATCATTGGCTGGGGACCGACAATCTCGGCCGCAGCCAGCTCTCCCGCATCGTCTACGGCGCACGCCTCTCGCTCGGCATCGGCCTTGCGGTCGTCATCATGAACGCGGTCTTCGGCGTCGCTCTTGGCGCCGCCTCCGGTTATTTCAAGCGCCTCGACAACATCCTAATGCGGGTGACCGACGCGTTGATGGCGTTCCCGCCCGTGCTGCTGGCGCTCGGCATTGCCGCCGCGCTCGGGCCGTCGAGCTTCACCGCGGCGATCGCGCTGGCCGCCGTCTACATCCCGAGGACGGCGCGTATCGTGCGCGCCTCGGTGCTGGTCGTGCGCGAGATGGAGTTCGTCCAGGCGGCGATGGCGATGGGCGCCGGCAACTTCCGCATCCTGAGGAAGCATGTGCTGCCCAATTGCCTGGCTCCGCTGATCGTCCAGCTCACCTTCGTCTTCGCCTTCGCCGTCGTCACCGAGGCGACGTTGAGCTTCCTCGGCTTAGGATCGCCGCCGCCGACCCCGACCTGGGGCAACATGATCGCCGAAGGCCGGCAATACATCCGCGACGCCGCCTGGATCACGCTGATCCCGGGCATTGCACTGGCGCTCACCGTGCTCAGCCTCAACCTGCTTGGCGACGGGCTTCGGGACGTGCTCGATCCGCGCCTCAAGATCTCCCAGGACTGAGGATGGACATGCCTTCGACGCCGCCGCTGCTCTCCGTGCGTGGGCTCCGGATCGAGTTCGGCACCGACCAGGGCCCGGCACGGGCGGTCGACGATCTCTCCTTCGACCTCCATGCCGGCGAGGTGCTGGGCATCGTCGGCGAGAGCGGCTCGGGCAAGAGCGTGACCGCGCTCTCGATCATGGGGCTGCTGCCGACACCGCCTGGCCGGGTGACCGCGGGTGAGATCTTGTTCGAGGGCGAGGACCTGCTCCGGAAGTCGCGGAACGACATGCGGAAGATCCGCGGCAACGAGATCTCGATGATCTTCCAGGAGCCGATGACCTCGCTGAACCCGGTCTTCACCATCGGCGACCAGCTGACCGAGGCAGTGCGCTGGCACGAGCGGGTCAGCATGGCGACCGCCCGCGACCGCGCCATCGAGATGCTGAGCAAGGTCGGGATCCCGTCGCCCGAGCGGCGGCTGGCCGACTATCCGCACCAGCTTTCAGGCGGCATGCGCCAGCGCGTGATGATCGCCATGGCGCTCTCCTG
>CAXNIC010000405.1:0-4578 GCA_964201945.1 Alphaproteobacteria bacterium
CGGAAGCTGCGCGAGGTCGCCGACGAAACCGGGATCGACTACCACGCGACCCGCAAGGGCGCGCTGTTCCTCTATCGCGAGCAGGACGCGCTCGAACGTGCCGCCAGCCGCATCCGGATCCTGCAGGACAACGGCATGGATCTCCGCACGCTGGACGCGGCGGCGACGGTCGCGGTCGAGCCGGCGCTGGCCGATGCGCAAGGCAAGTTCGCCGGTGCGGTCTTCGCTCCCAACGACGAGAGCGGCGATTCCTGCGTCTTCACCCGGAAGCTTGCCCAGCGCCTGGCCGGGCAGGGTCACCATTTTCACTACGGCACCACGGTCAACCGGCTTCGCGCCGAGTCCGGCCGCATCGTCGGCGTCGAGACCTCGGCCGGCCTGATGACGGCGGATGCCTATGTGCTGTCGCTGGCGAGCGAGTCGCCGAAGCTGGTCCGCAAGATGGGCATCGATCTTCCGGTCTATCCGGTGAAGGGCTATTCGCTGACCTTGCCGATCCGGCCCGAGGACAAGCCGCCGACCATCTGCGGCGTCGACGAGGGTTACCTCGTCGCCTTCTGCCGGCTCGGCAACCAGCTTCGCCTGACTGCCACCGCCGAGTTCTCCGGCTTCAACACCGAGCACGAGCCCCGCGACTTCGAGGGCATGATCCGGCTCGCCCGCGATCTCTTCCCGAACGGTGCCGACTTCGACAGTCCCAGCTACTGGGCCTGCCTGCGCCCGATGACGCCGGAAGGAACGCCGATCGTCGGCCGCTCGCGCTACGAGAACCTCTGGGTCAACACCGGCCATGGCCACATGGGGTGGACCATGTCCTGCGGCACTGCCCAGGCGCTCTCCGACCTCGTCGCCGGACGGAGGCCGGAGCTGGATCTCACCGGCATGGAGGTGGCGGCATGACCATCGCTGCGGCTGCGGACGACCTGCTGGTCAATCGCCAGAACCTGCCCTTCACCCTCGACGACGGCATCGGCGCCCGCGCCCGCATCGGGCTCATCGTGCTGGCGACCGATCACACCATCGAGCACGAGTGGCGGTCGCTGCTGACCATCCCCGGCGTCGCCTTCTATGAAAGCCGGATCTTCAACGCGAGCGCGATCACGCCGGAGACGCTGGCCGGCATGGAGCGCGACCTCACCGCCGCCACCGCGGTGATCCGCCCGGGCCAGGCGATGGACGTCATCGCCTATGGCTGCACCTCCGGCGCCATGGTGATCGGCGAGGACAAGGTCGCGGCCCGGGTCCGCGAGGCGCGGCCGGGGATCGCCGTCACCACCCCGATCGGTGCCGCCATCGCCGGCATGAAGGCGCTCGGCTGCCGGCGTGTGGCGCTGCTCACGCCCTACATCGATCGCATCAACCGGATGATGCGCGACTACATCCTGGCGCGCGATCTCGCCGTGCCGGCGATGGGCTCCTTCAATCACGAGGAAGACAACGAGGTGGCGCGCATCGACGCCGCCTCGGTCCGGGCGGCGGCGCTGGAGATCGGCCGGCACCGCGATGTCGACGGCGTCTTCGTCGCCTGCACCAGCCTTCGCGTCGCTGCCCTGGTCGAGGATCTCGAGGCCGAGCTCGGCAAGCCGGTGACCTCATCCAACCACGCGATGGCCTGGCATGCGCTCAGGCTCGCCGGCGTTAAGGAGCCGCTTCCCGGCCGCGGGCGTCTCTTCCGCGTCTAGACGCGGGTCTTCAGCGCCTCTTCGGTGGCGAGTTCGGCCTGCATCTCCGCGAACTCGCAGGAGAGGAAGTCGCGCAGCGAGACGATGCCGACCGCGCGGCCGTCCTCGACGATCGGCAGGTGACGGAAGCCGCCCTCGTGCATCAGCTTCAGCGCATCCAGCGCCCGCTGCTCGGGCGCCGCGGTCTCCGGGTTGGCGGTCATCACCTGGCGGAGCTGGGTCCGGTCGGGATCCAGGCCGGCGGCGACGACGCGGGTCATCACGTCGCGCTCGGTGAAGATGCCGACGAGCCGGTTGCCGTCGTTAACCAATACGGCCCCGATTCGTCGGTCGGCCATGCGCCGCGCCGCTTCACGGACCGAGGTCTCCGGCGAAAGCGCCAGCACGTCCTGGTCGTGGACCACGTCCGGTATCAGTCGTCTGGCCATGGCCGATTTCCTCCCCTAGTCTCGAAGATACTCTCAAGGTCCCGCCCGAATCGGGTTTCGTCCAGGCAAAAGCCTTGGCATTCTAGGTAGCAATGAGCGCCCCCGACGCGAGCCCCAAGACCCGCCGCGGTGTGCGATCCCTCGTCATCAGGGGCGTTGTCGCCGTGCTTGCGCTGGCCGCGGTCGTAGCCGGCGGGCTGGTGGCGCAGCGGCAGGCGATGGAGGCGCTGGGCGAGCCGCCGGTCGTCGTCGGCCTCGCCGGATGGCTGGGCACGCTGGCGGTGAAGGCGAGCCTCGCCGCCCGGGACCTGGCGCAGTCGCCCGACGACGGCGTGCGCAGCGAGGCCCGCATCCGCCTCGCCGTCGTGCTCGACGAGATGGCACAGCAGCGTCAGCGCCTCTCCCGGCGTTCGCTGATCCCCGCCGAAGTTCAAGGCAGCCTCGAAACCTTTCTTGTCGCCGGCCGCTCGCTTGCCGACGCCGAAGGCAGCGACCTCGCCGAACGGCCCGCCTACCGCACGGTGATGGATCTCGGGCCTGATCGCCTTCCGGCTCTCCTCGACCGGCTCGCCGCCCGCAACGAGGCCGATGGCAAGGCCCGGGCCGAGCGCCTGCAGCACATCCAGATGGCGTCCGCCGGCGGCGCGCTCGTCGTGCTGTTGCTGGCGGTGTTCGCGATCGTGCCGGCGATCCGGCGGATCTCGTCCGAGGCCCGGTCGCTCGAGGACGAGGCCGCCCGCCTGACGGTCGGCTCGGCCGCGGCCGATGCCAGCCGGCGCGATCTCTCGCAATTTCTCCTCCGCCTGGAGCAGACGCTGGCGGCGGCGGTCAAGACCGTGGTCGGCCTCTCCGACGTCCTGGCTCTCGGTGCCGCCGGGCCGCTCAACGACAAGCAGCGCGAATACGCCCAGCGCATCCGTACCGACGGCCAGCGCCTGGCGCAGCTGCTGGAGGACGTGCACGACCTTGCCCTGATCGATGCGGGCCAGCTCAAGCTCGACGAGAAGACCATCGACCTCGGCCCGTTCATCGCCCAGACGCTGGATCAGATGCGCGTCCAGGCCGATCGCAGCCGCATCGCTCTCATGCACAGCCTGCCGGTCGACATGCCGCGGCTTTCGGCCGATCCGAGCCGGCTCCGCCAGATGATGCGCCGGCTGATCGATCTCGCGATCCGCGTCGGCGAGAGCGGCGGGCAGGTGCATGTCCGGGTGGCGCGCGAGCCGACGGGCGGTCTCGCCCTTTCGGTCGAGACGCCAGGCCTGGGCTTCGGCCATCCCGATGCCGAGATCGCTCTCTCTCGCGCTGAAGGGCCGGGCGGCGCCTCGGCGCTGACCTTGCCGCTGGTCAAGGCGCTGGCCGAGCGCCATGGCGGCCGCATGAGCGTCGGCCAGGCGCCGGGACGCGGCTCGGTCGCGACCCTGCATTTTCCGCCGGCTCGCACCATCGTCGCCTAGATCGGGGCGAAGGCCTCGCGGTCGTCGGCGATCCCCTTGAAGCTATGCGTCCCGAGCGGGCGCATGCCGGTGGCCGCGGCCTCGGCGGCCTCGGCAGAGAGAATGATCGGCTCGCCGAGCGGCCGGCACAGCTGGGCCAGCCGGCTGACCAGGTTCACCGTCGGGCCGATGACGGTGAAGTCCAGCCGCTCCGGCGAGCCGATATTGCCGTATATGACCGGCCCGAGATGGAGGGCGACGCCGCAGTCGATCTCCGGCTGCCCGGCGAGCGCGCGCTCGGCATTGGCGGCGGCGAGGCGGTCGAGCAGCGTGCCGGCGGCGGCGAGCGCCCTGGTGGCGGCATCGCGGTCCCCGTCCTCGCAGCGGAATATGGCGAGGACCGCATCGCCCATGAACTTCAGCACGTCGCCGCCGGCCTCGGTGACGGAATCGACCGCCGCGGAGAAATAGGTGTTGAGGAGCCTCAGCATCTCCTCGCTCGGCAGCGTCTCGGACAGCGGTGTGAAGCCGCGCAGGTCGCACCACCACACCAGCGCCCTGACTGTGTGGCCGACGCCCTGCACGATCTCGCCGCCGAGGATCCGCTGCGCCGGTTCGTCGCCGACATAAGTCGTGAGCAGGCTCGAGATCGAGCGGCGGCCGGCATGGACCTGCCCGACCAGCGTCAGTGCCGGAGCGATCGCATCGAAGAGGCGGAGCTGACGTTCCTCGAAGCCGCCGACGTCGTCGCTGCCATAGGTGACGACCCCGCCCTGGCGCCCGAAGCCGAAGTCGAGCGGGATGACGTAGTAGTCGGTCATCCCCTTGTCGCGGAGTTCCTCCAGGACCGGAAAGTCGAACTCCGCGTCCGGGCCGACGAGGCGACGGCGCAGCGGTTCGCCGGTGCGGGCGACCTGCGCGATCGGGCTGTGGGAGAAGACGCGCGAGGTCATCTGGTCGCGCCGGCGCGGGATCTCCCTCGCCGGGGCGCCCCGCGACCACTCGTAGGTCACGCCCCGGAACACCGGGTGG
>CAXNIC010000406.1:0-4577 GCA_964201945.1 Alphaproteobacteria bacterium
GGCCGCGTCTCATGCTGCGGCACGTGGCACTGGGTGCAGAAGAACCGCCGCGGCGAAACGGCGGCGAGGAACTGGCCGTCCCGGTCCATGAAGTGGGTGATGCTGATCATCGTCGCCTGTGACTCGCCGGTCCGGGTACGCGCATGGCAGGCGAGGCACTTGTTGCCGTTGAGATCGACCTGATAGCCCTCGATCGAGTGCGGGATCACCGGCGGCTGCTCGGGATAGTTCCTGACCTCCTTCTCGGTCGTGTTCTTGAACGGCGTCAGCCGCGGCGCCGGCGCGATCTGGTCGAGCGGCGTCGGTCCGCGCAACGACAGCGCGGTCTGCGCGAGCAGCGCCGTCGATCCGAGCAACACCGCAGCGCAGACGGCGACGAGCACGGCCTTCCAGCGACCGTTCATCGTGCATCTCCCACCAGGGCGACCCGGACCGCGCATTTCTTGAAGTCGGTCTGAAGCGAGATCGGATCGGTCGCGTCCAGGGTGACGCGGTTGATCAGCTGGCCTTCATCGAACCAGGGAACGAACACGGTGCCGCGCGGCATCTTGTTGCGGCCGCGGGTCTCGACGCGCGTGCGGATGTGGCCGCGGCGCGACTCGACCTTGATCTCGTCGCCCCGCCTCAGCTTCAGCGCCGCCGCGTCATCCGGATGCATGAAGCACACCGCCTCGGGGAAGGACCGGTAGAGCTCCGGCACGCGCCGGGTCATGGACCCTGAATGCCAGTGCTCGAGCACGCGTCCCGTCACCAGCCAGAATGGGTAGGTGTCGTCCGGAGATTCCGGCGGCGGCTCGTAGGGAAGCGCGAAGATGCGCGCACGGCCGTCCGGAAATCCGTAGAACTGCACGCCAGTGCCGGCCTTGACGTAGGGGTCCTGGCCTTCGCGGAAGCGCCACTTGGTCTCGCGGCCGTCGACCACCGGCCAGCGAAGCCCGCGCACCTCGTGATAGACGTCGAACGGCGCCAGATCATGGCCATGGCCGCGACCGAAAGTGGCGTATTCCTCGAACAGGCCCTTGTGCACATAGAAGCCGAAATGCCGGGACTCGGCGTTCCGATACCCTTCGGCGATGTCGGTGACCGGGAAGCGGTCGACCTGGCCGTTGGCGAAGAGCACATCGAACAGGGTCTTGCCTCGATACTCCGGCTTCTTCGCGATCAGCTCCTCGGTCCACACCTCTTCGATGCGAAAGCGCTTTGAGAACTCCATCAGCTGCCAGAGATCGGAGCGTGCCTCGCCCGGCGCATCGACGAGCTGGTGCCAGAACTGGGTCCGCCGCTCGGCATTGCCGTAGGCGCCCTCCTTCTCCACCCACATCGCGGTCGGCAGGATCAGGTCTGCCGCCATGGTCGTAACCGTGGGATAGGCGTCGGAGACGACGATGAAGTTGTCCGGGTTGCGATAGCCGGGAAGCCCTTCCTCGTTGGCGTTGGCCGCCGCTTGGATATTGTTGTTCACCTGCACCCAGTAGGCGTTCAGCTTGCCGTCCTTGAGCATGCGGTTCTGCAGGACGGCGTGATAGCCGGGCTGGGGCGAGATGGTGCCTTCCGGCAGCTTCCAGATCTTCTCGGCGGTGTCGCGATGCGCCTTGTTGGTGACGACGAGGTCGGCCGGGAGCCGGTGGGAGAAGGTGCCGACCTCGCGTGCCGTGCCGCAGGCCGACGGCTGGCCGGTGAGCGAGAACGGGCTGTTGCCCGGCTCGGCGATCTTCCCGGTCAGGAGATGGATGTTGTAGACGAGGTTGTTGGCCCAGACGCCGCGGGTGTGCTGGTTGAATCCCATCGTCCAGAAGCTGGTCACCTTGACCTTCGGATCGGCATAGAGCTCGGCCAGCGCCTCGATGCGATTGCGCGGCACCCCCGACATCTCGGCAGCGCGCTCCAGCGTGTAGGTCGAGACGAAGCGGGCATAGTCCTCGAAGCTCATGTCGACAGAGTCGTTGGCCTTGGCGGCGCCGGTCGCGGCCTTCTGCAGCGGGTGTTCCGGGCGGAGGCCGTAGCCGATGTCCGCCTGTCCCAGCTTGAACGCCACATGCTTGCCGACGAAGTCCTTGTTCACCCGCCCTGTGCGGATGATGTGATTGGCGATGGCGTTCAGCAGCACAAGGTCGGTCTGCGGCTTGAACACCATGCCGATATCGGCGAGATCGAACGACCGGTGCTCGAAGGTCGAGAGCACGGCGACGCGCACGTGCGGCGCGCTGAGCCTGCGGTCGGCGACCCGCGACCACAGGATCGGGTGCATCTCCGCCATGTTGGAGCCCCAGAGCACGAAGGCGTCCGCAGCCTCGATGTCGTCGTAGCAGCCCATCGGCTCATCGATGCCGAAGGTGCGCATGAAGCCGCCGACCGCCGACGCCATGCAATGGCGCGCGTTCGGGTCGAGGTTGTTGGTGCGGAAGCCGGCCTTGAACAGCTTTGAGGCGGCATAGCCCTCCCAGATCGTCCATTGGCCCGAGCCGAACATGCCGACGCCGCTCGGCCCCTGCTTTTTGAGGGCGGCCTTAAACTTCTCGGCCATGACGTCGAAGGCCTCGTCCCAGCTGACCGGCGTGAACTCGCCGTTCTTGTCGAACTTGCCGTCGCGCTTGCGCAGCAGCGGCCGGGTCAGGCGGTCATGGCCGTACATGATCTTGGAAAGGAAATAGCCCTTCACGCAGTTGAGGCCGCGGTTCACCTCGGACTTGATGTCGCCATGGGTGGCGACGACCCGGCCGTCCTTGGTTCCGACCATGACGCTGCAGCCGGTGCCGCAAAAGCGGCAGGCGGCCTTGTCCCAGCCGAGCTGGGTATCGCTCTTGTCGGTGACGAGATTGGCGGCGGTAGCCGGCATCGCCATGCCGCCGGCAGCGGCGGCCATCGCCGCAGCCTTCGTCTTCAGGAAGTCGCGCCGGCTCAGGGTCTCGGTCATGCGACAGTACCTTCCTTGGGATCGATGGCGTGGAACACCAGAGTTGCGGTGATCACGTCCGGCAGGAGCGAGATCCGGGTGAGGATCGCTCCCACCGGGTCGTCGCCGCCGCCCTCGACGATGACAACCAGCTTGCCGCGCGGATCGCGTTGATAGACTTCGGCGCCGGGGATGGCGGCGATCGCCGCCTCGGCGTCGTCCAGGCGCTCGGGCCGGGTCTGGACCAGGATGCTGGCGATCTCGTCCTCACCGCTGGGGGACGGCAGAGCCGCGCCGGCAATCCAACGGCCACGAATGAACTGGCGGCGGTTGCGTTCCATGGCTCAGCTTCCCGGAGGCCCGGGCGGGCCGGCGATGATCTGGAAGATCCAGACCGCGAACCCGTAGCCGCCGACGACGGCGACCGCGAGGGCAGGCATCACCACCCCCGTCAGAACCAGAAACACTAGGATCTCGAGTCGCCGCCTGACGGATGTTGCGTCGGACGAAAGGTCCCGCATGGTCACCACCCCGGTTCAGCCGTGACAGGCTAGTCACCTTTCACATGCTGCGTCGAGGCGGGCGTTGATCTAAATCAATGCATTCGCGCGTTCGAAGGCCGGCAGGTGCGTTGCGGCATCCAGGTGCGGGGACGAAAAGCGTGCGTTATCCCAGGGACTTGACGATCTCTTCCGTCATCTTCTTGGCGTCGCCGAACAGCATCATGGTGTTCGGACGGAAGAACAGCTCGTTGTCGACGCCGGCATAGCCCGATGCCATCGAGCGCTTGATGAACAGGACCGTCTTCGCCTTCTCGACATCGAGGATCGGCATGCCATAGATCGGGCTTTTCGAATCGGTCTTCGCCGCCGGGTTGGTCACGTCGTTGGCGCCGATGACATAGACCACGTCGGTCGAGGCGAAGTCGCGATTGATGTCTTCCAGCTCGACCACGTCCTCGTAGGGCACGTTGGCCTCGGCCAGCAGCACGTTCATGTGGCCGGGCATGCGGCCTGCGACCGGGTGGATGGCATAGCGGACGCTGACACCTTCCTTCTTCAGGATGTCGCCCATTTCGCGGAGCGCATGCTGCGCCTGGGCGACGGCCATGCCGTAGCCGGGCACGACGATGACCGAGCTGGCGTTCTTCATGATGAAGGAGGCGTCCTCGGCCGAGCCGGTGCGCACCGTCTTGTCGCCGCCGGGGCCGCCGCCGACGGGACCTGCCACTTCGCCGCCGAAGCCGCCCAGGATGACGTTGAAGATCGAGCGGTTCATCCCCTTGCACATGATGTAGCTGAGGATGGCGCCGGAAGATCCCACCAGCGCGCCGGTGACGATCAGGAGGCTGTTCTCCAGCGTGAAGCCGATGCCGGCCGCGGCCCAGCCCGAATAGCTGTTCAGCATGGAGACGACGACCGGCATGTCGGCACCGCCGATCGGCAGGATCAGGAGGAAGCCGATCAACAGCGACAGGATGACGATCAGCCAGAAGGTCCCGACCGCCTGGTGCATGCAGAACCAGACGATCAAACCCACCAGCGCGATGCCCAGCGCCGCGTTCAGCGGGTGCTGCATCGGGAAGACCAGCGGCTTGCCGGTGATCAGGCCCTGGAGCTTGCCGAAGGCGATGATCGAGCCGGTGAAGGTGATCGCGCCGATGGCGACGCCGAGGCTCATCTCT
>CAXNIC010000407.1:0-4573 GCA_964201945.1 Alphaproteobacteria bacterium
GCAGGGGATCGACGTCGAGCTGTTCAACTGGCGCGGCCTGTTCGCCCCGCCGGGCATCGCCGACGCCGAGCGCGCCAAGCTCACCAAGATGATCGAGGACATGGTCGCCAGCAAAGCCTGGCAGGACGAGCTGACCAAGCGCGACTGGACGGGCATCCTCCTGACCGGCAAGCCCTACGAGGACTACATCAAGTCCGAGAACACCCGCATCGAGGCGATCCTCAAGGACCTCGGGCTGGCGTAACGACGCGTCCCCCCTCTCCCGCGCCGGCGCGGGAGAGGGGCGGAGCGGCGAGGGGGGAATTCGTCATGCAGGCTCGCTCCACCGGCGCGATCGCGGTCGCTCTCGGGATCGTCGCCGTCGGCCTCGTCGTCGGCTACGAGACGACCCAGATCTCGCTGTCGCCGGCCTATTCCAAGGTCGGCCCCAAGGCCTTCCCGACCATGGTCTCGGCCGGGCTCGTGATCCTGGGCCTGGCGCTCCTCTGGCATGCCTGGCGAGGGGCGTGGACGGCGGAGGACGACGATGATGCGCAGCCGACCGACTGGCGCGCGCTCGGCTGGCTCGGCTTCGGCCTCGTGTTCAATGTCGCCCTCATCGGCATCCTCGGCTTCATCCTGGCCTCGACCGTGCTCTTCGCCTCGGTCGCCCGCGCTTTCGGCAGCCTGAAGCCGGCGCGCGACCTCGCCATCGCCTTCGTCTTCTCGGCGGTCTGCTACCTGGGATTCGTCAAGGTCCTCGGCATCAACATGGGCGCGGGCGTCCTCGAGAGGCTGTTCTAGATGGATACGCTCGGCCAGCTCGCCCAGGGTTTCGGCGTCGCGCTGACGCCGATGAACATCCTGTGGTCCTTCGTCGGCGTCGTTCTGGGGACGGCGATCGGCGTCCTGCCCGGCCTCGGCCCGGCACTCACCATCGCGCTGCTGCTGCCGCTGACCTACAAGGTCGATGCGACCGGCGTGTTCATCCTCTTTGCCGGCATCTACTACGGCGCCATGTATGGCGGCTCGACCACCTCGATCCTGCTGAACACGCCGGGCGAGAGCGCCACGATCATCACCGCGCTCGAAGGCAACAAGATGGCAAGGCGCGGCCGCGGCGGCGCCGCGCTCGCGACGGCCGCCATCGGCTCCTTCGTCGCCGGCACCATCGGCACGCTGGGTCTCACCTTCGTTGCGCCCATCGTGGTCGACTTCGCGCTGAAGTTCGGCCCGGCCGAGTATTTCTCACTGATGATCCTGGCCTTCGTCACGGTCTCGGCCGTGCTCGGCAACTCGGCGATCCGCGGGCTTGCCGCCCTCTTCTTCGGCATCTGGCTCGGATTGATCGGCGTCGACCTGCAGACGGGGCAGGCGCGCTTCACCTTCGGCATCCTCGAACTGCTCGACGGCGTCAACGTCATCATTGTCGCCGTCGGCCTCTTTGCCGTCGGCGAGACGCTCTATCTCGCCGCGCGCCATCGCTACGGCCAGGACGAGATCCTGCCGGTGAAGGACTCGCTGTGGATGACGCGCGAGGACTGGTCGCGCTCGTGGAAGGCGTGGCTCAGGGGATCGGTGATCGGCTTCCCGATCGGGGCGATGCCGGCCGGCGGCGCCGAGGTTCCGACCTTCCTCTCCTACTTCCTCGAGAAGAAGCTGTCGAAGAAGCCGGAGGAGTTCGGCCATGGCGCCATCGAGGGCGTCGCCGGGCCGGAGGCCGCGAACAACGCGTCGGCGGCCGGCGTGCTGGTGCCGATGCTGACCTTGGGCCTTCCGACCTCGGCGACGGCCGCGATCATGCTCTCGGCCTTCCAGAGCTACGGCATCAATCCCGGCCCGCAGTTGCTGATGACCCAGTCGAACCTGGTCTGGGGCCTGATCGCCAGCCTCTACATCGGCAACGTCATGCTGCTGGTGCTGAACCTGCCGCTGATCGGCCTCTGGGTGAAGATCCTGGCGATCCCGGCGCCGCTGCTCTACGGCGGCATCCTGGTCTTCGCCACCATCGGCACCTACGGCATCAGCCAGTCGCCGATCGACCTGATCCTGCTCTACCTGATCGGCGGCATCGGCTTCCTGATGCGGAAATACGATTTCCCGACCGCGCCGGTGATCATCGGCATGATCTTGGGCCCCCTGGCCGAGCAGGAATTCCGCCGTGCCATGACCATCGCCCAGGGCGATGTCACCGTGCTGTTCACCCGGCCGCTGTCGCTGACCCTGCTGATGCTGGCGGCGCTGGCGGTGCTCAGCCCCTACATCTATCGCTGGTGGACGCGGGCACGCACATGAAAAAGGCCCTCTCCCGGAGGAGAGGGCCCTGAGTCGACGCGCGAGAGACGGTTCACTCCGTCGTCGCGCTCGTGGTGTCGCTCTTGCGATTGTATTTGATGGTGATCTTGGAGATCTGGCAGAGGTCGAAGCCGCGCCAGATGACGCTGGAGTTGTCGTCTTCGTACGTGACCTTGAGGTCCCACTTGCAGCTCTTGTCGGCGCGCGAGAACGTGATGGGCAGGGTCTCCTCGTCGGCCATCGTGTCCCGGCCCAGGATGTCCTCTTCCCAGGAGTCCTGGTTGCTGGGCGAGACGTAGACGGCGCTGATCACGTAGCCGGTCGCGTTCACCAGCGTAAAATCCTGCTTGCCCTGAGCCTGCGCGCCCTGACCGAAGCCAAGGATCGCCAGTCCGAACAGAAACGCGAGCACAAACCGCATAGAAAAACCCCCTTGCTTGCGGTGATCGATGCGGGCGGTAGACAGCACAGGCGCTAGGCGCTTGCCAAGCGATTCCTGAATGACTGCTGAGATCGTGAACGGCCCAACGGTAGCCGTACGAGAGGCGGTCAGGCCCGCTCGTCGACCCGGTCGATCGGGGGCTGATCCGCCGGCTGCCCCTTGGCGACACCGACCATGGCGGGGCGCAGCAGGCGGTCGTGCAGCACATAGCCCGGCTGCATCACCTGGACCACGGTGCCCGGCGGCTTGCCGGTGTTCTCGGCCTCGAACATCGCCTGGTGCAGGTTGTAGTCGAAGCGCTCGCCTAAGGGCGTCACCTTCTTGATGCCGTTCTTCTCGAAGGCGGCCAGCACCTCGCGCTCGGTCGCCTCGAGCCCGACCAGCAGCGCGTCCAGGACCTCGCTCGCCTTCCTTGCGTCGACCGGCACAAGCTCCAGCGCGCGGCGGAGGTTGTCCGAGATCTGCAGGATGTCGCGGGCCAGCGCCGCTGCACCGTAGCGCTTCGCCTCGTCGCGTTCGCGCTCGGCGCGGCGGCGGCCGTTCTCGGCCTCGGCGACGGCGCGCAGAAGCTGGTCCTTGACCTTTTTCAGCTCGACCTCGAGCTCGGCCTCGCGGGTCGCGGGCGGCATGTCGTTGGCCGGCTTCGGCTCGCTCTCCGGACCGCCTTCGCCCATTCTGTTCTCGTCGCTCATACGAAGATCCTCAGCTTAGATGCTCGATGTTAACCCAGCAGGCGGCCGATCAGCTTTGCCGTGTAGTCGACCATCGGGATGATGCGGGCATAGTTCATCCGCATCGGCCCGACCACGCCGATAGCGCCGACCACGCGCTCGCGGCCGTTGGAGAAGGGGGCCACGATCATGGCGCATCCGGCGACCTGGAACAGCTCGCTCTCGGCGCCGATGAAGATCTGCACGCCGTCGGCGAGCGAGGTCGCGTCGATCAGGCGAAGCAGCGACTGCTTGGTCTCGAGCGCATCGAACAGCGAGCGGATCCGCTCGAGATCGCCGATGGCGCTGACGTCATCCAGCAGGTTGGCGCGGCCGCGGACGATCAGGTGGCCGCCGTCGCTGCCGCTCCATGTGGCGATGCCGGCCTCGACCACGCGCCTCGTCAGCTCGTCGAGCTGGGCCCGCTGCTGCTGGATCTCGGTGGTGACCTGGCTCCGCGTCTCGTCCAGGGTGCGGCCGGCGACGCGGGCGTTCAGGTAGTTGCTGGCCTCGATCAGCATCGAGGGCGTGATGCCGGGCGGCAGCTCCAGGACTCGGTTCTCGACCATGCCGGTCTCGCTCACCATCACCACCAGTGCGCGGCCGGGGCCGAGCCCGACGAACTCGACGTGCTTCAGCGACTTCTCGATCTTCGGCGAATAAACCAGGCCGGCGCATTGGGTGAGGCCGGAAAGCGTGGCCGAGGCCTGCTCCATCACGTCGGTCATGCTGCGGCCGGAGGCGGCGCATTGCCCGTCGATGCTGCGGCGCTCGTCCTCGGTGAGGTTGCCGATTTCCAGCAGCCCGTCGACGAACATGCGGAGGCCGGCCTGCGTCGGCAGGCGGCCGGCCGAGGTGTGGGGGGCATAGAGGAGGCCGGCCTCTTCCAGGTCCGCCATGACGTTGCGGATGGTCGCCGGGGAGAGCTGGACGCCGAGCCGGCGCGAGATCGTGCGCGAGCCAACGGGCTCGCCGGTTTCGACGAACGCCTCCACCACCCGCCGGAAAATCTCCCGGGATCTCTCGTTCAGCTCGCCGATCATGGGTCCTTCAACTCCGCCCGGTACTTAGTGTCGCATCGGCGGGGCGTCAACAAGGGGTGCCAAAAGCCTAGCCAAGCTGATAGGTTGCGCCCCGTTCCGATTCC
>CAXNIC010000408.1:0-4568 GCA_964201945.1 Alphaproteobacteria bacterium
AAGCGGCGCGTGCATTTCCACGAGTTCATGCAGGAATGCCACGACCGCATCCATCGCTGGCGGCAGAACCACGAGGTCTCCCGCACCTCCGAGCCGATCCGGCCGCTGGCCCGTGCCATCGCCGACGAGGCCCGGCTGCTCTGCTTCGATGAGTTCCAGGTCCACGACATCGCCGACGCGATGATCCTGGGCCGGCTGTTCTTCGCCCTGTTCGAGCTCGGCGTCGTCATGGTCGCGACCTCGAACCGGCCGCCGGACGACCTCTACAAGGGCGGGCTGCAGCGCGAGCTGTTCGTGCCCTTCATCGGGCTGATCAAGCAGAAGCTCGACGTCATGTCCCTTGAAGGCGCCACCGACTACCGGCTGGAACGGCTGGGGCGGATGCCGGTCTACCACGCTCCGGACGGGCCGGAGGCGAAGGCGGCGCTGGCCGAGGCCTTTCAGCGGCTGACCCTGGGCGTGCCGGCCCAGCCCGATCAGATCACCATCAAGGGCCGCGTTCTGCCGGTGCCGCGGGCCGCCGAAGGCGTCGCCTGGTTCACCTTCCCCGATCTCTGTAACCGGGCGCTCGGGGCCGGCGACTATCTTGCCATCGCCCGCCGCTACCACACGGTCGTCCTCGAAGGCATCCCGGCGATGAGCCCTGAGACCCGCGACCAGGCCAAGCGCTTCGTCACGCTGATCGACGCGCTCTACGAGCGGAAAGTGAACCTGATCTGCTCGGCCGCGGCCCAGCCCGAGTATCTCTACCCGATGGGCGAGGGCGCCTTCGAGTTCCAGCGGACGGCGTCCCGGCTGGAGGAGATGCAGTCGGCCGAGTACCTAGCCCAGCCGCACCTCAAATAGGCTTCGTCTCGGCCTCGTCCACGGCGAGTTCCTCCGGGGTTGCCGGCCGGATCATCGGATCGCCGTGGGTTTGCGAGCGGGCGTCGAACACCTGCCCGACCACGGCCATGTCGATCCGCTCGCCCGTCCGGCTCATCGGCAGATGCAGCCGCCGGGTCCAGCGGAACTCGCCGCCGGGCCAAGCGAAAGGGCCTTCGGAGTAGACCGGAAGGCCCCGGTCGAGCACCGGCGTGTAGAGCTGGCGGGCGAGCGCGAGCGCGTCGTGCTTGCGGGCCAGGTCGGAGAGAAGCCAGCCGGTATAGTCGAGGCCGTGGGCCCGGACGATGCGGGTGCCGACCAGGCGGTAGCGGAGATCCTCGAGGCCGGCCCGCTCGGCGATGATCAGGTCGGGCAGCAGCTTCGGCATCGCGACCGGGTCGATGTCGCGGCGCAGCGGAGCCGGCCGTCCGGCCCGCTGGCCCAGCCAATAGTCGTAGAGCTGGCGCAGCGTCGGATGCGCGATCAGGGTTCGAAACCCCATCCGTCCTCCTGGATTACCAAGACATTACACGGGGTCCGCAACCTTGGGGAGGTCCGCCACGAGCCTTGCCCGGAACGCTAAATGAGGGTAGTTAGCCCCTTAAATCATCACGCTTCCTGCCCTTTGATCCTCGGGGGAGATTCCATGGCTCGCAACAAGATCGCGCTCGTCGGCGCGGGCAATATCGGCGGCACGCTGGCGCTCCTGGCCGGCATGAAAGAGCTCGGCGACATCACCCTCTTCGACGTGGTCGAGGGCGTGCCCCAGGGCAAGGCGCTGGACCTGGCCCAGCTCAGCCCGGTCGAGGGCTTCGATGCAAAGCTGGTCGGCACCAACGACTACGCCGCCATCGCCGGCTCGGACGTGGTGATCGTCACCGCCGGCATCGCGCGGAAGCCCGGCATGAGCCGCGATGACCTGATCGGCATCAACACCAAGGTCATCACCCAGGTCGCCGCCGGCATCAAGACCCATTGCCCGAACGCCTTCGTCATCGTCATCACCAACCCGCTGGACGTGATGGTGTGGGTGATGAAGGAGAAGAGCGGGCTGCCGGCGAACAAGGTCGTCGGCATGGCCGGCGTGCTCGATTCCGCCCGCTTCCGCTACTTCCTGGCCGAGGAGTTCAAGGTCTCGGTCGAGGACGTGACCGCCTTCGTGCTGGGCGGCCACGGCGACACCATGGTGCCGCTGATCCGCTACTCGGCGGTCGCCGGCATCCCCGTCCCCGACCTGATCAAGATGGGCTGGTCGACCCAGGAGCGGATCGACAAGATCATCCAGCGCACCCGCGACGGCGGTGCCGAGATCGTCGGGCTCTTGAAGACCGGCTCGGCCTTCTATGCCCCCGCCTCCTCGGCGATCCAGATGGCCGAGGCCTACCTCAAGGACAAGAAGCGGGTGCTGCCCTGTGCTGCCAACCTGACCGGCCAGTACGGCATCAACGATGTCTATGTCGGCGTGCCGGTGGTGATCGGTGCCGGCGGCGTCGAGAAGATCGTCGAGATCTCGCTGAACGCCGAGGAAAAGAAGATGTTCGACCACTCGGTCAACGCCGTCCGCGGCCTGATCGACGTGGTCAAGAAGCTGCCGGCCGCCTGAACCGCGGTGTCATGATACAGTCGCCGACTTTCACCTAAACGCAGGCGCTCGGGCATGAACATCCACGAGTACCAAGGCAAGCAGCTCCTGGCGAAGTACGGCGTCGCCGTGCCCAGGGGCGGGGTCGCCTACACGCCCGAGGAGGCCGAGAAGGCCGCCCAGGCGCTTCCAGGGCCGGTCTACGTGGTGAAGGCGCAGATCCACGCCGGCGGACGCGGCAAGGGCGGCGGCGTCAAGGTGGTGAAGTCGGTCGCCGAGGTGAAGGCGACGGCCCAAAAGATCCTCGGCATGCAGCTGGTGACCCCGCAGACCGGGCCGAAGGGCAAGGAAGTGAAGCGGGTCTATATCGAGGAAGGCTGCGACATCAAGCGCGAGCTCTATCTCGGCATGCTGCTCGATCGCAAGCTCGGCCGCCTGGTGATGATGGCGTCGACCGAAGGCGGCATGGACATCGAGGAAGTCGCGGCCAAGCACCCCGAGAAGATCCTCAAGGTGGCGATCGACCCGGCTGCCGGATTCCAGCCCCATCACGCCCGCAAGCTCGCCTACGGCCTCAAGCTCGAAGGCGCGCAGGTCGGCTCGGCGGTCAAGTTCATGACCGCGCTCTACAAGGCTTTCGTCGACCTGGACGCCTCGCTGGTGGAGATCAACCCGCTGGTGGTGACCGGCGCCGGCCAGGTGCTTGCGCTCGACGCCAAGATGAACTTCGACGACAACGCGCTCTACCGGCACAAGGACGTCGAGGACCTCCGCGACCTCGACGAGGAGGACGCCTCCGAGCACGAAGCCGCCTCGCACGGCCTCAACTACATCAAGCTCGACGGCTCGATCGGCTGCATGGTCAACGGCGCCGGCCTCGCCATGGCGACGATGGACATCATCAAGCTCTATGGCGGCACGCCGGCCAACTTTCTCGACGTCGGCGGTGGCGCCACGAAGGAGCGCGTGACCCAGGCCTTCAAGATCATCCTCGCCGATCCCAACGTCGAGGGCATCCTGGTCAATATCTTCGGCGGCATCATGCGCTGCGACGTCATCGCCGAAGGCGTGGTGGCGGCGGCCCGCGAGGTCAGCCTCACGGTGCCGCTGGTGTGCCGCCTCGAAGGCACCAATGTCGAGCTGGGCAAGAAGATCCTGGCCCAGTCGGGCCTGCCGATCATCACCGGCGACAACTTGGCCGACGCTGCCGAGAAGATCGTCAAAGCGGTGAAGGAGGCAGCCTGATGGCCGTCCTTGTCGGGCGCGACACGCGCGTCATCTGCCAGGGCTTCACCGGCGCCCAGGGCACCTTCCATTCCGAGCAGGCGATCGCCTACGGCACCAAGATGGTCGGCGGTGTGACGCCCGGTAAGGGCGGCACCCAGCATCTGAACCTGCCGGTGTTCGACACGGTCGCCGACGCGGTCGCCGAGACCAAGGCCGACGCCTCGGTGATCTACGTGCCGCCGCCGTTCGCCGCCGACGCGATCCTCGAAGCGATCGATGCCGAGGTCAGGCTGGTGGTCTGCATCACCGAGGGCATCCCGGTCCTCGACATGGTCAAGGTCAAGCGCGCGCTCACCGGATCGAAGACCCGCCTCGTCGGGCCCAATTGCCCGGGCGTGATCACGCCGGGCGAGTGCAAGATCGGCATCATGCCGGGCCATATCCATCGCCCGGGCAAGATCGGCATCGTCTCGCGCTCGGGCACGCTCACCTACGAGGCGGTCGGGCAGACCACGTCGGCGGGGCTCGGCCAGACCACCTGCATCGGCATCGGTGGTGATCCGGTCAACGGCACCAACTTCATCGACTGCCTCGAGATGTTCCTCGGCGACGATGCCACTCAAGGCATCATCATGATCGGCGAGATCGGCGGCACCGCCGAAGAGGACGCCGCCGAGTTCCTGAAGAAAGCCAAGAAGAAAAAACCGATGGTGGGCTTCATCGCCGGCCTGACGGCCCCTCCGGGTCGTCGGATGGGCCACGCCGGCGCCATCATCTCCGGTGGCAAGGGAGGCGCTGGCGATAAGATCGAGGCGATGCGTTCGGCAGGCATCCGGGTGACGGAATCGCCGGCGGCGCTCGGCTCGACCATGGTCGAGGTCTTGAAGGGGGCCTG
>CAXNIC010000409.1:0-4563 GCA_964201945.1 Alphaproteobacteria bacterium
CGCGCACTTCGCCAGGAAGGCGTGCTCGAAGGGGTAGCTGTCGGCGGTCATGCCGTCTGTCGAGGTGACGGCGCGTAAAGCGAGCACGTGGTCGTAGCTGCGGGCGTCGCCCATGACGCCGACGGTCTTCACCGGCAGCAGCACGGCGAGGCCTGCCAGATCTTGTCGTAGAGGCCGGCCTTGCGGATCTCGTCCAGATAGACGGCGTCGGCCTTCCGCAGCAGGTCGAGCTTCTGGCGGTCGATGGTGCCGGGCATGCGGATGGCGAGGCCGGGGCCGGGGAATGGGTGGCGGCCGACCAGGCTCTCCGGCAGGCCCAGCTCGCGGCCGAGCGCGCGCACCTCGTCCTTGAACAGCTCGCGGAGCGGCTCGACCAGCTTCATCTTCATGCGCTCAGGGAGACCGCCGACATTGTGGTGGCTCTTGATGGTGACGCTGGGGCCGCCGGTGAAGCTGACGCTCTCGATCACGTCGGGGTAGAGCGTGCCCTGCGCCAGGAACTGGGCATCGCCGATCTTCTTCGCCTCTTCCTCGAACACCTCGATGAACAATCCGCCGATGGTCTTCCGCTTCTGCTCAGGGTCGCTGACGCCGGCGAGCTTGGAGAGGAACAGGTCGGAAGCGTCCTTGTGGATCAGCGGGATGTTGTAGGTGCCGCGGAACAGTTTTACGACTTCCTCCGCCTCGCCGAGACGAAGCAATCCGTGGTCGACGAAGACGCAGGTGAGCTGGTCGCCGATGGCCTCGTGCAGCAGGACTGCCACCACGGAAGAGTCGACGCCGCCGGAAAGCCCGCAGATCACCCGGCCCTTCCCCACCTGGTCCCGCACGCGCCGGATCGCCTCGGCACGGAACGCCTTCATCGACCAGTCGCCCGAACACCCCGCGATGCCGCGGGTAAAATTGCGCAGCAGCTTGGCGCCGTCCGGCGTGTGCACCACCTCGGGATGGAACTGCACGCCGTAGATCCGGCGGCTCTCGTCCGCGATGGCGGCGAAGGGAGATCCGTCGGAGACCGCGATCGCCTTGAAGCCCGGCGGGATGGCGGTGACCTTGTCGCCGTGGTTCATCCAGATGGGATAGCGCTTTCCCTTCTCCCAGACGCCGTCGAAGAAGGGCGAGTTCTCCTTCACCTCGATCTCGGCGCGGCCGAATTCGCGGTTGTGCCCGCCCTCGACCTCGCCGCCGAGCTGGGCCGCGATCGCCTGCTCGCCATAGCAGATGCCGAGCAGCGGCTTCCCGGCCTCGAACACCCACTGCGGCGCGCGTGGCGTCGTCTGTTCCGTCAGCGAGGCCGGGCCGCCGGAAAGGATGATCGCCTTGGGATCGAACGCCTGCTGCTTCTTCACATCCGTGTTGAACGGCATGATCTCGCAATAGACGCCGTTCTCGCGCACGCGCCTGGCGATCAGCTGGGTGAATTGCGAGCCGAAGTCGAGAATGAGCACGCGATCGGTCATCGAGTTTCCTTCCAGCGCCGGAGGTCGGGCCAGTCATAGGCGACTTCCGGGTATCTGATTCCGCCGATGTCGTTGAAGCCGTTGTCGGTGGCGGTGCCGCCGATGCGGGCATAGAAGGCGCGGGCCGGCGCGTTCTCGCGCAGGGTCCAGATCCGCCCCTCGGCCATGCCGAGCTCCAGCATGCGCTCGAAAGACGTCACCACCAGCCGGCGGCCGACGCCGCGGCCCTGGAACTCCGGCAGCACGTAGAGCGCATAGACCTCGCCGCGGGCGGTGTCGTTCGAATGCTGGCGAGGCCCGCCGGAGGCGAAGCCCACCACGCGTTCGCCGGCGGCGGCGACGAAGCAGAAGCTGAAGCCCTGGGCCTCGGCGATCACCTGGGCCCAGAAGGCGGCGATGCGGACATCGCTCATGTCCTCGAGCAGGCGCGGCGGCATGATCCGGCGATAGGCGGCGCGCCAGGTCTCGATCTGCACGCGGGCAATGCCGGCCGCGTCGTCGAAATCGGCATGGCGGATCTCGACCGCCGAGCGGCGGTCGCGCCAGGCGGCGACGGCGACGCCGGCATCCTCCCAGCCATAGAGCACGGCCGGCCGGATCAGCCCGCCGATCGACGGGTTCTCGGCGAACTCGATCTCGCGGCCGCCCATGCGTGCGAAAAAGGAGCGGCCGCGGTCGTTGCCGGCGAGCGTCCAGAGACGGATGCGCCGGCGTCCGGCGCGGGCGAGGCCCATGAACGCCGCCGCCATCAGCCCCTCGCCGACGGCACGGCCGCGCCACCACGAGAGCACATAGAGCGAATAGATCTCGGCATCGCAGCCGATGTCGCCGTCGCGCGGCGGGCCGCCGGCGATGATGCCGACCGCCTCGGTGCCGACCATGGCGATATGGGCGAAGCGCCCCTCGCCGTCGGCAAGCCGCTTCCGCCACTTCTCGACCTGCGCCGCTTCGTCGACGACGTCGAGAACCGCCGCCGGGAAGATCGTGCGATAGGCCGAGCGCCAGCCCTCGAGCTGGATCCGCGCCGCATCGGCCGCGTCGTCGGCCGTCGCCGGGCGAATCTTGACCTCGATGCCGGCACCCTCGGTCACGGCCGATCCATCGCCGCGACACGCGCGATGCCGGCCCGGTCCCAGGCATAGGAAATGCCGGTATGCGGCGCCGGCTCCGCATGCTCCTCGCGAAGTCCCGGCACGCCGCCCAGCTTCCGGTAGAACGCTTCGCCCGCGACATTGCCGTCATGCACCCAGAGATGCGCCGTCCCGCGGCCGTCGTCCTGGAAGCGGTTGAACATCCGCGCCATCAAGCGGCCGCCGATCCCTTTCCGGCGCACATCCGGCAGCAGGTAGATCGCATAGACCTCGCTCTCGAAGCCGTGCTTTCCCCGCGCCGGCCCGCCCGAGGCGAAGCCGATCGCCTCGCCGCTTTCGATCGCGACCAGCGTGTGCTGCCCGCCCTCGGCCGGCAGCCATTGGCGCCAGTTGATCGCACGGTTCACTTCGTCGAGGGCATCCAGGAACGCGTCGGGGAAGAGGCCGCGATAGGTGCTGCGCCAGCCCTCGACATGGACATGCGCGATGCCGGCCGCGTCGTCGGGGCCGGCGTCGCGAAGCACGACCCCGCTCACGAGCGGCGCTCCAGCACAGCGACGAAGAAGCCGTCGGTGCCATGCTGCGCCGGCGTGAGGCGCAGCGACGGCTGGTCTGTGGGCGCCTCGCCGCCGATCGTCGCCGCCCACACGTCCGCGACCGGAAGCTGGGCGAAGCCGACATGGGTCGAGAGGAAGTGGGCGACCTGGTCCTCGTTCTCTTCCTTCAGAAGTGCGCAGGTGGCGTAGATCAGGCGCCCGCCCACCTTCACCAGCCGTGCGGCGCGATCCAGGATCTGCCGCTGCTCCAGCACCAGCGCCTCGATGTCGTCCGGCCCGTAGCGCCAGCGCGCATCGGGATTGCGCCGCCAGGTGCCCGAGCCGCTGCAGGGCGCATCGACCAGCACGCGCTCGAAGCTGCCGGCCTGGCGTTTGGTCCATTTGTCGCCGACCGCCAGCAGATGCGTCTCGACATTGTGGACGCCGGCGCGCCGCAGCCGCACTTTGGCCCGATCCAGCCGCCCTTCGGAGGTATCGCAGGCGACGATGCGCCCTTCGTTCTTCATCGAGGCCGCGAGCGCCAGGGTCTTGCCGCCCGCCCCGGCGCAATAGTCGACCACCTTCATGCCGGGCTTCGCGTCGACCAGCGCCGCCACGATCTGCGAGCCTTCGTCCTGGACCTCGACCATGCCGCTCCGGAACGCCGTCCAGTGCTCAATCGGCTTCCTGGCGCCTAGCCTCAGGCCCAGCGGCGACAGCGTCGTCGGCTCGGCCTCGATGCCCTCGGCCTTCAGCGCCGCCTGCGCCTCATCACGATCCTTCGCCCTCAGCAGGTTGGCGCGGAGGTCGAAGGGCGCCGTCCGGTTCAGGGCCGACATCTCCTCGGCGAAGCGTTCGCCGAAGAGCGCGCGCAGCCGTTCGGCCAGCCAGAACGGGCATTCCGGCGGCGCATCCGGCGCGTCCAGCGGCCGGCCGGCCAGCTTCTCGGCCAGCGCGACTTCACGATCCGACAAGGCCCCGGTCGCATGCGGGCCGGCGGAGAACAGCATCTCGATCGCGTCCATCGAGCGTCCGTCGGCGACCATCACATCGGCCAGCACGCGGCGACGCGCATCGACCACGTCGCGATAACCTGACTCGCGCAAGTGCCAGTCGAGGCGCGCGCGGCGGCGGAGCACGCCGAAGACCCGCTCGGCAATCGCCTGGCGGTCCTTGGAGCCGATATAGCGGCGATCGCGGAAATAGCGGTCGAGCACGCGATCGGCGGGCGGCGCCGCCTCGGCAGAAATCGCACCGAGCGCCTCGATCGCGGCAGCAAGGCGGGCGGAGGGGGTCATGAGACGCCTCCCGACCCTCTCCTTGGGGGAGAGGGTGCGAGGCGAAGCCGAGCGGGTGAGGGGAAGCGCTGCAAATGCGGTCTCGATTTCGAAACAGGAGCGATGGCTGTCTTTCAGATTATTCGGTAACACCGAGAGGCCGAGACGCTTCCCCTCACCCGCTCGCTGACGCTCGCAC
>CAXNIC010000410.1:0-4559 GCA_964201945.1 Alphaproteobacteria bacterium
TGGATGCCGACCTCGTGCGGCGCCTCTTTGACCTCATCCAACTTGAACGGCTTGATGATCGCCTCGATCTTCTTCATCTCAGGGGCCCTGGGCTCGCTTCGCTCTGGATCTGCCGCGGGGATAGGAACCCCGCCGCGGCGCGGGGTTTAACCGTTGAAGTGCAGAGTCCGTGCCAGGGATGAAGGCCAGCAAACCCGCCTGTCGGCGCGTTTCGCTTGCCGACAAGGGGTTAAAAAATAGGCGAACGCCTATTTTTTAGTCGACCGCTTCGCCAGCTTATGCGCCAGCGACCAGCGATGGCCGTCGATGTCGTCGATCGCGGCGTGGCGGTCGCCCCAGAACATGTCCTCCGGCTTCGACACTGACTTGCCGCCCGCCTTGATCGCCTTGGTATAGGCCGCGTCGACGTCGTCGACGTAGAGGTAATGAGCCTCGCAAGCCATTGCCTTCATCGTCTTAGGCGTCCGCATCTTGTCCCCCATCGCTCCCTCGGGCGAGAACATCAGGACCGTCTGCTTCTTGTAGGTCATGCCGACATGCATGATCTTGCCCTTGTCCTTCATGATCCCCATCGACACGAAGCCGAACGCCTTCTTGTAGAAGGCGATGCTCTTCTTGGCGTCGCGGACGGTGAGGTAGGGGGTGAGCCACGGCATGCCGCGGGGGCGTGGGTCTGCCATCGGAGGCCTCGCTTCAAGCTGTTGCGTTGGGCGAAACGCTAGCGCCGCTGCCGGCTCCCCGCAACCGCGGCGCCGGTGACTATTTTGAGCGTCAGGCGATCCTAGCGGCGTGACCGGACCCAGAACTGGTACATGCCGATGAAGGTGTTTGGATTGTCGATCTCGTACCGGTGCCAATTGGCGATCGAGGTCATGGCCGGGTCGTCGGGGAAGGAGTCGCGGTAGCGGGCGCGCACCTCCGGATGCACGTGCAGGCCGAGCATGTCGAGATCGAGCTCGTCGAGGATGTCGCCGATCTCCGGCAACTCGTGCTGGGTCTCCTGCACGTGGAACACCAGGTCGCGCAGCTGGCTCATCGAGTAGAAGGACTGATCCGTTTTCAGCATGCTGAACAGGTCTGGACGCTCGGTCATGATGCGCCGCCGGAAGGCGCGCATCGCCTCGTCCGTCGATTCCAGGCCTTGGGCCTGGATCAGGCGGCGCGTGTCCTCGATGCTGACCCGGCCGATGCGACTGTAGAGGCCGATATGCATGAGGCCGCGTGGCCTGAGCAGACCGCGCAGCACCCGCCACGCCTCGCGCATGTTGCGGGTGTGGTGCAGCGTGCCGATCGAGGAGATGACGTCGAAGCGCTCGGCGAAGCCGGACAGCTCCATCAGGTCGGCCTGGGCGAAGGCGATCTCGTCGAGGCCCAGGGCACGGGCCTTGCGCTGGCCATAGGCCAGGCTTCTCAGGCTCAAGTCGATGGCCAGCGCGCGCGAGGTATTGATGTGGCTCGCCAGCTCGATCGCGTGCACGCCGGTTCCGCATCCGGCGATCAGCAGGCTGCACGGATCGGGCAGCCCCTGCGGCAAGGGCAGGGCAGGTAGGTTGTCGGCGATCAGGTCGGCGATCGGACGCTTCTGGCCAAGGCGTGCCGTGGTCCAGGCCGGATACGGGTGGCGCTCGTATTGCGCCCGGACCGCGGCAGAGGTGCCGTCCACGATCGGTGTCAGGCTCGGCATGGCGGCCGCGAGGCGCGCCTCCTCGCGCGGCTCGGTGAAATGCAGGCGGGCGATCTCGCCCAGCTCTGGATCCGCGGTCTCAATCCAGGGCTCGAGTTCGGGCAGCACCTCGCCGAGGCGACGGTGGGAGGCAATCGCCGCGACCGCGAGCGGAGCCGGGCCGCCGCCCGAACGCAGGTCGGCCCGAACCCGCTCGATCAGCTCTTCCACCAGGTGCCGATCTTCCGGCGTCTCCTCGAATATGAACTCGTTCAGATGGCCCTGCACCGCGAGCGCGACGGCGAGCCGAAGCAGCGCCGGATCGCCGGCGTCCTTGAGGAGCGCGCGGCGGAGCGAGGTCAGGCCCTGCTCCAGCTCCCAGTCCTCGACCGGTGTCGAGCGCAGCAGCGCAAGCAGAGCGATGTCGTTCGCAAGGCGTGAGACGAGATCGCGCAGCGGCGTTCCGGCCTGCAATTGCGCGAGCGCCGCGCCGGCATCGGACGCCCTGACGAAATCCCGCACATAGAGAACCAGCGCGCGCGCCCGGCCGCCGGGATTGGCGAACGCCTCGACGACGTCCGTCGCGGTGACGCCGTCGCCCGGCACATAGGGGCTGAACGTCATCGCCTCGATCTGCTCGTGGCGATGCACCTGCCGCAGTTCCGGATGTGCGCGGAACAGCTCGCTGAGGAAGTGCAGCGCGGTGCGCGGCTGTCCGCCGGCCGCGGTCAGCATCGAGCAGTTCACGACCAGATGATGGGCGATAGCCTGCAGGACCAGCGGGTCGCGGACGCTTCGGTCATAGGCCTTGATGAAAGCGGCAAGGGCGCCGGGCTCGTCGCCGAGGTCCCGACAGAACACGCCGAGATTCCGCCAGACGCCACCGTCCCCCGGGTCCGTGGCCGTCGCCCGCCGGAACCGGGAAAGCTCCCGCGCCGGGGCGGCGGATGCGCCGGCGAGCGCCAGCAGCATATGCGCCTGCGCGGTCGCCGGCCCCAGCGCGATCAGCCCGCGCGTGATCCTGGCTGCACCGGCGGGATCGCCCTGCTGCCAGGACCGCAGCGCGTCGGCGAAATCCATGTTGCCCCGAACCGGCGCCCCCTACGCCGCCAGGCAGGCGCGGATGCGCTTGATCGCTTCGCGGATGTTCTCGGTCGAGTTGGCGTAGGAGAAGCGGATGAAGCCTTCGCCGTGGGCACCGAAGCTGGTGCCGGCGATGGTGGCGACGCCGGCTTCCTCCAGCATCTTGGTCTGCAGGTCCTTGGCGCTGAGGCCCGTGCCCTCGATGTTGGGGAAGGCGTAGAAGGCGCCGCCCGGCTCGACGCAGCGGAAGCCGGGAAGCTGGTTGAGCTCGCTCACGATCACGCGGCGGCGCTCGTCGAAGGCCTTCATCATCACCCCGACCGCGTCCTGCGGGCCGGTCAAGGCGGCGATGCCGGCGAATTGCGTCGGCGCGTTGACGCAGGAATGGCAGTTGATCGCCAGCTTCTCGGCATGCCGGAAGAGCGCCTTCGGCCAGACCGAGTAACCCAGCCGCCAGCCGGTCATCGCATAGGTCTTGCTCCAGCCGTCGAGCAGGATCGTGCGGTCCTTCATCGACGGGTAGGAGAGGAGGGGAACGTGCTCGCGGCCGTCATAGAGCATCTGGCCGTAGATCTCGTCCGACATGACGTAGACGCCCGGGTACTTCTCTAGCCCCGCCACCAGCTTGTCGAACTCGGCCTTGGGCACGGCGCCGCCGGTCGGGTTGGCGGGGCTGTTCAGGATGATGAGGCTGGTCTTCGGCGTGATCCGGGACAGCACGTCCTCGGCCGAGAAGGCGAAGCCGTTCTTTTCCAGGAGCGGGATCGGCACGGGCGTCGCGCCCGAGTGCTTGATGACCGACTCGTAGATCGGGAAACCGGGGTTCGGGTAGAGGATCTCTCGGCCCTTGTCGCCGAGGATCATGATGGCGAAGTACATCGTGACCTTGCCGCCGGGCATGATCATGACCAGGTCCGGGTCGATCTCGACGTCCTGGCGGCGCTTGATGTCAGCGGCGACCGCTTCCCGGATCGCCGGGATGCCGTTGGCCGGGGTGTAGCCGTGGTGGCCGTCCCGCATCGCCTTGATTGCCGCCTCGACGATATGGGGCGGCGTCTTGAAGTCGGGCTGGCCGATGCCGAGGTTGATGATGGACTTGCCTTTGGCGGCAAGGGCTTGGGCGCGGGCGAGAACCTCGAAAGCGGTCTCGGTGCCCAGGACCGTCATACGTTCGGCGACATCGACCATTGGGGACCTCCGGAAGGGGCCGGCACTATGCCGAGGACCCGGCTAGAGGAAAAGCCCCGGCTGCGACATCCCGTCCAGTCGTTTAGCATTGCGACAAGTGTCTGGAAACGTTATATCTCTGTGTTCAACCGCGTTCTTTGGAGTTTGTCGAAATGGCTCGCGTGACCGTCGAAGATTGCGTCGTCAAGATTCCGAATCGCTTCGACCTGGTGATGGTCGCCGCCCAGCGCGCCCGCGAGGTCGCGTCCGGCGCCTCGATTACCCTCGATCGCGACAACGACAAGAACCCGGTGGTGGCGCTGCGCGAGATCGCCGAAGAGACCGTCAACCTGGCGGGCCTGATGGAATCCCTGGTGAAGGGGCTTCAACGCCAGGTCGAGGTCGACGAGCCCGAGGAAGAGATTCTCGAGGTCATGGCGGACGAGCAGGCGCTTGCCCAGGCGATGATGGCCGGCGCCGCCCAGGCCGCCGAGGCGGCGGACGAGGACGTGACCGAGATTCCCGACGCCGAGCTCGGCGACGACGCTGGTGAAGACCGCGCCTAAAGCCGCCGATGGCGCCGGACGACAACCCGTCCGGCGCCCCGAAGGCGGATCGGCATGATCCGCCAGTACGAACTTGTGGA
>CAXNIC010000411.1:0-4556 GCA_964201945.1 Alphaproteobacteria bacterium
AACGCGGTTGCGAAGAACCGTGAGGTGATGGGCGCGACCAACCCGGCGAATGCCGCCGAGGGGACGATCCGCAAGCTCTTCGCCGAGTCGATCGAGGCGAACTCCGTCCACGGATCGGATTCGCTCGAGAACGCGAAGAACGAGATCGCCTACTTCTTCGCCGAGACCGAAATCGTCGGCTGAAGATGACCGATCCCGCCCGCGCTTATGGCGCGGGCGGATCAGGTCCGGCTCAGGCGACGAAGATCAGGAGCAGGAGCATGATCGCGGCAGAGATGCCGCCGGTCCAGATGGAACCCTTGATGAAGAGGTTCCAGGTGTCCTGATGGTGCTTGAGGTCGTTGTCGACGGCCATGACTGAAGTCTCCCTCCCGATGCCAGCTGACGGCCGTATAGCGCAGGTCCGGGCGATTTTCTAGCCGGTGGGATTGACCAGCGTGCCGTCGGGCACCTCGGCCTCGGTCACGATCGCGCGCTTGCCGTCGAGCTGGACCCGGCCTTCGGCGAGCCAGCGGACCGCCAGCGGATAGATCCGGTGCTCCTCGGCGAGCACGCGCTCGGCCAGCGTGTCCGGCGTGTCGTCGGGCCGGATCGGCACGACGGCCTGGACGATGATTGGCCCGTCGTCCAGCTCCGCCCGGGAGAAATGCACGGTGCATCCGGTGAAGCGGCAGCCGGCGGCGATCGCCCGCTCATGCGTTCTCAATCCTGGAAAGGCCGGCAGCAGGGACGGGTGGATGTTGATCACCCGGTCCGGCCAGACCTCGAAGAACGAGGGGGTCAGGATGCGCATGAATCCCGCATTGCAGACGAGGTCGACGCCATGCGCGTACATCATGCGCGTCAGGTCCGCCTCGAAGCTCTCGCGGTCGGGATAGCCCTTGTGCGGCACGACGACGGTGGGGATGCCGGCGTTCCGCGCGCGCTCGATGCCGCCGGCGCCGCGGACGTTGGAGACGACGCAGGCGATTTCCGCCGGGAAGGCGAGACCGAGACAGGCGTCGATCAGGGCCTGCAGATTGCTGCCGCGCCCGGAGATCATCACGCCCAGCCTCAGTCGCGCCATGCGCTCTCCAGGTTGGTGATGGTCACGGCCTCGCCGTGGCGCTCCACCATGCGGCCGACCTCGAAGACGGTCTCGCCGGCGGCTTCCAGGTTCGCCTTCACCGCCGCCGCCTTCGCCGGGTCCACGATGACCAGCATGCCGAGCCCGCAATTGAAGGTCCGCGGCATGTCGGATGCCTCGATGCCGCCCTCGCGCTTGAGCCAGCGGAACACCGGCGGCACCCGCCAGGAGGCGCCGTCGATCTCCGCCGCCACGGTCTTCGGGTAGACCCGGGGCGGGTTCTCGATCAGCCCGCCGCCGGTGATGTGCGCCATCGCCTTGATGCCGCCAACCTTGATCGCGGCCAGGGTCGACTTGACGTAGATTTTCGTCGGCGTCAGCAGCGCCTCGCCGAGCGAGCGCGCCTGGTCGAAGGGGGCCGGTGCTTCCCAGGAGAGCCCGCGGTCGGCGACGACGCGGCGGACCAGCGAATAGCCGTTGGAGTGCACGCCGGATGAGGCCAGGCCCAGGATCACGTCGCCGGGGGCGACGGTGTCGCCGGTGATGATCTCCGAACGCTCGACCGCGCCGACGGTGAAGCCCGCCAGGTCGTAGTCGCCGCGGGCATAGAGGCCGGGCATCTCGGCGGTCTCGCCGCCGATGAGCGCGCAGCCGGCCAGCTTGCAGCCCTCGGCGATGCCGGCGACGACGCGCCTGGCGACGTCGACCTCGAGCTTTCCGGTCGCGTAATAGTCGAGGAAGAACAGGGGTTCTGCACCCTGGACCACCAGGTCGTTGACGCACATGGCGACCAGGTCGATGCCGAGCGTGTCCGGCCGCGCCGCCTCGATCGCGATCTTGACCTTGGTGCCGACGCCATCGGTGGAGGCGATCAGGATCGGATCCCGATACCCCGCGGCCCGCAGGTCGAAAGCGGCTCCGAATCCGCCGATCTCGCCGTTGGCACCGGGCCTCCGGGTCGCGCGGGTGAGGGGCTTGATCGCCTCGACCAATGCATTGCCGGCGTCGATGTCGACGCCCGCGTCCTTGTAAGTCTTGGCGCTTATGGTGTCCTCGCGCTCGCCACGGTATAAGCGGGCGCCAGAAGATAGACGAACGCGGACACATTGCAATGGTACGAGCCGGTCTCTTCCGTCTGGTCATGACGGCGCTGCTCGCCCTTGCAGGGCCTGCAGTCGCGCAGGCGCCGGCCGCCGGCCAGGACGACATCTTCACCGTCTCCGACGTCGCCGTGGACGTCACCGACGCGACCGCGTCCCAGGCGCGCGAGAAGGCCCTTCTCGAGGGCCAGCGCCAGGCCTTCCTGAAGCTGATGCAGCGGCTGGCGACCGACACCAACGTCCGCCCGCCGCGCCTGGACGAGGCGACGATGGCCACGCTCGTCCGCTCGATCGACGTCGCCAACGAGCGCACGTCGGCGGTCCGCTACCTCGCCACGCTCACCGTCCGCTTCAACCCGGCCGCCGTCCGCGACGTGCTGGGCTCGGCCGGCGTCGCCTTCACCGAGACCAAGGCGAGGCCGGTTCTGGTGGTCCCCGTCTACTCGGTGAGGGGCAGCACCGTCCTGTTCGACGACCGCAATCCCTGGCGGGAGGCCTGGGCCCGCAGGCCGGCGCGCGACACCCTGGTTCCGCTGGTGGTGCCGCTCGGCGATCTTCGCGACATCGGCGACATCGACGCCAAGCAGGCAATGGCCGGCGACACGGCGAAGCTGGAGGCGATCGCGCGGCGCTACGGCGCCGTCGAGGCGGTGGTGGCGGTGGCAGCGGTCAGCCTGGATGCCATCACCTCGAAGCCGACGGTGGCGCTGACGGTCACCCGGCATTCGGGCGGCATGGAGACGACGCTGGTGGATTCGTTCACCGGCGAATCGGCCGATCAGGCCGAGGCTCTGCTCGCCAAGGCGGTCGACTGGGTCGAGCGCGAGCTCGAGCGGCTGTGGAAGTCCGAGAACGCGATCGCTCCGGGCCGGAGCGAGCGCCAGATCACGCTGGCGATCCCGATCAGCAGCCTGGCCGAGTGGACGGAGATCCGCCGCCGCCTCTCCGGCATCGGGCTGATCCAGAAGGCCGAGGTGGTGCAGCTCACCCGGCAGGAGGGCCGCATCGCCGTCACCTATGCCGGCGAGACCGGGCAGCTGAAATCGGCGCTGGCCCAGCGCGACCTGGAGCTGGTCGAAGGCGCGAGCGAGTCCGTCCTGAGGTTGACCGGGCCCGTCCGGCGATGACGCTGGCGCTGCTGAGCTTTCTTCCCAATCTCGTCACGCTCGCCCGCCTCCTGGCGGTGCCGCTGGTCGTCTGGCTGATCCTCACCGGCCAGTGGATGCCGGCTTTCTGGGTGTTCTTCGCCGCCAGCATCACCGACGGCCTCGACGGCTTCCTCGCCCGCAGTCTGGACGCGCGCTCCCAGCTTGGGGCCTATCTGGATGCCATCGCCGACAAGGCCCTGCTGGTCTCGGTCTTCATCACGCTCGGCCAGGCCGGGCAGATCCCGCTTTGGCTGGTGATCGTCGTGGTCTCGCGCGACGTGCTGATCGTCGGCGGCGTGCTGATGCTCCACACCCTCGACCAGACGCCGGCGATGGCGCCGATCCTGATCAGCAAGGCGAACACGGTGGCACAGCTCGTGCTGGCCGGCGTCGTCCTCGCCGACATCGGCCTCGGCATCGTCGCTCCCGGGGTGGTGCCGGCGCTGGTGCTGCTGGTGGCGGTGACCACCGTTGCCTCCGGGGCCGCCTACCTGATCGGCTGGGGCCGCGGCCTCGTCCGCGGCTGACCGGGATGGAAGCCCTCCGCTCGCGTACCCTCACCTGGTTCGTCGCCCTCGCGGCGGCGCTCTTTGTGCTCTATCAGCTGCGCGACGTCCTGATGCCTTTCGCCGCCGGCTTCGCCGTCGCCTACATCCTGGATCCGCTGGTCAATCGTCTCGCGCGGCTGAAGCTCAGCAGGGGCATCGCTGCGGCGCTGGCGCTACTCATCTTCTTCGTCGTCTGCCTCGGCCTGATGCTGATGATCGCACCGGTGCTGAAGGCGCAGATCGCCACGTTCGCCCAGCGCCTGCCGGGATACATCGAGCGCATCCGGGCGGCGCTCGAGCCGCTGTTCGAGCTGATCAAGTCGCAGGCCGGCGAGCAGGATCTGAAGGAGCTCTCCTCGCTGCTGGGATCGCATGCGGGCGAGGCACTGGCCTGGGTCGGCACGCTGCTGGCCAGTCTGCTCTCGGGCGGTGCCGCGATCGCCAACCTGCTCTCGCTCCTGTTCATCACCCCGGTCGTCGCCTTCTATCTGCTGCGCGACTGGCCCCGCATCGTCGAATGGATCGACCAGCGGCTGCCGCGCACCGAGGCGGCGACGATCCGTTCGCAGTTCGCCGCGATCGACCGGACGCTCGCCGGCTTCGCTCGCGGCCAGGCCCTGGTCTGCCTGGCGCTGGGCGCCTTCTATGCGGTCGGCCTCACCCTCGCCGGCCTCGACTTCAGCCTGCTCATCGG
>CAXNIC010000412.1:0-4552 GCA_964201945.1 Alphaproteobacteria bacterium
CGCCTGCACAAGCTGGCCGCCGGGAGCCGAGCGCGATCCTATGCGATGGCCGGCGCGATACTCCTCGGGCGAACGGACGTCGAAGACGTAGAGGCTGCGCATCTCGGCTTCCGCCTGGAAGCGCGCGAGGTCGGCAGGGCCGATGCTGCGGACGCCGAAGCGGCGCGCGACGCGCTCGGCCGCCTCTCTCGCCTTCGCCAGTCCCTCGGCTGCCGGCAGCGGCGCCATCGCGCTCTCGCCCTTGGCCAGCTTCAGGCCGGCGAGATGCCAGCCCATGGTGCCGTTCTTCAGCGCCACCACCTTGTTCGGCAATCCGGCATTGATCAGCGACTGCGCGCCGATGATGCTGCGGGTGCGGCCGGCGCAGTTGACCACCACAAGCGTGTCCGGCGAGCGCACCATGCCGAAGGCGCGATGCACCAGCTCGGCGCCGGGGCAGTCGAGTCCGCCCGGGATGCTCATCTTCCTGAACTCATCCAGCGGCCGGCTGTCGAGGATGACGATGTCGCGACCGGCATCGACCAGCGCCTTGACCTCCGCCGCCTCCATCCGCGGCGTTTCTTCCTTGTGCTCGACGAACTCGCCGAAGGCCTTGCTGGGCACATAGGTGCCGCCGAACAGCTCGAATCCCGACCTGGCCCAGCCCTCGATGCCGCCATCCAGGATCGCGAGGTTGCGGTAGCCGAAACGCATCAGCTTCGCCGCCGCCCGCTGGGCGAGGCCGTCATCGGCGTCGACGAGCACGATCCGGGCTCCGCGTCGCGGCACCAGCGCGTCGATGCCGAGCTCGAGCCGGCTCAAGGGGAGCGAGGAGGCGAAGAGCAGGTGGCGGCGCGAGAACACGCCTTCTTCGCGCACATCCAGGATCGCCAGCTCGCCGCCGTCGGTGATCATCGCCTTCAGATCGCGGGCCGGCAGCAGTGGCGCGCCGATGTTCGGTGCGCGCATGAAGCGCTCGTAGGCCGTGTCCTCCGGCGTCTTGAAGCCGATGCGGTCCGGCAGGTGCTCGAGGCTGAGGCCATAGAGGTGGAGATGCAGGCCTTCTTCCTCGCCGCGGGTCTGGATGGTGTGGAAGTCGTCGGGCAGGTAGGAGACCGCGACACCGCGCTCGACGGTGCGCTCGCCGGTCTTCTTCAGCTTTCCTTTGCCCGGTACCGAGCGGTCGTCGACCCGCTCGTACATGACGTTGTGCTCGTGCCCGTAGACGCCGGCGATCACCGCCCAGGTCGTGTGATTGTGCGGCGGCTGGTATTTGCCGAGCGCGCCGGCCGAGGCGTAGAGGGCGAAGCGGTTGTCGGGATCCTCCGCCAGCCGATAGATCGTCGGCTTGCCCGGCCGGATCGCGAACTGATCTTTCGGGAACAGCTCGGTGCGGGACGCCAGATGGATCAGCTCACGCTCGATCGCCGCCATCGCCGGCCGCGTCACCCCCTGCCGCCGCTCGATCTCGCGCACGCGGTCGATCACCTCGGCGACGGCGGCGTGGCGCCGGTCGAGGAGGTCGGGCGGGGCGGTGTTGGCAAGCTGGGTCATGGTCGTCTCCGGGAGGAGTGACCGTCAGGGTGCCTCAGGGCACCGGCGATGCCAAGCGACGCCTCACCCTTCGACAAGCTCAGGATGAGGCGACTTCTAGATCGAGTCTCTGTCTGTCAGTAGCCCTCATGCTGAGCTTGTCGAAGCGTGAGGGCGTCGCACGAACCTATCCGCGGTTCCCTCCATATGACCCCGCGAACGTGTCCTTCTTCGCGATACGGTCGTAGGAGAGGCGGGCGAAGTCGGGCTTCACCGTTCCGGACGATATCCACTCCGCCAGCTCGGCGGCGAGGGCCGGGGCGATCTTGAAGCCGTGGCCGCTGCCGCCGGAGAAGTCAGCATAGCCGGCAAGGCCGGCGCGGGGGCCGACATAGGGGTACCAGTCGACGGTGACGTCGTAGAGCGCGGCGTAGGAATCGACCAGCTTCGCGCCCTCCATGGTCGGGAAGCGCATGGTGAGGCGCCGCTGGACCTCGGCGACGAAGTCGTCGTCGGCGGTCAGCTTGTAGTTATAGGGATCGCAGTCGAAATACTCCTTGGGGAAGCCGCGGCCGACGACGTAGCGGCCGCCGCCCAGCGGCCGGAGATAGGTGGCATCGACGGCATTCGAGATCGAGTGCGCCGGCACCGGCCGCCCGGGCCGGGCTTCCCAGACCGTGTCCTGCTCGCGGATGGCGCGCATCTGCATCTCGATCCCGGCGCTCGTCGCCAGCATCGTCGACCACGGGCCGGCGGCATTCACCACGGTGCCGGCCTCGATGGTGCCGGCATCTGTCGAGAGCCCGGTGATGCGATCGCCCGAACGGATGAGTCCGCGGACGGCCGTCCGTTCGCGGAACTCGCCGCCGAGCTCCTTGAACATCGCGACCATCGCCTCGGTTGTGCGGACCGGATCGGCATAGCCGCCTTTCGGCTCGAAGGTGGCGCCGCCGACACCGTCCATGTTGAGCCAGTCGCCGGCCTTCTTCTTGAGCGCGGCGGAGTCCAGCCATTCGGTCTCGACGCCGACGGTGCGCTGCATCGCCATGTTGGTCTGCGCCGTCGCCGCCTGTTCCGGCGGCACCAGGAAGAGGTAGCCGACCTGCTGGAAGCCGCAGGCTTTGGCCTTGTCCTGGAAGACGTCGAGGGAGGCGCGCGCCATCCGGGCCATCAGCGGCGTCGAGTAGTGCTGGCGCACGATCGCGGCACTCTTGCCGGTGCCGCCCGCCGCCGGCCGGTCGCGCTCGACCAGCAGTACGCGCTTCACGCCGCGGGCCTTCAGCTGCCAGGCGAGGCTGGCGCCGCTGACGCCGGCCCCGACGATGACGACGTCGAAACGCTCGCTCATGGCTTTCCCTTCGGATAGGCACGGCCGAGATAGCCGGCCGAGAACTTGCCGGAGCTGGTGTCGCGATCGATCAGCTCGGGCGCACGCCCGGCCGGATCGCCATAGCCGCCGGCGCCGGGCGTCTCCATCACCACGGCCTGGTCCGGCGTCAGGGTCACCTCGGCCGGCTTGTTGTCGAGCGGGGTCAGGCTGCCGTCGGGCTCGCGCCGCTGGAAGCGGCCGGGCATGCCGTCCTGGCCGCCGAACAGGCCCCAGGGAGCGAAGCGGAAGCGCTCGCCGGTGCCGCTGAACACCGCTTCGTGGCCGACCGGCTTGACCACCCGGCGAAGGCCGAGGCCACCCCGATAGGTGCCGGCACCGCCGGAATCCTCGATCAGTCCGTAGCTCTCGACCCGCAGCGGGTATTCCATCTCGATCGCCTCGACCGGCAGGTTCGAGGTGTTGGTGATGTGGACCTGGACGCCGTCCTTGCCGTCCTTGGTGGCGCGACCGCCGAAGCCGCCGCCGAGGGTCTCAAGGTAGACGTAGCGCTGCTTCGTTGCCGGATCGATGCCGGAGAGGACGGCGGTGGTGTTGGCGCCGTTGGCGGCGGCGACGGCGCGGTCGGGGATGGCCGGCGCGAGCGCGCCAATGACGCAGTCGACGATGCGCTGGCAGACATGGGCGCGGGCGGCGGTCGCCGCCGGAGCCGCGCAGTTGACCACCGTGCCTTCGGGCGCGAAGACGTCGATGACGTCGAGGACGCCCTGGTTGTTGGGCACGTCCGGGTCCAGCAATGCCTTCAGCGCATAGGCGACGGTGGCGCCCGAGCCGTTGAGCTTCAGGTTGATGTTGCCGTCGACCTCCGGCGCCGAGCCGGTGAAGTCGGCGCGCACGCGGCCGTTGCCGACGGTGATCTCGACCACGATCGGGATGTCGATGGTGTCGAGGCCGTCATCGTCCATGCGGTCGGCGAAGCGATAAGTGCCGGGCGGGATGGTGCCGATGGCGCGTTCCATCCGCTGGCGGGTGCGGTCGATGATCTCGCCGAAGGCCTCGGTCAGCATGGCGCCGCCGTAACGCGCCGCCATCTCCTTCAGCCGCCGCTCGCCAAGGCGGCAGGCCGCGACCTGGGCGAAGTAGTCGCCCTTCCGCTCGTCGGGCACGCGCACGTTCAGCAGCACCAGGTCGAAGATGTCCTGCACCAGCACGCCGGCGCGGAACAGGCGCACGACCGGGATGCGGAGACCTTCCTGGTAGATCTCGCGCATGCCGCCGGCCATGCTGCCGGGCGCCATGCCGCCCATGTCGGCGTGGTGCGCGATATTGCAGACGAAGGCCAGGATCTTGCCGTCGACGAAGACCGGCATCGCCATGTTGACGTCGGGCAGGTGCGTGCCGCCGGCGACATGGGGATCGTTGGCGATGAAGATGTCGCCCTCGGCCATGTCGGCGACCGGGACCTTGCCGAGCACGGCGGTCATCAGGCCCCACATCGAGGCGAGATGGATCGGCAGCGAGTTCTCCGCCTGCGCGATCAGCCGGCCCTTGAGGTCGATCACGGCACAGGAATGGTCGCGCCGTTCCTTGATGTTGGTCGAATACGCGCTCTTCATCAGGGCGATGAAGGACTCGTCGGTGATCGAGCGCAGCCCGTTCTGCACGATCTCGAGCGTGATCGGATCGATCATGAGTTCACCTCGACCAGGAGGG
>CAXNIC010000413.1:0-4536 GCA_964201945.1 Alphaproteobacteria bacterium
CATTGGCGGCCTCGGGGAACGCCACCTTTTCATCGCGCAGCTTGGCGACGTTCTGGGGCTCCATCTTGGCAAATCGGAAGGTGCCGACGCGTTCGCAGATGTTGTCTAGGATCGACCGACGCGTCTTACGGGTGCTCTCGCCAAGCCCGAGGAACGCCGCGCTGGTGTAGTACTGCACGCAAAGCCAGCGCATCGTTTCCGGTGCCGCTGGCACGCGTCCTGCTGCGATGGGAATGGCGACCGGCTCGCCTCGAAAGGCGCGTTGGTATTCTGCTTCGAAAGCCGCCGAGCCGGGAGTCTCGACCAGGCGAACCTTTGCCTCTCCTTTGCGCCGGAAGTAGATGCGCACGTTCCCGTGCCGGTCGACGTCCTCGACGACGAATTTGAAGGAGCGGGCGCCGCTGCCGTCACGCAAGCTGATTTTCATAGCTTGTCCCACTCGTTGCGCGCCGTCGTGGTGCCATCCTCAAGCCCGGCGAATGCCTCGTCGAGCTTGATCCGGTCCCAGACGGTGCGGCCGTCAATTCGCTTCGGTCTGGGCATCCGGCCATCGGTCACCATCTCGTCGAACTTCGTGGCGCCGATGCCGACATACTCGGCGGCTTGGCCGCGGCTGAGACCTCGCGGTGCGAGGCTCGGCGGCAAGCAGCTGACCGACGCGCGGGGCATCAAAGCGCGCCCGGCTTGTCTTCACCATTGAGGGGCCGCCGGTCGAGCTTGATGCGCTCGACCAGATGGCCCAAGAGCTCCCGCTTCACGATCGCCATCTCGCCACTTCGGCCACCCGTCACCAGTTCGCCCGAGATTTGGGCAAGCTCACCTCGGGCGTATCCGGCGCCAGGATTGGCTGCTGCTGCCGCCAGCATCTGCGAGACCTCTGGCGCTCCTTCAGCCGTATCGGCTTTGAGATCGACGACGTCACCCGGCGGTCGAAGCGTTTCGAGGACGGTAGTCGCCGCGGTGATGGCCGCCTTGTAGGCGGTCGCATTGTCGAGCCAGCCATGGGCGCCTTCGGGAGTACGCGTCACTCCGAAGCCTACGGAGGTGCCGGTGATATTCATCGCATCGGCGATAGCGAGCAGGAGCCCTGCCATCGGCCGGCCGTAGAGAAGAACAAGTGCGTCGATCATTAGGCGTTGGTCTCGGTAAGACTGCTCCAGCCGCAGCTCCGCCTCTTTGCTCAAGGTGCGATCCTCGGCCTTCGCTGAGGCGTCCAGGCGTGCTCTCAGACTAGGCGAGACCCGCAAGCTAAGCGTCGTCTTCTCGCCGGGTGGCGTTGCTCCGGTGGGGCGCCCCGCTCGCTTCGATTGCCTGATTTTCATCGGTTATCCCGGCAGGTGATCTAAAACACCCATACTTTATGACATGAGTCATAAATCCTTGCAACTCTGGGGTGGCCGGTTTATTACCCAAGTCATAAATTATCGCGAGGTCATCATGGACGGGCTCAGGGACGACCGGCTGGACGGGGCGGTAGCAATTGCTGAGTTCACCGGGATTGCCCTGAAGCGGGTGTTCTACCTCGCCGAAAAGCGACTGATTCCCGTCGCCAAGGAGGGTGGTCGCCTGATCGCCAGTAAAAAGACCCTTCGAGCTCACTACGAAAAGCTGACCGGCGGCGCGACTGCGGTGTAGGCGAGCCGTGGCCGACCGCCGGGCGGTGGACCTCCTGACCGACATGGCGCGCGCTGGAGTGCGTCTTCGATTCCTTGACGTCTTGCGTTGCGCTCGCGGTTTCATTTGCACCGCCGGTCTCGGCAGGGGTGGACGATGACCGATGAGCGCCCGACGCCGCTGGTGCCGCACGAGGTCGATCTCCGAGACTTCAGCTACATGCCGCTCTATGGCGATCGGCTCTTCCGGTCCGACACTTGGACGATATGCGACGACGCGGAGAAGGCCGTCGCGCTGCGCTTGTGGTGGGCCTCGTGGCATCAGGAGCCGGCCGGAAGTTTGCCGAACAACGATCGCGTGCTGTGCCAGATGGCTGGCAAGGGTGACGTCATCAAGGCGTTTCGCGCAGTGAAGGTCAACGCGATGCTCGGATGGATCGAGTGCTCCGACGGCCGTCTCTACCATCCAGTTGTCGCCCAGATCGCCATGGAGGTCTGGAAGACCAAACGCAAGAAGACGGCTGACAACGCCCACGACCGAGAGCGAAAGGCACGCAAGCGCCGGGAGGCAGCCGGTCGGGTTGCTGCTGCTGGCGGATCGTCCGGAGGAAATGGTGGAGGGGGAGCCCGGAAAACAACGGACCTTCCGCCGGAAGAAGCGGCCGTGTCCGGCGGACAAGCCGATGCCGCCCCCCGGACGGGCGTCGAAGGTCCGGTGGAATATGCTCTTAAGGGGAAAGGGATAGATGAAGGGGAAGTAGGGGAAGAGTCCGAGATGCGCGCAAGCGCGCAAGGCGGGTTCCCGTCGCTCGCCCTCTGCGCCTCAGCTGTAGACGCCTGGAACGAGCTCGCCGAGGCGCTGAAACTTGCCAAGGTTCAACGCCTTACCGAAACCAGGCTGCGCAGTCTCAAGCTCCGGCTCGGCGAGTGCGGGGGCCTCGTCGGCTGGATGGCAGTGCTCGCCAAGATCCGCTCGACGCCTTTCCTCCTCGGCGGAAGCGCGAGCGGGTGGAAGGTCGATTTCGATTTCCTGATGCGGCCGACGAGATTTACGAAGCTCCTGGAGGGCGGTTATGACCACGTCAACGGCGGTAACTACGAAGCCGAGCTCACCGGGTTCGCCGGGGCCCTTGCCGAGCTCCATCGCGGCGATGATCGCTGATCCGACCGAATGGGTCTCGGGCACATTCGGCCGCTTCGAGCGCCCGACCCGATGGTTGCCCTCGAAAGTCGTCCCGGACGAGATCCGGCGCGCTGCCGCGCTGGCATGCTCCGAGCGCGTCGCTCTCCTGGCGGTCAAGGCGACGCGCAGGATAACGCTTGAGTGGGTCGTATCGCTCGGCGTGTTGACCGCTGGCCGCGCGCTGTCGATCGCCGACGCGAAGACCAAGGCCTCGGCCTATGCCGACATACTCGCTGAAGCCTATCCGGCTGCGGTATTCACCGTACACACACTCCGCGCCGCGGCGTCAGAATTCAGATTCTTCCCCTCGTTCGCCGAGCTCGTTGAGCGCCTCGACATGGAGGTTAGGAAACTCAATCGCGAGCGTGACCGGCTGGCAATCCTCGCTCGCCCGACACCAGAACCCGAGCCCGCGCTGATCGTCGAGGATGCTGGTACGCCGATGCCACCCCAGAGAAAAGCCGTGACGTCGCCAGTCCTCAGCCACCCGCTCTCGAAAGAGCAACTCGACGCATGGGCGCGCGGGGTCGACATCTCGCTATGAAATTTGAGCACATGGACGACTGCGAAAAGAAGCACGCCGCCGTGAAGTTGCCGAACGCAGCCATGGTGAGCGGCATCAAGGAACTCCTCACGAGGGGCGTCATCGATGCCGGCGGTAGCCAGGAGATGGCCGCGGTGCTGTTTCAATTTGATGTTGGCCGGCGGTGAGCGCGTCCGCCGCCTTAGTGACGCATGCTTTCGCCGTCGGCCGGCGCGTCTGCAGCATCACCATCGGTCGGCCGGACCGGCTGACAAAGATCGCGCCAACTGTGGCGGAGTGGTCCCCGGATACGCCGACGACGCGGCTCCCGCCGGACGAGCAAAGGCAATTCGAAGCCGGACGGCAGGCCGCGCTGGTCGAGCTCGCCGCGATCATCGACGGCGGCGTGGTTCTGATTGATAAAAATGCGCCGCCGCCGGCCCCCGATGGCGCTTGATAGGCATCTAGTTCCGACTTCCTCAGACGAGGTGACAGCGTCACTGGCGCGCCTACAGCACGCAATGGGCGTGCTGATCTGGGATGGTCGGCCAGAGAGCTTGCGGGTGGCGAATGCGATCGACCTCCTGCTGAATTCCGGTGCCAACGAGTTGACGTTGGAACAGGCCCTCGAGCTCGATGGCGCTCCGGGCTACGGCTGGAAGTCGATCCTCCGGCGGACTAGGCGCGATGAGTTGATCCGGGCTATCGCGCTCCACCATTTCCCCGGCCAGCCTGCTCGCGCCGTGGCCAGGGCGATAGAAAGCGAGCTCCGCCGCGCCGCCAGTTCGGTTTCCCGCTCGCATCCAGAGGGAAGCTTGAAGGCCATGGTGCAGGAGCTATTGGCGGTCACCGACGCGTGCTCCTATTCAACAGTTAGAGCGGTTCTCGCCGTTGAATGCGAGAAAGATCAGTCGCCTAGCTGGCCAAGAAACACCGCCTGTATTCCGGCCACAGCATCGACGAGGTTGTTGTCGAACGCTGGGAGCTCCGATGCGCAATCCGTTGAAAGTCTGGACGGCCAACCCGATAGACGAACCGCTGGCAGCCATCGCCGATGATGCCGAGGTTCAGGCGCTCGTTGCGGAGCGCGCGGCGCTGTGGCGCCGACTCGAACAGGCCAACGACCGGCTCGATGTAGCACGCGCTCGGGCCAACCGTGCTGCTCGCCCGGTGCACGGGGTTACCGAGATGGCTCGCCGAATGGTCCTCGGCGCTAC
>CAXNIC010000414.1:0-4470 GCA_964201945.1 Alphaproteobacteria bacterium
GCTGAAAGTGCCTGGCTGAACCAGTTTGACGACGTTAGAATTCGACACGGCATATCACTCCTTCAATGGAGAAGTGGAGGCTTCAACTACCCCCACGATATGCCGCCTTCTCGATCTACACCGTCACCAACTTTCGACCATAGCTCCACCTATCACGCGCTGACGCTGGTCTTCGACGTCCAGGGCCTGGCCCACGCGGTCTGCTGCTACAAGTCCGGCGGCAAGGCTTTCGGCTTTGGCTCGCATCTCTATTTCTTCGAGCCGAACTTCGGTGAGTACAAGGCCGCCGCCGGTAGCGTCACCGACATGTTCAATGGCCTGGTCGACGAATACAGGGCCTATAGACGGGCCAACGGCACGCTGATGAACCTCAAGATCGAGAAGATCGTCGTGCAGCGGATCACCTTCGGCTGACCCAGAAACGACGAGGGGGCCCGAAGGCCCCCTCGCTCACGACAATCGAGTTCGAGATCAGCCGAGGTTCTGCGCGCTGACCATGGCGTAGAGCATCGGGATCGACAGCACCGTGTTGGTCCGCGAGACCAACATCGCCATGCGCCCCGCGGCCTTCTTCTCGTCCGGCGTCGCCTCGACCAGACCCAGCGCCTTCTGCTGGTTCGGCCAGATCAGGAACCAGACGTTGAAGGCCATGATCAGGCCGAGCCACATGCCGATGCCGATGTTGCGGTGCTGCGGCACGCCCTCGGCGCCGCCCAGCATCAGGGCCTGGCCGAGATAGCCACTCATCCAGGCCAGCAGCAGGCCGGTTACCACCGTCGCCAGCGCGGCGTAGCGGAACCAGAAGAGCGCGGCAGGCGCGATCACCTTCGAGACTGCCGGCTTCTGCTCGTCCGGGATCTTCGGCATCGAGGGGATCTGCACGAAGTTGAAGTACCAGAGCAGGCCGATCCACATCACGCCGCTGAGCACGTGCAGCCAGCGCATGAAGAAGGTCCAGTATCCATGGTCGAAGGCCGCAGGCCTGACCAGCAGCCAGAAGATGATCGCGGCGAGCACGAAGCCGGCGATCACGGCTCTTTCAAGTTTCTCGAGTACCGAAGCCATTTGCGTTCCTCCCGGTGATGGGGTGTCCCAGGGTTTGATTCAGTAAGTCATTGTAACGCAAGATCTAGTCTGTTGCCAGAGCGAGTCGTACCGCCGCTTCGCCCGAGCGTACCGCACCCTCGAGCGTCCCCGGCAGTCCGGTCCGGGTCCAGTCGCCGGCGAGCACCAGGTTTCGAAGCCGGGTTCTCGCCTCTGGTCGCAGGCGTTCCATCGCGGACGTGGCAGCAATCGTAGCCCGTCGCTCCTTGACGATGCGGAAAAGCGGCATCGCCGCGGAAAATCCGAAAACGGCGGTGATTTCAGGCCAGAAACGGGCCGCCAGAGCCTCGGCCGTCTCGGAGGTCAGCGCGTCGGCGGCGCTGACCGTCACCGAGATGACGTCGCCGCGCCAGAGTGCCCATTGGCCGGTGCCGCCGGTCATGCCGACCAGCTGCGGGACCGGCGCCGTTGCAGCGACCCGGAAGTGAGCATTGACGATCGCCCGGACGTCGGTCGGGACGACGAGGTCCGGCAGCAGTTCGGCCGCCGCCGGCGGAGGAACCGCGAGAATCACCGAGTCGCCGGCGCCGAGCCTCACCGTCTCGTTGGCGAAGACGAGGGACCCGACGCGGTCGCCGGCAGCGTCGATCCGCGTGAGCCGGCGGCCGAGGGCAAGGCGATCGCCGAGGAGAGCCACGGCCGGATCGACCATGGCGTCGCCGATCCCCGTTCGCGCGATCCACGGCCGGCAGGCGCGTTCAGTCAGGAGGCGGCCGAAGACCGAGGCGATCAGGCGCCAGGACGCCTCGGACGGTTCGGTGTTGAGGGCGGCGAACGCGACCGGGCGGAAGGCCGCGATCAGCCCGCCGAAAGGGGGCCGCACGGTCCAGCGGTGTCCGCTCGCGAGGTCGATAAAGGGATAGGCGGCGGGCGCCGTCTCGATCATCCGGTCGAGAGCGCCAAGGCGACGGAGATAGGCGAGGGCGGCGCGGTTGGCGCCGACCAGCAGATGCGTCCCGGTGTCGATGCGCCGGTCGAGCACGGGATCGTGGTAGCTGCGGCAGCGGCCGCCGGGCATCGGCGCCGCCTCATGCACCCGCACCTCGATCCCGGCATCCAGCAACGCGACGGCGGCGGCAAGGCCGGCGACGCCGGCACCGACGACATGGACGGTCACCTGGGCAGCCCGAGCCGGCAGGCGAGCACGATGCCGAGCGCCTCGAGGGTGCCGAGCCGGGGGCGTTCTTCCCGTGGCAGCCGGTCGAAGAGGCGACGATAGAGGCGAAGCATGGCGAGGCCGGGCCAGCGACGGCGGCCGCAGCGGGCGCCGCTCGCCTCCGCCGCGTCGTAGTGCCGCCGTGCCTGACCGGCGAGCCAAGCCTTGGCCTCGGGCAGGCGCGGGTCGGCGAGGACCATGTGCGGATCGTCGCTTCCGATCCCTGCAGACACCAGCGCTTCCTTCGGCAGGTAGAGCCGGCCACGCTCGGCATCCTCGCGCACGTCGCGGAGGATGTTGGTGAGCTGCAGCGCCGTGCCGGCGGCGAAGGCGAAGTCGGCGGCCTCCGGTTCCTCGCAGCCGAAGATGGCGATCGCCATGCGGCCGGGCGCACCGGCGACGCGCCGGCAGTAGAGATCGAGCGCCGCCATGTCGGGCGCCATGAGCGGAGCCGCGATGTCGGTGTCGAGGCCGTCGAGCACCATGTCGAACCAGCTTCGATCGAGACCAAAGTCGCGGATCGCGCGCGCGAGGCCGGAGTCGTCGTCGGTAGTGAAGATGCGATCGAGATCGCGGCGCGTGGCGTCGAGCCCGGCGCGGCGGTCGTCGGCGGGGAGATCGGCATCGGCGATGTCGTCGACGAGGCGGCACCAGCCATAGACCGCGAACATGGCGCTCCGCTTCGCCCGCGGCATCAGCCGCATCGCCCAGTAGAACGTGCTCTTCCTGGCGCCGCTCATCGCGAGAGGATCCAGCGCGCGCCGCCGCTCAGGCAGACGAGCGCATAGTCGAGCTTCGACAGGCGCACGCGCGCCGCCAGCGGATCCCGCCGGCGCAGCTTGGCCGCGAGGCGCCGGGCGACGGCGACGGTGATCTCGGCCTGCAGGCGAAGCCGGCGATCGGCGATCCGGCGTCCGAGCGGGCGGGCCTGGATCAATAGCTCGGCGACGCGCTCCAGCGTCCGAGCGAAGACGCGCCGAAGCGCCGGCGAGGCCCGGTCGTCGCGCAACTCCTCGACCGATGCGCCTTCGGCCTCGATCCAGGCGAGCGGCAGGTAGACACGGTCGAGCTGGCGGAGATCATCGCCGCAGTCCTGAAGGTGGTTCAGCACCTGGAGTGCAGTGCACAGCGCATCGGAAGGCGCCTGTGCGTCGCGGCCCTCGCCGTGGAGATCGAGAAGGAAGCGGCCGACCGGCACGGCCGAGAACCGGCAATAGAGCAGCAGCTCGCTCCAGTCCCGGTAGCGGGTCTTGGTCGCGTCCTGGCGGAAGGCCTGAAGTAACTGGGTCAGGTGCGGGCTGGCGATCGGCCCGGCGGCGATCGCGTCCAGGCGCCGGATCTTCTCCTCAGGCACCAGCGCCGGATCGTCGGCGATGTCGTCGGCGGCGCGCGCCTGGCGATAGAAGGCGAGGACCGCGGCGAGGCGCTCGGGCGCAAGGAAGCGGAGTGCGACCGGAAAATTCTCGGTCGCCTCGGACTTTCCCGATCCGGCCCGGGCAGGTTCCTCCATCCGCCTATCGTCGCTCGCGAAAGCCGAGATACCAGAGATAAGCGGCGACCTCGATGACGAGCGCCCCGGCAAAGGCGGCGCGATACCCTTCCGGGTGGTAGCCGCCATTGGGACCGGGCGGCCAGAAGTCGATGACCCAGCCGACCGCGTATTGGCAGGCGAAGGCGAGCACGAAGGCGACGAGGTTGGTTGCGGTCGAAGCGCGGCCCGCGAGCGCGACGCCGAAGTGCTCGGGGTACTTGGCGAGCGCCATGGTCGCGACCTGGCCGGTGAGGCCGTAGGCGATGGCGATCGGCAGCAGGAACTCCGTTGCCCATCCGCTCACCATCAGTCCCTGCACGAGCAGGAACGGCACGATGCCGTAGGCAAGCACGGTCAGCGTGTCGATGCCGCGGCTGCGGAACCAGCTGATCAGCGAACCGGCGCTGGCGACACCGACGGCGAATCCCAGAGAGCAAGCCATCAGGTAGTTGGCCGCTTCACCGCGCGAGAGGCCGCCGACGTCGACGAGCCACGGGCCGAGCCACAGCGACTGAACCGCGAGCGCGGTTGCGTTGGTCGTGGCGACGACCGGCGTCACCTTCCAGAAGACGCGGTCGCGAACGACGCTGGCGAGACCGCGCAGCTGCTGGGGAAAGGTCTCGATCTTGCCGCCGCCGCCACGCTCCGGCACCACCAGGTAGATGAGGGCAGCGGCCGC
>CAXNIC010000415.1:0-4449 GCA_964201945.1 Alphaproteobacteria bacterium
GCCGGCCGCATCCATCAGCAGCAGCGTGTGCCCGGTCGGCGCCGTGTCGAGCACGACGAAGCCGCTGCGGGCCTCTGCGACGATCCGCGAGAAGGCGTGGAAGACGGCCACCTCCTCGGTGCAGGGCGACCGCAGGTCTTCGCGCAGCAGTTCACGGCCGGCGTCGTCGAGATCGCGTCCGCGCGAGTCCATGATCCGGGCGATGTAGCGCTCGGTCTCGGCCTTCGGATCGATCCGATCGACCTTCAGGCCTGGCATCTCGCCGGCCAGCGTCATCTGCAAATGGGCGGCGGGGTCGGTGGTGCTCAGATGCACCGGCAGCCCGCGTGCGACCAGGCCGATGGCGCAGGCGGCGGCGACCGTGGTCTTGCCGACGCCGCCCTTCCCCATCACCATCACCAGGCCGTGACCCTGCGCCGCCAGCTGATCCACCAGCGTGTCGAGGCCGGGGGGCGTGTCCGCGGCCGGGCGCAGGGCCGGCGCGGCGACCGCAGCAGGCGGCTCGGCCTCAGGCCTCAGCAGCGCACGAAGGGCGGCGAGGCCGACCATGTCGAAACTGCGGAGAGGCACCTCGTCCCGCGGCAGGGAACGCAGCACCTCCGGCATGGATTCGAGCGCCATACGCCCGGACGCCTCGAAGGCGCGCGCCACCGGATCCGCGTCCGTGCGGGCGTGAAAGACCCCGTTCACCACCAACCGCTGGTTCCGCAGGCCCAGCGCCGAGAGCTCGGCGGCGCTGCGCGCGGCCTCCGCCAGGGCGGCCCGTTCGGCCCGCGTGACCAGGATGATTTCGGTCGTCGCGGCGTCGCCGAGGGACTCCATCGCCTGGCGGAACCGGTCCTGCTGCATCTTCAACCCTGAATGCGGTCCCAGGCACGAGGCGCCGGCCTCGTTCGCTTCGAGGAATCCGGTCCAGGCGGCGGGCAGGCTCAAGAGACGGAGCGTGTGCCCGGTCGGCGCGGTGTCGAAGATCACATGGTCGAAGCGGGCGTCATGGCCGCCCAGAAGTGCCGCGAACTCGTCGAAGGCCGCGACCTCGGTTGTGCAGGCTCCGGACAGCTGCTCGCGCACTTCGTCGCGCCTGGTTTCCCCGGAGGCAGGATCGAGCTGGGCCAGCACGCGCGCGCGATAGGCTTCCGCCGCGGCCTCGGGGTCGATGTTCAACGCCGAAAGCCCGGGCACTCCCGGCACCGCCCGAGGCGCGTCGGAGAGCTGGGTTTCCAGCATCTCGTCGAGGTTGGACGCGGGGTCGGTGCTGACCAGAAGCACGCGCCGGCCCGCTTCCGCAAGCGCGATGGCGACCGCGCAGGCGATCGAGGTCTTGCCGACGCCCCCCTTGCCGGTGACGAAGAGATGGCGGGGCGGGTGCCGGAGAAATCCGGGAAGCGGCGGTTCTGGAGCCATGGCGGCTGGTCTTCTTCCGTTGGACTTCGGTTCCGGGCGGCGGCGGTCAGCCCGCGCCCGAGCGGCGCGGAACCGCGACCGCGACCCAGATGAGGCTGGCGAACAGGGCCACGGTGGTCAGCACGAATACCCAGGGCAGCCCGACATAGGCCGCGACCACGCCGCCCGACAGCGGCCCGAAGGAATTGCCGAGGAAATACGCGGACGAGGTGATGCCGAAGGTGAGACCCCGGTCCGCCGCCGGCGTGACCTTGCCGATCAGGGCGTTGGTCACCGGCACGATGCTGCCGACGAAGAGGCCAAGCGCGAAGCGCTCGACCACGAAGCCCATGTAGGAGCCGGCGAACGCCTGCGGGGCGGTCGCCAGCGCGGCACCGGCCAGCGCGATCATCAGCACCGCCTTCTCGCCGAAGCGGTCGCCGGCGCGGCTGAGAAGCGGCACCGCGACGATGCCGGCGAGGCCCGTCACCGACAGCGCGATGCCGCCCAGCGTCGCCAGGTCCGGCCGCTCGCCCATCATGTCCTGCACGTAGAGCGCCACGATCGGCTGCACCGCCTGGGTCGCGAACTGGGCCAGCAGCAGCACCATGACCAGGGCCGCCATGCCCGGCGTGGCGGCCACCACCCGCATCGAGCTCAGGAGCGAGGGCCGGGCCTGGGCCGTCTTCGGCGGGGTGAAGGCCTCCGGCACCGACAGCCAGCAGACCAAACCTGCGACCAGTGCGAGGCCGCCGCCGACGAAGAACGGCAGGCGGTAGCTGCCGGTGAGGTCGGCGAGGCCGCCGCCGAAGACCGGCCCCAGCAGCGAGCCCACCAGCTGGCCCGAGCTCATCAGCCCGAGCGCATAGCCCAGCCGGTTTCGCGGCACCTGGGTCGAGATCAGGATCACCGAGGCGGCGGAGAAGCCAGCGAAGGCGCCCATAAGGATGCGGGCACCCAGCAGGTGCCATACGGTCTGGGAGAAGCCCATCAAGAGCGTGCAGAGCCCGATGGCGACGGCCGAGCGCAAGACCATCAGCTTCCGCCCGCGCCGGTCGGCCATGCGGCCCCAGAGCGGCGAGACCAGGGCCGCGACGAAGGAGGTGACCGCCGCCAGCGTCCCTGCCCACAGATAGACATGGGCGTCGTTCGCCACCCCGAGCTCGGGCAGGAACAGCGGCAGGATCGGGCTGAGGAAGGTGAAGGCGAGGCTCATGATGACCTGGACGGCCACCATCGCCACCAGGGTCTTCCGCCATTGCGGCGAGCCGTCGTCGCCCGCCGCTCCTGTCGTCTCTGTCATTGCTTGCGAGGATCGGCGAGGACGGCGGGGCTGTAAAGAAGAGTCAGCCCTGCTGGACCTTCATGCGCGGGTCCAGGATGTCGCGGAGGCCGTCGCCGAGCAGGTTGAGGCCCAGCACCGAGACCGAGATGGCGATGCCGGGATAGAGGCAGATCCAGGGGGCTTCGCGGAGGTAGTCGCGGCCGTCGGAGATGATGTTGCCCCATGTGGGCGTCGGCGGCGGCGGACCCATGCCGAGGAAACTCAAGGCGGCTTCCGACAGCACGGCATAGGCGAAGACGAAGGTGAGCTGGACCACGAGCGGCCCCAGCGAGTTCGGCAGGATGTGGCGGAAGATGACGCGGAAATGGCTGGCGCCGAGCGCACGCGCCGCCATCACATAGTCCATCTCGCGCACCACCAGCACCGAAGCGCGCACGATGCGCGCGGTCCGCGGCACATAGACGGCGGCCAGCGCGATGACGACGTTGGTCGCCGACGGCCCCAGCGCCGCGGTCACCGCGACCGCGAGCATGATCGCTGGGAACGCCATCAGCGCATCCATGACCCGCATCAGGGGATCATCCAGGCGGCGGAAATAGCCGGCGATCAGCCCGAAGGCGGCGCCGATGACGCCGGTCAGCACCACGGTCGAGACGCCGATGCCGAGCGAGATGCGGGAGCCGTAGAGCACCCGGCTGTAGACGTCGCGGCCGAGATGGTCGGCGCCCAGCACGCGCTCGGCCGACGGCGGCTTGAAGGCATCGCGGATGCGCGTTCGCTCGGGGTGATGGGTCGCCAGCACGTCGGCGAACATCGCCATCAGCACGGCAGCCAGACAGAACACGGCGCCGATCACCGCCATGCGGTGCCGGAAGAACGGCTGCATGCGCGCGATCAGGCGCCGGAGCCGGCTGGGCGCCTCAGTCGTAGTGAATGCGAGGGTCGAGATAGGCATAGAGGACATCGACGAAGAGATTGATGAGCACGAACATGGCGGCGGTGATCAGCAGCGCGCCCTGGATCACGGGGTAGTCGCGGGTCACGATCGAGGTCGCCATCAACCGGCCGAGACCGGGGATCGAGAACACGGTCTCGATCACCACCGAGCCGGAGAGCAGCAGGCTGAAGACGATGCCGATCACGGTGACGACCGGGATCATCACGTTCATGAAGGCGTGCTTGCCGACCACCATCCAGCGCGGCAGGCCCTTGGCGTGCGCGGTTCGCACGAAGTCCTGGCGCAGCACCTCGATCATCGAGGCGCGGGTGATGCGGGCGAGCAGGCCCATCTGCAGGAGGGCGAGCGCGATCGAGGGCAGGATCAGGCTCTTGAACCACATCACCGGGTTCTCCGTGATGGTGACGTAGCCGCCGGCCGGCAGCCAGTCGACCATCACGGCGAAGCCGATGATCATGATCAGCCCGATCCAGAAGCTCGGCACCGAGACGCCGACGACGGCCAAGGTCATGATCGTGTGGTCGATCCAGGTGTCCTGCTTCAAGGCCGAGATCACCCCGGCGACGAGGCCGAAGGCGAGCGTCAGCACGAAGGCGAAGCCCGCCAGCGTCACCGTGGACGGCAGGCGCTCGACGATGGCGGCGACGACCGAGCGCCCCAGCGTGATCGACTGACCGAGGTCGCCCTGGATCATGCCGCCATACCAGCGGAGCAGCTGCACGTGGAACGGCTGGTCGAGCCCGAACTGCTCGCGGATCCGCTGCACCTCGTCGGCGGGCGCGGCGGCGCCGGCCATCACCAGCGCCGGGTCGCCCGGCACCAT
>CAXNIC010000416.1:0-4439 GCA_964201945.1 Alphaproteobacteria bacterium
CCCGAAGATCAGCACCGAAAGGTAACTAAATCAACAGCATCTACTTGATATAACTATATAATGCCCCGCAACGCGAAGCCCGCGCCAACAACCCAAAAACCAAACCTTAATGCATCCCGTCGCGGTCACACATCACAGATGCAGCGTGGCCGGGGAACCCCCGCTCCGCCCTCGGGTGGCGGCAAAGTGGCGGCAGACGAAACTTAACTGAGCTATACCGCCGCGGCCTGCGATACGCTTTCCAGGCCATCGGAGAGGTCATGCCCAGCCGTCGCAAGCCCATTCCCCAGCTGCCCCTGCCACTCACGGGGCTCGCGGAACTCGCGGTCCCGCTTCAGCCCGGAGACGACAAGGCATTCGTCGTGCCGGCGAGCTGGCTCGGATCCCCGATCGAAAGCCGCCTGGAGCACAGCCTCGCCACCATCAGGCACCCGGACCTCGAAGGACAGACCCAGGAACAGCGCGCAGGCGCGATCCGCGTCAGCCTTGTCAGCGATCGGGACGCGGTGACCCAGCTGATCGGGGCCGTCATTGCCCGGCGGATCAGCGAAGCGCTTCCGGCCAAGGCATCGTCGAAGATCTCGAAGGAAGCCTGTTTCAGCATCGCCTGCCGGCTCGCTGAAAACTTCCTGGCCGAGCCGGCGGCTCTCGACAAGGTGGCGCGCTGGCTCGCCGTCTCGGTGTCCGCCTGGGCGGCGGCGGACCGGGCCGAGAGCACCGAAACCCTGGCTCGGCGCCTCGCTTATCTCGTCTCCATCCATGCCGAGGATGCGGCCGGCGCCCTGGTCGAGCTCCTGCTCCCGCCGAACCGTCCGGCGGGCTACCTCGAGGCCCTGCTGCGCTCGCCCGAAGCGGCGGCAGCCGAGCAGGCGCTGCCGCAGATCCCGCCCGGCACCATGATCGTGCTGGCCTCGGGACATTTCCACGACATCCGCGAGGCGCTCTACAAGAACACCTTCCGCAAGGTCGAGGGCACGCCCTGGCCGACGGCGTCGCTCAAGCGCAACGGCGCCAGCGGCTACGCGCAGCTTCGGCCCGCGGTCATGGACTCCGAGCCGCTGCTGCCGGGATCGCGCCTGCAGGCCTGGGTCACCACCATGTGGCGCCAGCAGAGCGAGCTCTCGGATCTCGATGCCGACGGCCTCGATGCGCTCTGCGCCCTCTATCTCAGCCAGGCTCGCGCACCCGACGATGCAGCGGTCGCGGATGTCGACGAGATCCTGGGCATGCGCGGTCTCAAGCCCAAGCGCGGCGGCCAAGGCCGACGAGGCGGCTACGAGCCCGAGCAGCGCGCGGAGATGCTGAAGGCGCTCTCCCACATCCAGAATCTCTGGATCGATATCGGCGAGGTCCGGGTCTACGAGGGCGGCGGCGATGGCCGGCGCCAGCGCTCCTCGACGCTCAAGACCCTGCAGAGCCGGCCCTTCATCATCACCGATCGCATGGGCCAGGTCCGCCTCGACGGCTATCTCGATGTCGAGCGCTTCATCTTCCGGCCGGGCAAGGCCTTCGCCGCCTTCCTCTTCGGCGCCGGCCGTCAGACCGGGCTCCTGTTCCAGCGCGCCCTGCAATACGACCCGGTCCGGCGCAAATGGGAGAAACGCCTGACGCGCTACACGAGCTGGCAGTGGCAGGCTCACGCGCGCAACGGTCAGTTCACCCAGCGCTTCTCGGTCCGCACCCTGCTGGATGCCGTCGGCGAGGCGCTGAACGAGCGCTATCCGGCCAAGACGCGGACCCGCCTGGAGAAGGCGCTGACGACGATGAAGGCGGATGGCGTGATCACCACCTGGCACTATGTCGGCAAGCCGCTCGACGGCCTGAATCGCCATGGATGGGGCGCGCAGTGGCTCGATGCCGAGATCGGCATCGAGGCGCCGCAGATGATCCGCGACTACTACATCCGATCCGTCGATGCCGAACCGATGTCTCTCGCGGATGCATCGCCATCCGGAGAGATGGCGGAACGGGTACGTCACCATCGCCGGATGCTCGGCCTCTCCCAGGAGGAGGCAGCGCAGCGGCTCGGGATCCGCCAGGGTCATTTCAGCAAGCTCGAACGCGGACGGGTCACGCCTTCGGAAAAGCTTCGCCACGAGATCGAGGTCTGGCTTGGAGAGTGAGTATTCCTGGCGGAGCATAACGTCGGGGTAACGAATCACCATGCCGAGCGGATGGACGACAGCGACCGCCGCCGGGAGCGAGTCCGCGGCCGGGCGATTTCCGGGCAGCAAGACTGAAACCGGGCGCAGCGAATGACTTCGGCAGCCGATCTCAACGCCCTGCTGGCCGAGGCGGACCAGCGTCAGATCGCGGGCGACATCGGCGGTGCCCTCGCACTCTATGACCGCCTGATCGTCCGGGCTCCCGACTTCTGGCCCGCTCAGGCCAATCGCGGCCTGGCGCTGGCCGTCATCGGCGACACGCCGGCCGCCCGCGCCGGCTTCCGCCGCTCGATTGTCCTCGAACCGATGGCGGCACCCGCCCTGCGCAACCTCGCCGACAGCCTGCAGGCGGATGAGCCGGAGACGGCGTTCACCGTCGCCCGCGCACTGGTCGCCGCCGCGCCGGACGCTCCGGACTCCTGGTTCAGTCTGGGCTGCATCGAGCTCGCACGGTCCCGACCGGGACGAGCCGACCGTTCCCTTCGCCGCACGTTGGCGCTGGCGCCGGGCTTTACCGAAGCGGCGCTGGCTTTCGGTGCGGCGCGGCCGGCGGCCGGGCTCACCTGGCTTCGTCGCGCCGTCGCCGGCAGCCCGGCGCCCGGCCCGATGGTCGCGCTGGCGCGGCAGGTCACCGCAAGCGGCGCGCTTCAGGAGAGCGGCCGATTGCTTCGGCGCGCGATGACGATCGACCCGGGCCAAGGCGACGCGGCGGTCGAGTTGACGGCGGTCATCGACAGCGCCTCCTCGTCGGTCGAGCTCCTTCGCTGGGCTCGGCGCGCCCTCGCTCTCGTTCCCGGCTCCGTAATGGCTCGGAGCAATCTGGGGAGGGCCGAGCTCGGGCTCGGCCGTCTTGCGGACGCGGAGCGTTCCTTCGGCGAGGCGATCCGCCTCATGCCCGATCTGGCCGAGGCGCATTTCAATCGCGCGACCCCGCTGTTCCTGCTCGGCCGCACCGAAGAGGCGTGGGACGAGTATGAATGGCGCTGGCACATTGATCGGTTCGAGAAGCCGCCGAGCGCGGCACCGAGATGGAACGGCGAGCCGCTGGCCGGCCGCCGGCTGCTGGTCCATGAAGAGCAGGGTCTCGGCGACACCATGCAATTCGTGCGCTACCTGCCGCTCATCGCCAGCGAGCCCGAGCCCGTTTCCCTGCTCTGCAACCCGCGGCTCGCGCGGTTGCTGCGCGGCTCCTTTCCCGGCATCGCCATCAGCCCGAAGCCGGCGATCCCGGACCATGATCTGGTCGTCCCCCTCCTCAGCCTCCCGCGCGTCCTCGGCGGAACCCGCGGAGCTCCACCGCCCGCGCCTTACCTCCGCCGGCCGGAGGCGGCTCGCATCGAGGCCAGCCGCCGCCTCAAGATCGGGTTGGTGTGGGCGGGGAACTCCACCCATCCCCGGGACCGGGACCGGTCGATCCCCCTCGAACAGCTGCAGCCTTGGTTCGACGTGCCGGACATCGCCTGGTTCTCATATCAGGTCGGACCGCGCCAGTCCGACATCGCCGATCTCGGCCTCGAGGCGGCGCTGCCCGATCTCAGTCGACTTCAGCCCGATCTGTATGAGGCCGCCCGCGTTCTCCTCGGTCTCGACCTGCTGATCACCGTCGACACGGCCGCCTGCCATCTCGCCGGCGCCCTCGGTTTCCCCGTGTGGCTCCTGCTTGCCCAGGTTCCGGATTGGCGCTGGGGAATGACCGGCGCGACCACGTCCTGGTACTCGTCGATGCGGCTCTTCCGGCAACCGGTGAGAGGCGCCTGGCAACCGGTGATCAGCGAGGTCCGGGCCGCCCTCGCCGAGCGGCTCGCCGGCCGTCCCGAACCCAGCCTCGCACCTTGAAACACCAAGGCCGACTGGATATCTAGAACCGCGTCGAAATCGAGGTCCTTGGTGATCATGACTATTTCACGCCGTCTCGGCGCGGCAGCGCTTCTGGCGTTCCTCTGCATCGCACCGCCGTCCATGGCCGCCGACCTCAAGGACGCTGAGGCGGCGCTGGCTGCGGGCCGGCATGCGGACGCCATCCCCATCCTGAAGCCCCTCGCCGAAGCCGGAGATCGAGACGCCCAGACGCTTCTCGGCGGCCTTCAGATTGCCGGCATCGGCGGTCCCCAGGATCTCCGTTCGGCATTCGATCTGTTCACCAGGGCGGCAGAGCAGGGCCAAGCCTACGCCCAGTACAACCTCGGCCTCATGTATGTCCGGGGCGATGCCGGTGCGACCGATTACGGCAAGGCTGCCGCCTGGTACCGGAGGTCCGCGAGCCAGGGCGTCGTG
>CAXNIC010000417.1:0-4432 GCA_964201945.1 Alphaproteobacteria bacterium
GCCGCCTTAGCTCAGTGGCAGAGCGCGTCATTGGTAATGACGAGGTCGACAGTTCAATCCTGTCAGGCGGCACCAGCCTTCCCGGGCGATTGCGTCGCGCCCCCTCCCTCATACTGATCGCGGATGATCGAAGACATCGACCGGCTGGAGGACAAGGCCAGCCTCGAGGCGGATCTCTGCATCGTCGGAGCGGGCGCTGCCGGCATCTCGCTGGCGCTCCAGTTCGTGTCGACCGGCCAGCGGGTCATCCTGCTGGAGGGCGGGGGCACCGCGTCCGACCCAGCCACCCAGTCACTCTATGAAGGCGAGGTGGCCGACGAAAGGCTGCACGCGCCGCCCGACCGCTACCGCCAGCGCCGCTTCGGTGGCTCGACCACGATCTGGGGCGGCCGCTGCATGCCGTTCGACCCGATCGACTTCGAGCCTCGGTCCTACATGGCCATCAGCGGCTGGCCCTTCGGCCGCGAGGCACTCGATCCCTACTATGTCCGCGCCAACGAGATCTGCGAGGCCGGAGCGTTTGCCTATACGGCCGAGACGGCTTTCCCCGGGGGCATGAAGGAGATCATCGAGGGTTTCCGGAGCGAACGGGTGAGCTCCGATACTCTCGAACGGTTCAGTCGTCCGACCGACTTCGGCCGGGTCTATGGCGGCCAGCTGGCGGCGGCCGGCAACATCCGCGTCCTTCTCAAGGCCAACGTCACCCGGCTGCAGGTCTCCGCCGACGGCGCGCGCATCGATCATGTCGAGGTGCGGACGCTCGCCGGCAAGCGGTTCACGGTCCGGGCCACCCGGTTCGTGCTGGCGAGCGGCGGCATCGAGATTCCCCGGCTGCTGCTGGCATCGAACGACATCCATGCGGCCGGCATCGGCAACGGCGCCGATCTCGTCGGCCGCACCTACATGTGCCACGTCGCCGGCACGATGGGGACGCTGACCGTCGATCGTCCGACCTCGGCGGTCTGGCACGGCTACGAAGTGTCCGCCGACGGCGTCTACTGCCGTCGGCGCCTGGCGGTGACGGCGGAGACGCAGCGGGCACTCGGGATCGGCAACATCGTCGCCCGGCTGCACCATCCGCGCATCACCGACCCAACCCACGGGTCCGGCGCGCTCTCGGCGCTCTACCTGATCCTGCCGCTGATCAGCTACGAGTACAGCAAGCGCTTCAAGGACGAGGATCCAGGCTCGGCCGGACTCTGGCTCCGGCATGCGAAGAACGTCGTCACCGACGCCTTCGGGACGGTCGGATTTCTCTTCCACATGCTGACCAAGCGGGTTCTCGCCAAGCGCAAGTTCCCCTCGGTCATCATTCATCCGAAGGTGAACCGCTTCACGCTGGAGTTCCACGGCGAGCAGGAACCCAATCCCGAGAGCCGGATCACCCTCATCGGAGAGACCGATCGCCTCGGCATGCCGCGCGTCAAGGTCGACTGGCGCTACACCGCACAGGACATCCGCACGGTCGCGGTCGCCTACGATGTCCTGGCGGAAGAGTTCACTCGCACCGGCGTCGGGCATCTCGCTTATGACCGCGAGCGGGTGGAGGAGATCGCGCTTCGCGACGGCGCCTATGGCGGCCATCACCTGGGGACGGCGCGGATGGCGGCAACACCTCGGGACGGCGTCGTCGACGCCGATTGCCGGGTCCATGGCGTCGCGAATCTCTACATCGCCGGCGGCGCCGTGTTCCCGACCTCGAGCCAGGCCAACCCGACGCTCACCATCGTGGCACTCGCGCTCAGGCTCGCCGAGCACCTGAAGGCGGCCGCTGCCTAGGCCGGCGGGATTCGAGGATCGACCTTAGCCGCCGCAGATTTTCGATATATACCGACAGGGGAACTCACCCGTCGCGGCCCAGAGATCACCCGGATGCAAGCCAATCCCGACGTCCCGATGATCGACTTCCTCGGCTTCCGCTTTCACGACCTCGACACCGTCGCGGCGGCCCGGGTCATTGCCGCGCGCGATCCGGCGCTGCCGTTCGTCTATGTCGTCACCCCCAACGCCCAGCACCTGGTGAACTTCACCAGCGGCGGGCGCGCCTGGCGCGAGAACCTCTACGGCGGCTGGCTCGTGTTGATGGACGGGCGCGTCATCCCGCTTTTTGCCCGCCTGCTGTTCGGGCGGAACCTGCCGACGGCGTCGGGAAGCGACCTGACCGTAGAGCTCTTGCGCCACCACATCCGGCCGACCGATGCCATCACCGTCATCGGCGGCGGCGCGGCCCTCGAGAAGGCGCTGATCGACCAGTACGGATTCACCAACCTCGCGGTCCACGACCCGCCCATGGGATTCATCCATGATCCGGCCGCGGTCGAGGCCTGCCTCGCATTTCTCGCCGCGCATCCGGCGCGCTACGTCTTCCTGGCGACCGGCGCGCCACGGTCGGAAATCCTGGCCCGCGCCGCCATCGCCCGCGGCGGGATGCGGGGCGTCGGCCTCTGCATCGGCGGCTCTCTACTGTTCGCGACCGGCCTGGTCAAACGCGCGCCGGTCTGGATGCAGAAAGCCGGTCTCGAAGCCTTTTACCGGCTGGCTCAACAGCCCCGCACGCACCTTCGGCGGATCTTCATCGAGTCGCTGCCGATGCTCTGGATCCTGCTGCGCGCCCGCTTCGGCGGCCGGGGCATCCTTCCGGATGCCGACAGAGGAGAGCCCTGACATGCGGCAAGCCCGGTGACGCCGGTCGCGCGCGGCCGGGTCGGCCTTCACGACTTCCATCGTGGCCGGATCGTTCAGCTCGCGACTGCGGGCGGGCCTTCTCTGCCGGACCGCGCCAGTACCGCGGGCATGACCTACGAGCATGCCGGCATCCTGCTGCTGCTGACGCTGCCGCTGTTCGGGCAGCTGTTCCACTACCTGATCGACGTCGGGCCGATCTACTACCTCTCCAAGGCCTGGCCGTTCCTCACCCTGCCGCTGGCGGCCTACGCCATCTTCCGGGTCTCGACCCCCTTCCACACCCTCTACATGGTGACCATCGCCTACGCGCTCGGCGTCACCCCGGTCCTGTCGATGGTGTGGCTGGGGAACGACATCGTCGATGCCTTCACCACCACCATCAAGGTGTGGCCCCTCACCTACTACTTCAGCATGCTCGCCGTGCTGGTGGTGCTGAAGCCGTCGCCGACGCTGATCACGCGCACGATCCTGCAGCTCGGCATCGCCACCTACGTGATCATGTGGATCCTCTGGATCGTCGTCCCGGTCAGCTTCTATGCAAGCGACTCGACGATCTCGAAGCTGTTCATGTTCGAGAACGAGCGCGGCTATCGCATCTACATGCCGGTGACCTTCGGCATCATCGTGCTGTTCTATCTGGCCAGCCGCATGGCCGAGAGGCCGCGCCTCTGGATCGTGCTGTCGTCGATCGCGATGCTCGGAAGCCTCGTCTACATCTACAAGCAGCGGCTCGCCATCTTCACAACGATCATGGTCATCGGCTGGACCTTCGTCGCCCGGCTGCCGCTGTTGGCACGGTCCATCTTCGTGCTGCTTGGCGCCGGGATCGGCGGCGCCATGGCGATCACGGCACTCGCCAACCTCGACCGGATCACCGAGTCCCTCGGCGCCTCGCTAAGTGTCCGTCAGCATTCGATGGCACTCGTCACCCAATACCTAGTGAACGAACCATTGCGCTGGATTTTCGGCGTCGGCGGCACGACGCGGTTCGCCAATACGACCCTGTCCGAAATCATGGGCTCCGCCAGCTTCTACCTTGCCGACCTCGGCTGGCTCGGCGTGCTCTTCGAGTATGGGCTGGTCGGCTCGCTCATGATCCTCAGCCTCTACATCGTCATCGTGCGCCTGCCGGCGACGGTGGAGTGGGGCGACGAGAAGGACGCGGCGATGACCAACGCGCTCCGCGCCTACGTCCTCTACCTGCTGCTGACCAGCTCGATCTACTCGGCGGTCTTCGTGCCGGGGGAACTCGCCGCCATCAGCGCGCTGTTCCTCTACATGCGCCGCGGACCGGGAGCCGAACCGCGATCACCCTAGTTCGTGGTCGTCGTGGTCCGCCCCAGCGTGTAGCTGAACGACCGCTGGAAGGGCACCACGCGGTTGATGAACTGCTCGACCCAGAGCCCGACCTCGGCGATGCGGGTCTTCGGCACGAACAGGATGTCGCCGGGGACGATGCGGGGATCGTCGACCGGCTTTCCTTCCAGGAGACCGTGAACGTCCACCAGCTTCAGCATCGGACGGCCGTCGGGGCTGCGGCGGATGAGGATCACCTCGCTGATCCGCCCGGTATCGGTGGAGCCGGAAGCGAGCTGCAAGGCGGAGACGGAGCCGAGCGGACCGGAGATGGGATAGGCGCCCGGCACCTTGACCTCGCCGCCGACATAGACCTTCGCCGAGATCGGATCCATGACCTCGACGATCACCTCGGGATTGCGGAGCCGCGCCAGGGCTTTCTGGGTCAGCA
>CAXNIC010000418.1:0-4421 GCA_964201945.1 Alphaproteobacteria bacterium
TGGAGAGCATCCTGCTCGACCCGATGTTCGACCTGCCGGGCCTTTCCGACGTGGAGCGGATCGTCATCGGCAAGGACGTGGTCGATGTCGGCTCGAAGCCGCTCTACGTCCATTCGGAGCGTCGCGGCGACGCCACGACCTCGGCCTGACAGTAGGTTCAAAAGCCCCGTCTTCAAGGGGTTGAAAGGGGAGGGAAAACCGGCCACCTGACTATGCAGGGGCCCGGCTGTTTGCGACGTCTGTCGAGATGATGCCGGCCTGCCTATTTTAGAAAGCGAGCACCATGTCAGAATCCACTGTCGGCCTCTTCCCGGTCCTCCCCCTCCGGGACATCGTCGTCTTCCCGCACATGATTGTCCCGCTGTTCGTCGGGCGCGAGAAATCGGTCCGTGCGCTCGAGGACGTCATGAAGGACGACAAGCAGATTCTGCTGGTCACCCAGAAGAACGCCGCCCAGGACGATCCCTCGACCGACGACATCTACAAGGTCGGCACGGTCGGCACCGTCCTCCAGTTGCTCCGCCTGCCCGACAACACGGTGAAGGTCCTGGTCGAAGGCGTGAAGCGCGCCCGCGTCATGCGCTATACCGAGAACGAGGAGTTCTTCCAGGCCGAGGCCGAGGTGCTGCCCGAGGTCGAGGGCACCGGCCAGGAGCTCCAGGCGCTGTCGCGCGCCGTGGTCTCGCAGTTCGAGCAGTACATCAAGCTCAACAAGAAGATCCCGCCCGAAGTCCTGGTCTCGATCAACCAGATCGAGGACATCGGCAAGCTCGCCGACACGGTCGCCTCGCATCTCAATCTCAAGATCGCCGACAAGCAGGCGCTGCTCGAGGTCCCGACGATCTCCGAGCGGCTCGAGCGGGTCTATGCGTTCATGGAGAGCGAGATCGGCGTCCTCCAGGTCGAGAAGCGCATCCGCAACCGCGTCAAGCGGCAGATGGAGAAGACGCAGCGCGAGTACTATCTGAATGAGCAGCTGAAGGCGATCCAGAAGGAGCTCGGCGAGAACGAGGAGGGCCGCGACGAGGCGGCCGAGCTCGAGGAGCGCATCAACAAGACCAAGCTGTCGAAGGAGGCGCGCGAGCGGGCGCTGGCGGAGGTGAAGAAGCTCCGCACCATGAGCCCGATGTCGGCCGAGGCGACGGTGGTCCGCAACTATCTCGACTGGATCCTGTCGATCCCGTGGAAGCAGCGCTCGAAGACCAAGCGCGATATCGGCGGCGCCGAGCAGGTGCTGGATACCGATCACTTCGGCCTGGAGAAGGTGAAGGAGCGGATCCTCGAGCACCTGGCCGTGCAGATGCGCGTCGGCAAGGTGAAGGGCCCGATCCTCTGTCTCGTCGGTCCTCCCGGCGTCGGCAAGACCTCGCTCGGCAAGTCGGTTGCCAAGGCCACCGGCCGCAACTTCGTCCGCATGTCGCTGGGCGGCGTCCGCGACGAGGCCGAGATCCGTGGCCACCGGCGGACCTATATCGGCTCGATGCCCGGCAAGATCGTGCAGGGGATGAAGAAGGCGAAGACCTCCAATCCGCTCTTCCTCCTGGACGAGGTCGACAAGATGGGTGCCGACTGGCGGGGCGACCCGGCCTCGGCCCTGCTCGAGGTGCTGGATCCCGAGCAGAACAGCTCCTTCAACGACCACTACCTCGAGGTCGACTACGACCTGTCGGACGTGATGTTCGTCACCACGGCGAACACGCTCCGCATGGCGCAGCCGCTGCTCGACCGCATGGAGATCATCCGCATCCCCGGATACACCGAGGATGAGAAGGTCGAGATCGCCAAGCGCCACCTGGTGCCCAAGCAGATGAAGGAGCACGGCCTCAAGAAGGGCGAGTTCTCGATCTCCGACGACTCGCTGCGCGAGCTGATCCGCTACTACACGCGCGAAGCCGGCGTCCGCAATCTCGAGCGCGAAGTCGCCAATCTCGCCCGCAAGGCGGTGAAGGACATCGTCAAGGAGAAGGACAAGGCGAAGGCGATCAAGGTCACGCCGAAGGTCGTCGGCAAGTACGCCGGCGTCCGGCGCTTCCGCTACGGCGAGACCGAGGAAGCCGACATGGTCGGCGTCGTCACCGGCCTGGCATGGACCGAGGTCGGCGGCGAACTCCTCACCATCGAGGCGGTGACCGTGCCCGGCCGCGGCAAGGTGATCGCGACCGGCAAGCTCGGCGACGTGATGAAGGAGTCGGTGCAGGCGGCTGAGAGCTACGTGAAGAGCCGCTCGCTCGAGTTCGGCATCAAGCCGACGCTGTTCGAGAAGAAGGACATCCACGTCCACGTGCCCGAGGGCGCGACCCCGAAGGACGGTCCTTCGGCGGGCGTGGCGATGGTCACCACCATCGTGTCCGTGCTCTCGGGCGTCCCGGTCAGGCGCGACGTGGCGATGACCGGCGAGGTCACGCTGCGCGGTCGCGTGTTGCCGATCGGCGGCCTGAAGGAGAAGCTGTTGGCTGCGCTTCGTGGCGGCCTCAAGACGGTGCTGATCCCGAAGGACAACGAGAAGGATCTCGCGGACATCCCGGACAACGTCAAGAAGGGCCTCGAGATCATCCCGGTCGCGACCGTGGACGAGGTCCTGAAGAAAGCGCTGACGCAGGTGCTCACGCCCATCAAGTGGGAAGAGCCTGAGGGAAAGCCGGCGCCGGCGAAGCCCGAGGAAGAAGAGCGCGAAGGCATCGTCACGCACTGAGCATTACGTTTCGACTGTCGACGGGCCGGCCGAGCACAACGCTCGCCGGCCCGTTTCATTTGCGGATGCGTGGTTGCGAGACACGAAGTCTTCGCTTCGTCGGTCGATTGCAAACAGCCGGAAAACCCCGGAAATGCACGGTTTTCTTACTGTTTTGCTCGTTGACGCGCACTGAAATGGCTGTCTAGATTGCCCACCTTCCGCGGTCTAGCCGGCATGCCGGATGACGGGACGGAAGCGAGCTTTCATTTTGATTGGGGGGCAACCAGTGAACAAAAACGATCTCGTGGCGTCAGTCGCGGATGCCAGCGGATTGAGCAGGGCGGATGCGACCAAGGCGGTCGATGCCGTGTTCGACTCGATCACCAACTCGTTGAAGAGCGGCACGGAAGTGCGCCTCGTCGGGTTCGGCACCTTCACCGTGTCCAAGCGCGCGGCGACCACCGGTCGCAATCCGCGGACGGGTGAGGAGATCAAGATCCCTGCTTCCAAGCAGGCCAAGTTCAAGGCCGGCAAGGGCCTGAAGGACGCCATCAACTGAGGCGGTCGTTCGGCCGTGCGAAGCGCGCGGCCCTTCCAAGAGTTTCGAAGGCCGGCACCTGAATGGTCGCCGGCCTTCGCGTTTCTGGCTATGGTGCGGGCATTGTCCGCGAACGGTTCCGGGCGATTAGCTCAGCGGTAGAGCGCCTCGCTTACACCGAGGATGTCGGCGGTTCGATCCCGTCATCGCCCACCAACTCCTAAGCCGAGATGTTCCAGAAAGAGCCGATGTTCTTCGAGAACTGGCCTGATTTGAGGGTTTTTCGTTCCGGTACAGTCCAGCGTTGGCCGTTGCGTTCCGGGGGCAACTGGGGGCAACATTGGGGAATAGTCGAGCCCTCCATAGGGAGTTGCCCCCACATGCCTCTGACGGATGCTGCGATCCGAAGCGCCAAGCCCACGGCCAAGCCGATACGGCTGTTCGATAGCGGTGGGCTCTACCTCGAAGTCGCTCCGAGCGGCGGCAAGTGGTGGCGGCTTAAGTACCGGATCGACGGCAAGGAGAAACGCCTGTCGCTCGGGATCTACCCCGACGTGCCCTTGGCCGGGCGCAAGGACAGGGAGACGGGCATCTGGATTGATGGCGCGCGGGAGAGGCGCGACAAAGCTCGGCAGTTGTTAGCCGAAGGCATTGATCCCAGCGCGCATCGCAAGGCCGTAAGGAAGACGAAGACAGACAGGGCCGCGAACAGCTTCGAGGCTGTCGCTCGCGAGTGGCACCGCAAGTTCGCCACGCAGTGGACGGTCTCGCATGGTGAGAAAAATTTGCGGGCGCTGGAGCGCGATGTGTTTCCCTGGTTCGGATCGCGCCCGATTGCCGACCTGACCGCGCCGGACCTTCTCAAGGTTCTCCGTCGCATCGAAGGCCGGGGGGCAGCGGATACGGCGCACAGGGTGAGGCAGATCTCCGGCCAGGTCTTCCGCTATGCCATCGCGACGGGGCGCAGCGAGCGTGATCTCTCGGCCGACCTTCGCGGCGCTCTGGCGCCGGCCCGCTCCAAGCATCTCGCGGCGTTCACCGAACCGAAGGCGATCGGCGGCTTGCTCCGAGCGATCGACGGCTACAGCGGGCAGCTTGTCACTAAGTGCGCGCTACGTCTCGCGCCCCTGGTCTTCGTCCGCCCCGGGGAACTCCGCACGGCCGAGTGGCAGGACATCGACCTGGACCGGGCCGAGTGGACCATACCTG
>CAXNIC010000419.1:0-4410 GCA_964201945.1 Alphaproteobacteria bacterium
AACAAATACGCCGGATGATATGTCGGTAGTGCTGGAATAACAGGCAAGGACTCATCCGATCTATACTCAAACCAGCGGCCGCGTAACCGCATGATGCCTTCGGTTTGATTAAGGATCGTCTTTGCCGAGGTGCCCCCCAGAAGCACCAGGACGGCCGGTCGTACCAGTTCGATATGTCGGACCACGAAGGGCAGGCACTGCTGAATCTCCTGCGGCGTCGGCTGGCGGTTGCCGGGCGGCCGCCAGAAGAGAATGTTGGTGATGTAGACCGAGCCGCGGTCATGCCCGATCGCCTTCAGCATGCGGTCGAGGAGCTGGCCCGAGACGCCGACGAACGGTTTCCCCTGCCGATCCTCGTCGCCGCCCGGCGCCTCGCCGACGAACATCAGCCGGGCCTCGGGATTGCCGTCGGCGAAGACGGTGTTGGTCGCCGTCTTCTTCAGCCCGCAGCCGTCGTACAGGCGGACCGCCTGCTCGAGCTCGGCCACTGTCCGGCAGGCCGCCGCCAGCGCCTTCGAGTCCTGAGCGACGAGCGGCGGGGGCGCCGCCGGCACCGGGACCGCCGGACGCGCGGGCGCTGGCCGAGGGGCTGAAGAAGAGGGAACCGCCTGCAGGCGCGGCGGCGCCATCGGCTGGGCAGCGGGGGCTTCGGCCATGCCCTTCGGCGCCGGCGCGGGCTGGACGCGCGTGCGGTCGACGGGGTCCGGCAGCGTCGCCTCGTCGGCGCCGGCCGCGACCTGCCAGGCCAGCAGCGCCAGCGCTTCCTCGTCGCTCAGTTCAGCGGCTTCAGGCATGAGCCGTCGGACTCCCCCAAAACCCTCTCCTTGGGGGAGAGGGTGCGAGCGTCAGCGCGCGGGTGAGGGGAAGGCTCTCCGCGAAAGGCGCAACAGGGGACGGAAAACTCGCATAGTCAGCAGCCGTGAGGGTGGCATCAGCGAGACCGGTTCTGCGGCGCTTCCCCTCACCCGCTCGGCTTCGCCTCGCACCCTCTCCCCCAAGGAGAGGGTTTCCGAGGGGAATGGTTCCGAAGATCGAGGCAATCCTGGCTGAACGGATCATGGCGCCGAGCCTATCGTCACGGCTATTGCTTGGACAGCCTCCCGACACCTGAGATACATCTTTCAGACGCCACCGCCCTTATTTGAGAGAGACCGACGACGCATGACGCGCGAGCGCATGGAATATGACGTGGTCGTGGTCGGCGCCGGGCCGTCCGGCCTCGCCGCGGCGATCCGCCTGAAGCAGCTTGCCGGCGAGTCCGGCCGCGAGATCTCGGTCTGCGTCATCGAGAAGGGCTCGGAGGTCGGCGCCCACATCCTTTCGGGCGCGGTGATCGAGCCGCGCGCGCTGAACGAGCTGATCCCGGACTGGAAGGCCAAGGGCGCGCCCTTGAGCACGCCGGCGAAGGAGGACCGCTTCCTCCTCCTGACGAAGAAGAGCGCCTGGCAGCTGCCGACACCGCCGCAGATGAACAATCACGGCAACTACATCGTCAGCCTCGGCAACGTGGTGCGCTGGCTGGGCACCCAGGCCGAGGAAGCCGGCGTCGAGATCTATCCGGGCTTCGCAGCATCCGAAGTCCTTTATGAGGACGGCCGCGTCGTCGGCGTCGCCACCGGCGACCAGGGCATCGGCAAGGACGGCCAGAAGACCGCGAGCTACACGCCCGGCGTCGAGCTTCGCGCCCGCTTCACGCTGTTCGCCGAAGGCGCCCGCGGCTCGCTCACCAAGACGCTGGTCCAGCGCTTCGGGCTTCGCGATGAGTCCGGGCCGCAGACCTACGGCATCGGCATCAAGGAGCTGTGGGAGGTCGATCCCGCCCAGCACCACCAGGGCCGGATCGTCCACACCGTCGGCTGGCCCTTGGACAGCGCGACTTATGGCGGCTCGTTCCTCTATCACCTGGAGAACAACCAGGTGGCGGTGGGCTTCGTCATCGGCCTCGACTACGAGAACCCGCACCTCGCGCCGTTCGAGGAGTTCCAGCGCTTCAAGACCCATCCGGCGATCCGGCCGATCTTCGAGGGCGGGCGGCGCATCTCCTACGGCGCCCGCGCCATCAACGAGGGCGGCTTCCAATCGATCCCGAAGCTGACGTTCCCCGGCGGCGCGCTGATCGGCTGCGGCGCGGGCTTCCTCAACGTGCCCAAGATCAAGGGCAGCCACACGGCGATGAAGTCCGGCATGCTGGCGGCCGAGGCGACCTTCGCGGCGTTGGCCGATCCGGCGGCGACCGAGCCACTCAGATACCGCGAGTCGCTGGAGAAGAGTTGGGTGTGGGAGGAGCTGAAGGCCGTCCGCAACATCCGCCCGGGCTTCGTCGGCGGCATGTGGATCGGCCTCGCTCACGCCGCAATCGACACCTATCTGTTCCGCGGCAAGGCGCCCTGGACGATGCATCACCAGGCCGATCACGAGAGTTTGAAGCCGGCCGATCATTGTATGCCGATCGCCTATCCGAAACCGGACGGCAAGGTCAGCTTCGACCGGCTGTCCTCGGTGTTCATCTCCAATACGAACCACGAGGAAAACCAGCCCCCGCATCTCAAGCTCGCCGACCCGAGCCTCGCCATCAGCGTCAATCTGGCGCTCTACGATGCCCCGGAGCAGCGCTACTGCCCGGCGGGCGTCTACGAGATCGTCGGCCGGGAGTCGGGCGAGCCGAAGCTCCAGATCAACGCGCAGAATTGCGTCCACTGCAAAACCTGCGACATCAAGGATCCGACCCAGAACATCAACTGGGTCGTGCCCGAGGGTGGCGGTGGGCCCAACTATCCCAATATGTAGATGTAGCTCCTCTCATTTGATGGAACGCATGCCGGCCTCCCGCTCCGCCCCCTTAGCCCTCCTCCTCATCGCCGCGCTCTCGGCCTGCGCCGCCGGCGGCGCTGCCTCGGGCGTGACCGACACGCTGCCGCTCGGCACCACGGCATCCGGGAACTTCCTCTCCGGACTCGCGGCCCAGCGCGGCAACGATCCGGCCGCCGCGGCCGAGTATTACGGCGCGGCGCTGGCGACCGACCCCAACGACCAGCAGCTGCTGCTGCGCGGGCTGGCCGTAGCGCTGCAGGACGGGCGGAACGAGGTCTCGGTCGACCTCGCCCAGCGCCTGGTCCAGCAGGATCCGGGAAACAGCTTCGCCAACCTGACGCTGGCCTTGGCCGAGTCCCGCGACGGCCGCTATGCCGAGGCCGAGCAGCGGCTGTCCAAGCTTCGCCGCAACGGCCCGAACGCCGTCCTGGTGCCGCTTCTGACCGCCTGGGCGCGTGCCGGCCAGCAGCGCTTCGACCAGGCGGCCGAGGCGCTGGAGACACCCGGCGCTCCGCAGGCCGACATCTCCGGCATGTTCCAGCTTCACGCCGGCCTCATCAACGAGTTGGGCCAGCGGCCCGAGGCCGCCGAAAAGAGCTTCAAGGCCGCGACCTCCGGCGAGGCACCGGCGCTGCGCACGGTTATCGCCGCCGGGCGTTTTTTCGAGCGCAACGGCCGCGGCACCGAAGCCGAGGAGCTCTATCGCCGCTTCATCGAGCGGGCGGCCGACCCGATCTATCTCGCCAGCGACCTGGCGCGGGTCCGCGCCAAGGGAACGCCGCCGCCGGCGCTTTCCAAACCGTCCGACGGCATGGCGGAGGCGCTGTTCGATCTTGCCTCCGCGCTGCAATCCGAGCGCACCGCCGATCTGTCGCAGATCTATGTGCAGATGGCGCTGTGGCTGAAGCCCGATTTCCCCGCCGCCCGCCTGCTGCTCGGCAGCCTGCTGGAGACCGAGCAGCGCTACGCCGACGCCAACGCCGCCTATGCGAAGGCCGGCGACGATACGGTCTATGGCTGGGCCGCCAAGCTGCACATCGCCAGCAACCTCGACCAGATGGGCAAGAGCGACGACGCCGTGCGCGTGCTCGAAGCGATGTCGCTCGAGCAGCCGGGCCGGATCGACGCGCTGGTTCGCCTCGGCGATCTGTGGCGCTCGAAGGGCAAGGTTCCGGGCGCGCTGCCGGAATACGACCACGCGATCTCCGCCTATGACCGCGCCATCCAGCGCATCGCCCAGCCGCAGCCGCCGCACTGGTCGGTGTTCTTCTCACGCGCCGTCGTGCTGGAGCGCTCCGGCCGCTGGGCCCGGGCGGAGGCCGATCTCCTGAAGGCGCTGGAGCTCGAGCCCGAACAGCCGAGCGTGCTCAACTACCTGGGATACTCCTGGGCCGACCAGCGCATCCATCTCGACAAGGCGCTGCCGATGATCGAGCGCGCCGTCGAGCTTCGCCCCCGCGACGGCTACATCGTCGACAGCCTCGGCTGGATCCATTTCCGCCTGGGCAATCTCGAGAAGGCGCTGGTCCACATGGAGGCGGCGGTCGAGCTCAGGCCGCAGGACCCGACCATCAACGACCATCTCGGCGACGTCTACTG
>CAXNIC010000420.1:0-4401 GCA_964201945.1 Alphaproteobacteria bacterium
GTGCGCGAGCTCAAGAACGCGGTCGAACGCGCAGTCGCGCGATCTCCTGCCGAGGAGCCGGTGGCGGAAATCGCCATCGATCCCTTCGACAGCCCGCATCGGCTTGCGCAGGCGCAGCCTCAGGCCTCTCGTGCGACAGCACCCGTTACGACGACGGAGCGGTCGCCGGTGAAGCTGAAGGAGAAGGTCTCAGCCTATGAGCGGCGCCTGGTTGCCGAAGCGCTGGCCTCAGCCGACGGCAACGGCGCTGCGGCGGCACGCGCGCTCGGGCTCGGCTATCACCGCTTCCGCCGCCTCATCGCCAAGCACGGGCTCGGTCAGGCCGCGGCGTCGGCCTCGTAGCGCTTGCGACGGAGCCAGTCGCCGGCGGAGAGGTACCAGTAGACCATCTGCGCCGGGATCTTGCCGATCGGCCCGCCGGCGAAGGCGAGTCCGAACGGCTCCAGCATGCGCCAGCGGTCATCGCCGTCGGTGATCGCGGACGCGATCATCTCGCCGCCGACGGTGGTGGCGACGAGGCCGTGGCCGCCGAAGCAGGTGACGTGCCAGAGCCCGTCGTCGAGCTGGCCGACGCACGGCATCTTGTGGCGCGCATAACCCATCCAGCCGCCCCAGGCGACGTCCATGCGGACATCGGCCAGCTGCGGATAGACCTTCAGCATGTCCGAGCGGATGATCGCTTTCAGGCGCTCGGGATCCGGGTGGAACACCGAGATGCGCCCGCCCCAGAGGATGCGTCCGTCCAGCAGCGGCCGGTAATAGTCGTTGGCGAGGCGCACGTCGGAGACGCCGGTCGAAACGCGGATGGTCTGCTTCAGGCGATCGCCGAGCGGCTCGGTGACGGCGACGTATGTCGCGACCGGAATGGTCGCGGCCGAGACCTTCAGATTGAGCCAGCCGACATAGCCGCCGCACGCCAGCACGACGTGGCGGCAGCGCACCCGGCCGTTCGGCGTGGTGACGATGCGGTCGCCGCCCTCGCGCCCGAATCCCATCGCCGGCGTTCCCTCGAAGATGCGGGCGCCGCTTGCCTCGGCGAGGCGTGCGAAGGCGCGCGACATGTCGAGCGGATGCACGCGAAACGCATCGGGGTTGTAGGCGCCGTCGGCATAGCGGTCGGTCGCCAGCGCGTCCGACATCCGCGCCTTCGGCCAATGCTCGAGCCTGAGCCCATAAGCTTCGTTCATGCGCGCGACGTAAGGCGCAAGGCCTTCGCCATGCTCGGCGAGATGACACTTCAGGAGCCCGGCTTCGCGACGGACGCCGGCTTCATCGGCGCGGTCGCGCACCAGCGCATGCGCGTCGAGACTCAGCCGGTAGAGCGTGCGTGCGGCGTCGCCGCCCAGCTTCTGCTCGATCTTGTCGAGGCCGAGCGAATATCCAGGTGAGACGAAGCCGCCGTTCCGTCCCGAGGCGCCCCAGCCGACGCGGCGGGATTCGACCAGGACGACGCTCCGTCCTTTCCGGGCGAGCCCGAGCGCGGTGGCGAGTCCGGCGAGGCCGCCGCCGATCACGCAGGTCTCGGCCTCGACCGTGCCGTCGAGCGTGAGCCGGCGCACATCCTCTGCACGCGTGCGTGTGTAGTAGCTGTCGATGTAGTCGGTGGTCATGGCGCGGCAGCCTCCTAGGACGGCTTCCGCCGCTCCGGGAACAGTGACAGCAGGCCCGCGCCGCTGGCGGCCGCGACGCCACGCTCGGTCACCAGGCCGGTGACGAGGCGGGCCGGCGTCACGTCGAAGGCATAGTTGGCGACCGGCGAGCCCTCGGGGATCACCTGGACGGTGGCGATGGTGCCATCGGCTGTGCGGCCGGTGACCTTTGCCACCTCGGCGCCGTCGCGCTGCTCGATCGGCACCTCGCGGATGCCGTCGCGGATGGTCCAGTCGATGGTCGGCGACGGCAGGCAGACGTAGAACGGCACGCCGTTGTCCTTCGCCGCCAGCGCCTTCAGATAGGTGCCGATCTTGTTGCAGACGTCGCCCTCGGCGGTGGTGCGGTCGGTACCGACGAAGCAGAGATCGACCTCGCCATGCTGCATCAGGTGGCCGCCGGTGTTGTCGACGATCACGGTGTGCGGGACGCCGTGGTTGTTGAGCTCCCAGGCGGTCAGGCCGGCGCCCTGGTTCCGCGGCCGCGTCTCGTCGACCCAGACATGGATCGGGATGCCGGCGTCATGGGCGAGGTAGATCGGTGCCGTCGCCGTGCCCAAGTCGACGGTGGCGAGCCAGCCGGCGTTGCAGTGGGTCAGCACGTTGACCGGCTTCCCCGGGCGCTTCGCCGCCGCCTTCCGGATCAGGTCGAGGCCGTGGCTGCCGATCGAGCGATTGATGGCGACGTCTTCCTCGCAGATCTCGCCGGCGCGCAGCCAGGCGGCGGCGAAGCGGTCCTTCGGTGGAAGCGGGGCCACCCGGACACGGACGTCGTCGAGAGCCCAGCGGAGGTTGATCGCCGTCGGCCGGGTCTCGGCCAGCAATGCGTGCGCGCGGGCGAGCCCGGCGTCGGAGGGATCGTCGCGAAGCGCCAGCGCCAGGCCATAGGCGGCCGTCGCGCCGATCAGGGGCGCGCCGCGGATCAGCATGGCGCGGATCGCGTGCGCGGCCTCATCCACGTTGTCGAGCCGGATGGTGACGAAGTCATGGGGCAGGCGCGTCTGGTCGATGACCTCGACGGCGCGGCCATCCGCGCTCGGCCAGATCGTCCGCCGGTGAACGCCGCCGACCTTCATCTCATTCGTCTCCTGCCTGGAACGGCCGGGACATTAGGCGGAGGCGCCGGCCGGCGCAATCGCCTCACGACATGCGGGAGGTCGTCTGGTTCGGCGCTTCCCCGGTCAGGGCGAAGGGCGCGGTATAGGCGACGATGAAGCGGCCGTGGCCGTCATCGTCGGCGAACGGCATCAGCAGGCGCTCGAGGATGGCGACCGTCCGCATCTGCACCGGCTGGTGGAGCGCGTAGAGCGGGCAGCCGAGTTCCAGGCAGCGGTCGTATTTCGAGACGAAGAACAGCGCGGCATCGCCCGCCACCTCGCGCAGGCGATGGCCGGTCAGGTCACGGCCGAACATCTCGGCCGCCTTCAGGCCGTGCAGGCGGTAGAGGTAGTCGCCGTCTTCCAGCCGCTCCAGCACCATCAGGAGCCCCAGCGCCTGCGGCTGGTCGAGGGGGTCGAAATCGCGCTTCGCCGGCAGCCGGGCCTGGCCGCGCTTTTCCTCCCAGTAGCGGCGGAGGCCGTGAATCAAGGGATTCGCGACCGTATCGGGCGTGAAGTCGGTGGTTTCCCAGTGCCGGATGCCGGCCAGTTCCTGCGTCAACTCATGAATCAATGCGCAGACCCTCTCCCAGGAACGCCGGCCGACGGCCAGCGTCCCCTCGATGGTGAGGGAAGATGGTTTACTCCTGGTTAACGACGAACTTCACGACCCGGCGAGGGTCAGACCTTGAAGCGAGGGTCGAACCAGTCGCGGAGCGAGTCGCCGAAGAGATTGAAGGCGAAGACCGCGAAGCTGATGGCAAGCCCGGGAAACAGGATCATCCACGGCGCCTCGCGGTAGAAGTCCGACGCATTGCCGGACAGCATCAGCCCCCAGGCCGGGGTCGGCTCGGTGACGCCGAGGCCGAGGAAGGACAGCGAGGCCTCGAGCAGGATCGCCTGGGCGATGTAGGCGGTGAGCATGATCAGGTACGGGGCGGCGACGTTCGGCGCCATGTGGCGGAAGATGATGCGGGCGTGGCTGTAGCCCGCCGCCCGGGCGGCGTCCACATAGGGCATCTCGCGCACCGACAGCGCGGCCGCGCGGATCACTCGCTCGACCTTGGGGAAGATCGGGATGGCGATGGCGATGATCAGGTTGGCGTCGACGCCGCCGATGATGAACTTGCCCAGCATCGCCACCACGACCAGCGCGAGCACGATGATGGGGAAGGACAGCACCACGTCGATGAAGCCCTGGACCACGAGGTCGACCTTGCCGCCGAAATAGGCCGAGGCGACGCCAATGGCCGCGCCCAGCGTGCAGCCGACGAAGGAGGAGAGGAAGCCGATGACCAGCGCGGTGCGGGCGCCGTAGATGGCGCGGGTGAGGATGTCGCGGCCGAAGGCGTCGGTGCCGAAGGGATGCTCGAGGCTGGGCGGCGCCAGCATGGCGCCGAAGTCGATGGCAACCGGATTGTAGGGCGCGACCCAGGGGGCGAAGATCCCGGCGCCGACCATCACCAGGATGACGACGAAGGCGATGGCGCCCAGCGGCTGGGCGACGGTGAAGGCGATCACCGGGTGGCGCCGCTTCGGCAACGCGTAGGTGATGAGGGGCGCCGTCGTCATCGGTAGCGGATCCTGGGATCGAGCGCGGCGTAAAGCACGTCGATGATCAGGTTGACCAGGATGAAGATCACCGAGAGCAGCAT
>CAXNIC010000421.1:0-4392 GCA_964201945.1 Alphaproteobacteria bacterium
TGCACCCAGTTCTCCTCGCGGGCGCGGAGCAGGATGCGGCTGACGCCGGCATCGCCCTGGGCCGGCAGTGCGAGAGAGGCTGCGGGCGCCGTCGGCAACGCAGCGACGACCGGTGCCGCCGCCGGTGCCGAGGCGACCTGCGTGGTGGATTCAGGCGCGGGGCGGGAGCCTTCGTCGTCCTCGACCGCCTCGGCGCTTTCGGCGTCGTCGGCCGGGCGCGTATCGGGAAGCGAGGCGACTGGCGCGGGCGAAGCCGGCTGCGCCATCGACTGCGGAACCATGGGGACGGCCTGTACGGGCGGTGAGGCCGCGGACGCGATCCCCGGCCCGGCCGCCGCCTCACCGCGCGGCAGGCGGACGATCACAGCTTCGCTCGCCTGCGCCACCGCATCGACCAGCTGCTGCAGACGGCCGGGCACCTCGGCGACGATCTCCGGCAGGCGCCGCTCGTCCGCGGACATCACCCACCAGGCGCCATAGAGGACGACGGCGCCGACCAGCGACACGAACAACAGCGCTCCGCCGGGCACGCGGCCTTCCGGCGGCGGCGTCGGCGGCAGCAGATGGGCATGGTCGAGAGTGACGGCTTCGGCCTTGAACCGCTCGATGGCGACGGCCGAGTCGAGGCCGAGGAAATTCGAATAGGTCCTGACGAAGCCGATGGCGTAGACGCGGCCGGGAAGCCGGGCGTGATCGCCTTCCTCCAGGGACTCCAGATACTCCGGCCGGATGCGGAGCGTGCGGGCGACTTCGCTGATCTCGTAGCCCTGGGCGACACGGGCGCGCTTCAGGGCGCGGCCGAGCCCACTCGGCTCCGCGCTGCCCTCGGGTCCCCGTACCTGCTCCGGTTGAGAGTCGGTCATTTCACCCACCGCTCGGCCCCAGTCGAAACGTCGGTTGTTTGGCTAAAATCTTGTATAATCGGCGCTTACTAAAGTATCCGATTCACAGAATTATCACAACCGACTAGATCGCGATCCCGTGATCGGCCGCATAAGCTCTCAGTATTTCTCGGACGCTACGATCCGGCGCCTCGATCAACCGAAAGAGGTAAGACGAGAGCGGGCCCACCTTGAGGCTGCGAATCATCGCCTTCACCGGCGGCAGCGCCCCGGCGGTCATCGACAGGGAAGAAAATCCGAGCCCGATCAAGGTCATGGCCTCAAGCGGACGCCCCGCCATCTCGCCACAGACAGTGATCGGCACGCCGGCCCGTCCGGCCTCGGCCGCGAGCTTCGCCATGACCGCGAGGACCGGCGGGGACAGGGGATCGTAACGGTTGGCGAGACTGGGGCTGCCGCGGTCGGCGGCGAACAGGAACTGGAGCAGGTCGTTCGAGCCGACCGACAGGAAATCGACGCGCGGGAGCAGCGCCGGCATCTGGTGGAGAAGCGCCGGGACCTCGATCATGGCGCCGACCCGGAGCGTCGCGGGTGTGGCAACGCCGATCCGCGACAGCCGTTCGAGCTCGATATCCAGGATCACCCGCGCCCGAACCAGTTCGTCGACCTCGGAGACCATCGGGAACATCAGGCTGAGCGGCCGTCCCTCCGCCGCGAGTAGAAGAGCGCGGAACTGCTGGCGCAGCAGCGAGGGCCGATCCAGCGTCATGCGGATCGCGCGCCAGCCCATCGCCGGGTTCTCGTCCTCGTCGGAGGGCAGATAGGGCAGCCGCTTGTCGCCGCCGGCATCGAGGGTGCGGAAGACCACCGGCCGGTCTCCGGCAATCGACATCACCTGCCGGTACATCAGCGTCTGCTCGGCGACGGTCGGATAGCGGGCCCGCACCATGAAGCCGATCTCGGTCCGGTAGAGCCCGACGCCGTCGGCGCCGGTGCGGTCGAGCTGGGCCAGGTCGACCAGGAGCCCGGCGTTGAGATTGAGCGAGACCGAGACGCCGTCGAGGCTCACCGCCGGCAGGTCGCGCAAGCCCGCATGGCGGATCTCGGCGGCGCGAGTCGCGGCCACCAGCGTCGAGATGGCCTCGACCACGTCGTCGCCCGGGCGCACATAGACGACGCCATGGGCGCCGTCGACGATCAGCCGGTCGCCGGGCGAGACTTGGTCCCGGATCTCAGGCACCCGCGCCACCGTCGGCAGGTCCAGCGCACGGGCGATGATGGCGACATGCGCGGTCGCCGATCCCTCCTCCAGCACCAGCGCCTTCAGCTTCGAGCGGTCGTATTCCAGGAGCTCGGCTGGGCCCATGGTGCGGGCGACCAGGATGGCGTCGTCGGGAAGCTCCGGGCGTCCGGCATCGCCGGTGAGATGCTGGATCAGGCGGTGGTGCAGGTCGTCGAGATCCATCAGCCGTTCGCGGAGATAGGGATCGACCACCTGGGCCAGCCGCGCCCGCGTGTCGTTCTGCACCTTCTGCACCGCCGCCTCGGCGGTGAGGCCGGAGCGGATCGCTTCCCTCAGCTTGGCGTTCCAGCCGCGGTCCTGGGCGAACATGCGGTAGGCTTCGAGCACGCCCTCGTGCTCGCCGCCTCGGGCGAGCTCGGATGCCGCGAACAGCTCGTCGAGCTGGCTCTGGAGCCCGGCGGCCGCCGCTTCGAGACGGGAGAGCTCGACTTCCGGATCCTCGGCGACGACGCGGCGCACCTCGATGCGCGGACGGTGCAGGACGGCGGTGCCGACGGCGACGCCGTCATGGACATGCAGACCCTCGAGCCGGGCCGGCAGCGGCTCGCCCTGCTCGGCCGCCAGCGCGTCCTGGTCCGTGACCAGACCGGCCGAGACCAGCTCCGCCACCACCATGGCGACGGTCTCCAGCGTCTCGACCTCGTCCTCGGCGTAGTGCCGCTTGGTGCGGTTCTGGACGACGACGACGCCGAGCACACGGCCGCCGCGAAGAATCGGCGCGCCCATCAGGGAGTGGAAGATCTCCTCACCCGTCTCGGGGCGGTAGGCGAAGTTCGGATGGCCCTGGGCATCGGCGAGCGCCAGCGGGCGCGCATGGGCGGCGATGTCGCCGACCAGGCCCTCGCCGATCGCAAGCCGCGTCTGATGCACGGCTTCGGGCTTCAGGCCCTCGGTCGCGAACAGCTCCAGCATGCCGCCGCGGAGCAGGTAGCAGGAGCACACTTCGGCGACCAGGCCCTGGGCGATGGCGCGGACGATGCGGTCGAGCCGCTCCTGGCCGGAGCCCTGCCCGGCCATCACGTCGCGCAGCCGCTTCAGGAGCTGCCGCGAACCGCCGCCGAGTGTCCCGGCCGGCGGCATCAGGCGTCTCCGATCTGGTCTCTCCCGGCGAGGGCGCGGGTCGCCTGGCCCACCAGCTCCTCCAGGATCTCCGAGATCGGCTGCTCGCACGTGACCATGCCGACCGACTGGCCGGCCATCAGCGACCCGGTCTCGACGTCGCCGTCGATGACCGCGCGGCGAAGCGCGCCGGCCCAGAAATGCTCGATGGCGAGCTGGGCTTTGTCCTTGGCGATCTCGCCGCGGTTGAACCGGTCGAGGATCTCTCGCTGGGTCTCGAGGAAGCGCTCGGTCGCCTTGTTGACGATGGCGCGGACCGGGATCACCGGGAAGCGCGGATCGAGCTGGATCGACGGCATGGCATCGCGCGCCGCCGCGCGGATGAAGGCGCGCTTGAAGTTGGGATGCGCGATGGATTCGGTGGCGCAGACGAAGCGCGTGCCGAGCTGGCAACCGGCCGCTCCCATCTCGAGGTAGCTCGCGATCGCCTCGCCCCGGCCGATGCCGCCGGCGACGAACACCGGCACGTCCTTGACCGCCGGCAGGATCTCCTGGGCCAGGACCGAGGTCGACACCGCGCCGATATGACCGCCGGCCTCGGCCCCCTCGGTGATGAAGGCGTCGACGCCGGCGCGGATCAGCTTGTTGGCGACGACGGCAGCCGGCAGGAAGGTCATGACCTTGGCACCGCCGTCCTTGATCCGCTTGACGACCGCCATCGACGGCAGCCCGCCGGCCAGCACGACATGCGAGACCTTCTCGGCAAGGCAGGCGTCGATCAGCCCGTCCAGCTCGGGATGCATGACGATCAGGTTGACGCCGAAGGGCTCGGCGGTGAGCGCCCGGGTCGCCCGGATCTCTTCCGACAGCCGGTCGGGCTTCATCGCCCCGCAGGCCAGGACCCCGAAGCCGCCGCCCTCAGAGATGGCGGCGACCAACCTGCGTTCGGAGACCCAGGTCATCGCCCCGCCCATGATGGCGTAGCGCGTGCCTAGGAAGTCGCGGCCGCGCCGCCACAGGCGGTCGAGCCGCTCAGCGCCGCGCCGAGCGGCGCTGGTCAGGGGTTCAGGCGCCGTCCAGGCCATAGGCGGTGTGCAGCGCGCGCACCGCGAGCTCGGTGTACTCCTCGCCGATGAGGACGCTCACCTTGATCTCGGAGGTGGAGATCACCTGGATGTTGATGCCCTT
>CAXNIC010000422.1:0-4380 GCA_964201945.1 Alphaproteobacteria bacterium
CTCCGGCTCTGCCGATGACGGGCGCCGACCCGGCCAGTGCGTCGGCGACGACAGGACCGCTTTCGTATCGGAGCCCGTTCAAGGACTACGTCACGTTCAAGCCGGTCGATCCCAGGCCCTGGCGCGAGACCAACGACCGCGTGCGCGACCTGGGCGGACCCGACAGGCAGATGCAGGCGGACTCCGAGGACGATCCCCTGCCGCGGTCGCCGGCGCGATGAGGGCGCGCGCCGGAGCAAGGGGCGTCGTGCTCGCCCTCCTGGTTGCGCTCGGAGGGTGCGCGTCGCTCGTCGAGGAGCGAGGCTTCGAGGCGGTTCGCGGCCTCGCGCCCGAACCGCTGAAGGCGGACGTCAGGCGGCTGCGGACCGACGAGGACGCGAAGGCTGCGGCCGCCGAGATCGAGACGCTGCTCAAGGGCACCTTGAGCGTCGACGATGCCGTGAAGATCGCGCTCCTCAACAACCGCGGCCTGCAGGCCTCCTACAACGAGCTCGGCCTTTCGGCGGCGGCGATGGTCAAGGCGATCACGCCACCGAATCCGGGCTTCACCTATTCCCGGACCGACCAGGGCGGCCTGATCGAGATCGAGCGCAAGCTGACGCTCGATCTGCTCGGCCTGCTGACGCTGCCTCTCGCCGTATCGATCGAGGACCGGCGCTGGGAGCAGGCGAAGCTCCGGACCGCCGACCAGATCCTGCAGATCGTCGCCGACACCAGGCGAGCCTACGTCCGCGCGGTCGCCGCGCAGCAGATCCTGACCTATGTCGATCAGGTCAGGTCGTCGTCCCAGGCCGCCGCCGACATGAGCCGGCGGCTCGGCCAGTCGGGTGCCTTCAGCAAGCTGAGCCAGGCGCGCGAGCAGGTGTTCTATGCCGACGTCATGGCTCAGTTCGCCCGGGCCAGGCAGAGCAGCACCGCCGAGCGCGAGCGGCTGACGCGCCTGATGGGCCTCTGGGGCAGCAACCTGGCGTTCAGGCTCCCCGAGCGTCTGGCCGATGTGCCGGCCGCGCTCCCCGACCGGATCGATCTCGAGGCCAGGGCGATCGAGCAGAGGCTCGATCTGCGCATGGCGAAGCTCGAGGTCGAGGGGCTCGCCCGCGCCTATGGCCTGACCCAGGCGACACGGTTCATCAACGTCCTCGAAGGCAGCTACCTGAAGAGCTCGACCACGGGCGAGGCGAAGAAGACCGGCTACGAGATCGAGATCTCGATTCCGATCTTCGATTTCGGCACGACGCGGGTCGCGGAGGCGGAGAACGTCTATCTGCAGGCGGCGAACCGCCTGGCGGAGATCGCCGTCAACGCCCGGTCCGAGGTGCGCGAGGGCTACGAGGCCTATCGCCTCAACCATGAGCTCGCCCGGCACTACCTCACCGAGATCGTGCCGCTGCGGAAGGCGATCTCCGAGGAGACCCTGCTGCGCTACAACGGCATGCTGATCAGCATCTTCGAGTTGCTGGCCGATGCGCGCGAGCAGATCGCGGGCGTCGTCGCCGCCATCGAGGCCCAGCGCGACTTCTGGATCGCCGACGCCGACCTGCAGGCGACGCTGCTCAGCGGCGGCGGCGGACTCCGCAGCGAGGCGCCGGCCAAGGGTCTCGCCGCCTCCCGCGCGACGGGCGGCCACTGATGCGTCGGATCGGAAGGAGATCGGCTCGATGCTGAGTCGCCGGAATTTCCTCAACGCCTCGGGGGCGGTCCTCGGGGCCTCGATGGTCGGCCGCGCCGAAGCGGCGACCCTGCCCGAGGCGCCGATCCAGACGTCGCCCGCGACGCAGCCGCCGCTTCAGCCGAAGGACGGCCGCCCCTACAACCCGGTGGTCACGCTGAACGGCTGGACGCTCCCCTGGCGCATGCGCGACGGATGGAAGGAGTTCCATCTGATCGCCGAGCCGGTCGAGCGCGAAATCGCGCCCGGGATGAAGGCCCATCTTTGGGGCTACAACGGCCAGAGCCCAGGCCCGACGATCGAATGCGTCGAAGGCGACCGGGTGCGCATCTTCGTCACCAACAAGCTGCCAGAGCACACGACGATCCATTGGCACGGCATCCTGCTGCCGAGCGGGATGGACGGCGTCGGCGGCTTGACCCAGCCGCAGATCCCGCCGGGCAAGACCTACGTCTACGAGTTCGCGATGAAGAAAAGCGGGACGTTCATGTACCACCCGCACGCGGACGAGATGGTGCAGATGGCGATGGGGATGATGGGCTTCATCGTCGTCCATCCGCGGGACCCGTCGTTCATGCGGGTGGACCGCGACTTCGTCTTCATCATCAACGCCTACGACATCGACCCCGGGAGCTACGTCCCGAAGGTCGCGACGATGACCGATTTCAACCTGTGGACCTGGAACAGCCGGGCCTTTCCGGGCATCGCCACCCTGCCGGTCCGGCGCGGCGACCGCGTGCGCATCCGCATGGGCAATCTGACGATGACCAACCACCCGATCCACCTGCACGGCTACGACTTCACCGTCACCGGCACGGATGGCGGCTGGGTGCCGCCGTCGGCCAGGTGGCCGGAAGTGACGGCCGACATCCCGGTCGGCGCCATGCGCGCCATCGAGTTCACCGCGAACGAACCCGGCGACTGGGCGTTCCACTGCCACAAGTCCCATCACACCATGAACGCCATGGGCCACGACGTGCCGACGATGATCGGCGTCGATCATCGCGGCTTGGCGAAACGGATCGTCAGCCTGGTTCCCGATTACATGGTGATGGGCGAGCGCGGCATGGCCGACATGGGCGCCATGGAAATGCCACTTCCGGACAATACGTTGCCGATGATGACCGGGAAGGGCCTGTTCGGCCCGATCGAGATGGGCGGGATGTTCACCGTCCTCAAGGTGCGGGAGGGCCTCGCCCGCAACGACTTCCGCGATCCCGGCTGGTACCGGCACCCGGAAGGCACCGTTGCCCGCGAGTGGTCCGGGCCGGCGCCGTCCTAGCCATAGTTTTTAGTCCTGGAGACCTGCCATGTTGAGATTGAGCGTCGTCCTTTCATCTCTCATCCTCGGAGCCGTCCTCGGCCTGCCGCCGGCGTCCGCGGCTGCGCCCGTCCAGCTGGCGCAGAGCGCAATGATCGACGGCGAGGTGAGGAAGGTCGACATGTCCGCCGGCAAGATCACCATCCGCCACGGAGCGATTCCGAAATACGACATGGCGACGCCGATGACTATGGTCTTCCCGGCCCGCGATCCTGCGATGCTGAACGGGCTCGCCGCCGGCGACAAGGTCCTCTTCGACGTCGAGAAGGAAGGCGGTTCGCTGACCATCATCCAGATCCGGAAGGCCAACTGATGAAGCTCATTCCTTTCGGCGCCGCCCTGGCTGCCGTGCTCCTGCTGGCCATCGGGCCGGCTTCCGCGGATACCGGCCACGCCCATGGAAGCCCGAAGGCGGCCGCGATGGGCGGGCCGGGCAAGGCCGCCGACGCAAAGCGGGTGGTCAGGATCGAGGCCCGCGACCGCGACTACAACCTCCGCCAGATCCAGGTGCGCCCGGGCGAGACGGTCCGCTTCGTCATCACCAACAAGAGCTCGATCCGCCACGAGTTCGGCATTGCGCGGCGCGACGAGCACGTGGCGCACCGGGCGATGATGGCCAAGCTGCCGGACATGGTTCATGACGACGACGAGGTCGTGACCGTCGAGCCGGGCGAGACCAAGGAGATCGTCTGGCGGTTCGGCACCGACCGCAACGCGCTCAAGGATCTGGAATTCGCCTGCAACATCCCCGGCCATGCCGAGCAGGGGATGCAGGGGACGTTCCGCGGCATGTAGGCCGAATCTCTTGCATATCCGAGGCTTGCAAGGATGCCGCGGGCTCCGCCCGTGGCTTTTCCTTGACCCCGGCCCGGGCCTGCGCAGGATGGGGCCGACTTCCAGTCAAGGATGCGTCCTCCCAGATGACCCAGCTTCCGGCTTCCGTCGACGCGACGCTCGCGCTGCTCGCCAAGGGCGACTATGTCGCCGACCGCTCGCTCGCCACCGCCGTCTATCTCGCGCTTTCGCTGAAGCGCCCGCTGTTCCTTGAGGGCGAGGCCGGCGTCGGCAAGACCGAGATCGCCAAGGTGCTCTCGGCGACGCTCGGGCGCGACCTGATCCGGCTGCAATGCTACGAGGGGCTGGACATCGGCTCGGCGGTCTACGAGTGGAACTACGCCCGCCAGATGATCGAGATCCGGATGGCCGAGGCCGCCGGCTCCGGCGACCGCGATCGCATCGCCACCGACATCTTCGACCGCCGCTTCCTGATCGAGCGGCCGCTGCTGAAGGCGATCTCGCACATGCCGCCGTCACCGGTGCTGCTGATCGACGAGCTTGACCGCGCCGACGAGCCGTTCGAGGCTTATCTGCTGGAAGTGCTGTCGGACTG
>CAXNIC010000423.1:0-4374 GCA_964201945.1 Alphaproteobacteria bacterium
AGCGCGCCGCTGATCGAGCGGCCGCCGATCTGGGCCGGGTAATTCCAGGGGATGATGTGGCCGGTGACGCCGTGCGGCTCGCGGATCGTCAGCACCGTGTAGCCGTCGAGATAGGGGATGGTGTCGCCGTGCAGCTTGTCGGCGGCGCCACCGTAGAATTCGAGGTAGCGGGCCAGCGCGGTGATGTCGGCCTTGGCCTGCTTCAGCGGCTTGCCGGTATCCATTGCTTCCAGACGCACCAACTCGTCATAGCTGGCGAGCACGGCGAGGCCGAGCTTGACCAGGAGGCGGCCACGCTCGACCGCCGGCATCCGGCCCCAGGCGCCTTCGGCCGCCTTGTGCGCCGCCTTGACCGCCCGGTCGATGTCCTCGGCGGCGCCGCGCGCGATCTTCCCGAAGGTCTCGCCGTCGGAGGGGTTGATCACCGGAAGGGTCGCGCCGGAGGCCGCCGCCTGCCATTTGCCGCCGATGAGTACGCCGCCGTCCATCATGGGTGCCTCGCAACTGGGTGCCCGCGCAATTTAGCGTGTGTAGGGGCAGCTTAGAAGATGCAGACCCTCGCTGAGTGCGGTCCGCTCCCGCAAGCCGCCCGCGCGTTGCTTCGCAATCGCGCTACACGGCTTGCGTACGCGTCCCGCGCTCGGGAAGTTTCCGAAAGATAGACTTCTCCGAGCGGCGAGGGGCGGCATGCCTGTGTAGCGCGTTGCGCAGCAACGCGCGGGCAGGCAGCGCAAGCCCCACGCCACCAAGCGAGGAGCCCGTTTACGCCGGCTTCTGAAACGCCTGGTGCCCCCAGAACCACTGGTCCTTCCAGGCTTCCTTGTAGCCAAGCTCCGAGAAGCGCCGGAACACCGGCTGGAAGTCATGCACGATGTGCTGCGGGCGGTCGTCGTCGGCGGGGTCGGCGGCGAAGCGGCCGAGGATGTAGCCGCCGGGCTTGAGGGCCGCATCCAGATCGTCGATCGCCTTCGCCGGATCTTCCAGGTGCTCGAACACGTCCATCGCCGTCACCAGGTCGAAGCTGGCCTTCGGCAGGCTCTCGGTCTTGAGGTCGATGAAGCGGGCGGGGATGCCGCGCCGCTCGGCCCGCCAGCGGCAGAAGTTCAGCAGGGTCGAGCTGACATCGGCCAAGGTCATCGTCTCGCATTGCTTTTGGAACAGCACGGCGGAGACGCCGACGCCGGAGCCGAAGTCGAGCAGGTGCTTCAGGTTGTTGGCGCGGGCGAAGTCGAGCGAGACGGCATAGGCCAGCGGCGAGGTATCCCCGTCGAGCGCATGCCACCACATCAGCTCCTCGATCAGGTCGTCGGCGGTGTCGTAATAGGCGACCACCTGCTCGGAGGCGACCTCTGCGCCGACGACGTCGTTCCACTTGTCCTTGAGGCGGGCCAGCGAGCGTTCGCAGCGGGCGCGGACCTTGGCCAGGTCCGGCTCCTTCCGCCAGGCGCCGATCTCGGTCAGCACCGCGGTCTCCAGGTCTCCGGTCGACGACCCGGCCAGCGCCTCGGTCCATTGGCGGCGATAGCCCGCCAGGACCTCGGTCTCGGCCGCGTGGAAGGCCTCCCGCGTCATCCGCCCGGCCTCGACCTCGCGCCAGGCTGCCAGCACCCTGCTCGGACCGAGTGTCGCCGTTTCCGTCATCTAGAAGCTCCGTCGATACCGCCTTCGCCGGCGGGGCTGGCGACCATAGCAGGCACGTGGCCGGGGGTGGCACCCCTGATAGAGTGCGGCGCCATGACCGACCCGTCGCTCCACTCGATCCGCGATTGCCTGGACCGGTTCCGCGACCGTTCGCTCTCGCCGGTCGAGGCGGTGGAGGCGGCCTATGCGCGACTCGACCGGCTCGAGCCGCAGCTGAACGCCTTCGTGCATCTGGCACGGGAGGAGGCGCTGGCGGCGGCGCGGGTGTCAGAGCGGCGATGGCGGGAGGGTCGGCCGGCCGGCGCCCTCGACGGCGTGCCGGTCACGCTCAAGGACCAGTGCCTGGTGAAGGGCTGGCCGTCGCGGCGGGGATCGCTCACCTCCTCGCCCGCCGACATCGCCGGCGAGGATGCGCCGCTGGTCATGCGCCTGCGTGCGGCCGGCGCGATCTTCCTCGGCAAGACGACGACGCCCGAGAACGGTTGGAAAGGTCTCTCCGACAGCCCGCTGACCGGCCTCACCCGCAATCCCTGGCATCCGGAGCGCCAGGCCGGCGGGTCCTCCGGCGGAGCGGCCGCCTCGGTCGCCGCCGGCATCGGGCAGGCGGCCGTCGGCAGCGACGGCGCGGGCTCGATCCGCATCCCGGCCAGCTTCTGCGGCGTGGTCGGGCTGAAGCCCACCTTCGGCCGGGTTGCCATGCATCCGATGGCGGGCAACGCCCCCTTCATCCATTTCGGCCCGATGGCGCGGCGGGTCGACGATGCGGCGCGGCTGCTGGCCGCCATGGCCGGCCCCGATCCGCGCGATCCCTTCTCGCTGCCCGACTTGCCTGACGACGATGTCGAGGGCGGCATCGCCGGTCTCAGGGTCGCGGTCTCGACCACGCTCGGATTCACTCGCGCACGCCCGGAGATCGCCGCCGCGGTCGAGGACGCGGCGCGCGTTCTTGCCGAAGCCGGCGCCATCGTCGAGGCGGCGGATCCCGACATCGGCGATCCGCGCCAAGCCGAACTGACGATCTGGTCGACCGGCGTCGCCCGCGGCGTGCTGACCCTGCCGCCAGAGAAGCGCGCGGTCATGGATCCGGACCTGGTACGCATGGCGGTTCATGCCGAGACCATCCGCGCCGTCGACCTCAAGGCAGCGGAGGCCGTGCGCCTCGCCGTCGCGCAAGGTCTCGGCCGCTTCCTCGATCGCTACGACCTGCTGTTGTCGCCGGCCTCGGGCATCACCGCGTTTCCGGTCGGGCGCCAGCTGGCCGACCCGGCGACGCAGTCCTGGTGGCTCGACTGGGCCGAGTTCACCTTCCCCTTCAACATGTCGGGACAGCCGGCGGCGAGCTTCCCCTGGGGCCTCGACGGCGAGGGCCTGCCGATCGGCGTGCATCTCGCGGCCGGCCGCTTTCGCGACGGCACCGTGCTGCGTGCTGCGCGCGTGCTGGAGCGCGCGAAGCCGGTGCCTTTGCCGCCGATGGCGCGTTAGCCTGGCCGGCCAGGACTCAGACTACGCGGGCAGAAGTACTGCTCTAGAAAACAAAGAGCACTCTAAGATTTTTGACCCTAAACGCTGTCATTCCATCTCGATTGAACGTGACCTTCTTCGGTGACGCTTAGGTAAACTTTCAAATTCCTATCAATACGATGCTTTTCAGATCCCTCTCGACCATATCGGAGTTTGAATTTCAGCGTTCCTTCCATCACCCGCTTGATTGGTAGCCCGCCCAGATCGATGGACGCGTCACTGAATTCCGTTGCTCCATTCATCTCTACGATCCCGCCCATGTTATCGAATACCGGCTTGGGTTGAACTCGGCCCTCAAAAGAGGACGAGATCTCATCGACTACATATGAAATTGGGAACGATGCGTGATTCCGGAGGTGAAGGCCGAGGTTGATGGCTTCGATTGATTTCACTTTCCCGGTTGTCGCGTCTCTTCCCAAACCGAGCCCAATCGAGGCGTTGGCGAACACAAGCTTGCTTGCGGGGTCTCGGCGTTCCAGCCACTCCCAGAATCTCAAGACTCCAGTCGAAACGAAGGCAAACATGGCTCCGGCGCAGAGGAGAATTAGCGTCCATGGAAGGCGCTCTAGATAACTCACCACCGCAACGAGAACCGCGAGCTCGACCGGTAGGAGCTTGACTATGATCATGCCGATCACGCGCGCGATGACGTAGATGAGGGCGCCTCGGGCGATCTCGCGTCCTGCGCTCATCTTCTTCTACTCCGAGATCAAGAACGAAGTTGCGATGCGAGTCGATTGCTCGGCTACCCCGGCCGGCGCGTCATCCTGAGGTTGGAGATGCGGCCGAGATTGATCCTGAGGCCCTCGACCATGCCGCCGGGGCCGCGCAGGAATTTGATGGTTCCGGTCGCCGGCTTGTAGAAGAACGGCAGCTGCACGACGAAGAGGTCGTCGCCGAGCGGCGTCAGGGTCTGGCGGCCGGGCTTGGGGAAGCTGCGGTCGAGCCGGAGCGAGAGCCGGTCGTCGATCGCCTCGACGATGTAGGAGACCGGCAGCTCCGGCGTCGCATAGGTGCCGGCATAGACGCCGAGCTGGCCGGGTTCCAGCTGCGCCGGGACCGGATGCTCGAACACCAGCACCTGGCCGCCGTCCAAGGTCGCCTCGACCTTCGGATACTTGGCGTCGGCCGGGCCGATCAGGCGCAATGACACCGGGTGCGGGCCGATCGCGGTGTCGAAGCGGTCGGCGGAGGTCTGCTCCAGCCAGAACT
>CAXNIC010000424.1:0-4372 GCA_964201945.1 Alphaproteobacteria bacterium
CGGGACGCGGTATTCGCCGAGCTCGACTACGGCTTCCGCCGTGCCCGGAAAGCGCTCGGTCGTCAGCCGCAGGACTGCCGGGGCTACATGGTGCGGACGAGCCGCTGGAAATACGTCGAATGGCCGGGCTTCCGCCCCCAGCTCTTCGATCTCGAAAGCGATCCCGGCGAATACCACGACTTGGGCGAAGACCGCGGCCGCGCCGCCGTGCGCCGCGAGATGAAGGACCGCCTGTTCGACTGGATGGCGTCGCGAAAGACCCGCGCCCGCATGTCAGACGCCGACGTCGAGGCCCGCACCGACACGCACCGGGCGCGCGGGATTCACATCGGGATCTGGTGAGGACGCGAGCCAACGCCGCGCCTTACCCGGCGACCTCTTCGCTCACACCCTTCACGTTGAAGGTCGGCACCGGCCGCTTGAAGCCCTTGAACATCATCTCCCCGACCGGCTCGATCTCGGCGATGCCGTCGACAGCCGCCTGGACCCTGCCCTCGATCAGGATCTGCCCGTTTAGCGCGTCGGAGCAGAGGCGCGAGGCGAGGTTGGCGACCGAGCCGATGGCGGCATAGTCGAAGCGGCCCTCGAAGCCGATGCGCCCCAGCGTGGCGGGGCCGTGGGCGATGCCGATGCCGAAGCCGAGATCGTGGCCGAAGCGGCGCCAGCCGGCGGCCAGAGCGGCGACGTGCTCGCGCATCGCGACCGCCATGCGCACCGCCCGCGCCTGGGGGTCCGGGCAGGGCAGCGGGTCGTTGAACAGCACCATCAGCCCGTCGCCGAGGAAGCGCTCCAGCGTGCCCTCGAACCGGTGGATCAGGGCGCCCAGGGCGGCGTGGTATTCGCGGAGCACGTCCATCACCTCCTCCGGCCGCGCCGCCTCGGCGAAGGCGGTGAAGCCGCGGAGGTCGCAGAAGACCACGGTGATGTCGCGGCGATGGCTCTCCAGCAGCGCATCCCCGCCCGAGGATTCGATCAGGCCAGCGATCTGCGGCGAGAGGAACCGGCGCAGCCGGCCGATGCGCTCGGCACGCTCCTTGGAGTCGCGCAGCTCCCCGGACATGGTGTTGAACTGGTCGGCCAGCGTTTCCAGCTCGTCGCCTGTGGTCACGTCGACGCGGGCGCCGAGCTCGCCGGCGCCGATGCGCGCCGCCCCCGCCTGCAGCGCCTGGATCGGCACGACCATGCGGCGCGCCAGGAACAGCGCGGCGAGGCCGGCGCCGAGCAGGCCGAGGAGCATGACGATGCCGGTGCGCTGGATCGAGGCGTAGAGCGGCGCGTAGGCCTCGTCCAGCGGCAGCTCGGCGAACACCCACCAGCCGAGCGGCTGGATCGCCGCATAGGCCGAGAGCACCGGCAGCCCCTGCAGGTCCGTAGTCGTAAGCGTGCGCTCCGACGACGCGTCGGCGGCACGCGCCGCCTTCACCTGGGCGTATTCGGAGAGATCGGTGTTGCGCAGCACCAGGCTGATGTCGGGGTGGGCGATCAGCCGGCCGCGCGCGTCGACGACATAGGCCTTGCCGCCCTCGCCGACCTTGATCTGGGACACCACGTCCCAGATGAACTTGAGATTGACCTCGGCGGCGCTAACGCCGGCATCGCGCCTGGCGCCGGCGACGGCGAGCGTCATGTAGGGCTCGGATTCGCGGCGGAAGTAGACCGGCCCGTGGTAGACTTTCTGCGCCACGGCCTCGGCGAATTTCGGCTCCCGCGACAGATCCTGCCGGCTGTCGATCACGTCCATCGCTAAGCGCGAGACACGCAGCCGTTCGCGGCCGGTGGCGTCGATCTGGGTCAACTCGGTCACCGCCGGCACCTGGCGCAGCAGACGCAGCACGTCGAAGCGCCGCTGGTCGATCGCCCCGGTCGACCACGGCAGCTGCGTGGTCCAGCCCAGCTGCCCCTCGATCTCCTTGACGAACTGGCCGATCCTGGTCGCCGCCGCCTCCGCCTGCTCGTGCTGCACGCGGAGCAGCAGGGCTGTCTGGTCGCGGTTGAGGAACCAGATCTCGACCAGGCCATTGGCCAAGAGGGCAGCGCTCACCACCGACGCGAACAGCAGCACGTATTTGCGGAACAGCCGGCCCCGCGCCCGGATCGGCGGACGAGCGGCCTCCGCCGCAACGCCCGCCGCGGCGGAGCCGTCGCTCACTCGATCACCTCGTCGGCACGGAGCAGGAGGGCGGTTGGAATCGTGATGCCGAGCGCTCTTGCAGTCTTCAGGTTGACGATCAGGCGGATTCCCGCCGCCTCGTCGACGGGTATCTGGGCGGGCGGCGTGCCCTTCAGGATCTTGTCGACGTACAGCGCAGCCACGCGGCCCATCTCGGTGAAGTCGACACCATAGGACAGCAGCGCGCCATCCTCCGCCCATTCCAGGCGATGGGCGATGATGGGGACACCCCGTTGCGCCGCGAATGTCAGCATCTCGGTGTGGAAGTTGGTCCCGAGGCTCAGCGACATCATGACGACAGCGCCGACCTCGCCGGGACCGAACTCGCGAAACGCGCGCTCAATGTCGCTCCGCGTCACGATGCTGCGCTCGACCAGCTCGACGTTCCGGCTCCTGGCCACGGTGCGGACCAGTCGAAGCGACTCCGTCCTGGCATCATTGACGGTGGTGAGGCCGAGAAGGCGACGCGGCACGCCTTCGAGCTCCGAGAAGACCTCGACCCGTTTCGCCGTCAGATCCGGTGCGACCAAGCCGGTGACATTTCCGCCGGGCTGCGCGAAAGTCTGCACGACGCCCTCGGCGACCGGGTCGACGACCTGCATGAAGAATATCGGCACCCGCTTGGTGGCGACGGCCGCCGCCCGCAGGGCCTGGTTCTCGATCGGAACGATGATGTTGACGCCTTCACGGATGAAATCAGCAGCAGCCCGGCGCGCCGTCGCCTCGCTGGCCTGGTTACGCCAGTCGAAGCGGAGGCTTGCGCCATCCTTGTAGCCGAGGCGGACAAGGCCGCTGCGAAGAGCCGAAACCGACGGCGGCACATGGTCGAGGCCGACATGGAATAAGCCGACATGCTTCGGCTTTGCTGATGTCTGGGCCATCGCCGAATGCAACGTGGAAACCGTCGCCAGGCTTCCGGCGATGAACGCGCGGCGCTTCATTCGATCACCTCATCGGCGCGAACCAGAATCGGCGGCGACAAGATCAGTCCCAGCGCCCTGGCGGTCCTGAGATTGATCGAGAACTCGAAGCTCGTCGGCTGCTCGATCGGCAGATCAGCGGGCATGCCGCCGCGGAGTAGCCGCCCGGCAATGACGCCGGCGCGGGTGAACAGCTCGCGATAACTTGGGCCATAGGCCATAAGGGCACCACTGCCGGTGAAGTCGGTGAGCTCGAACATCGTCGGCAGGCGGATCCCGTTGGCGAACTCGATCATCCGGCGGAAATGCGTCACCGTAACCGGGTTCTCGAACGGAAAGAGCGCGTCGGGCTTGGCGGACTCCACGCGCGCGAGCGCCGCCTCTAGATCGCCTGCACTCTCGATCTCGACGACGACGATCTCGAGCCCGAGCGTACGGGCGGCGGCCTCCGTCTGAACGAGCCCGAGGCGTTCATGGCTGTTTTTCGGATTGATCAGGAGGGCGACGCGGCGGAGACCCGGAACCGCCTCCGTTAGCAGTTCCAGGCGCTTGGCGTTGAGCTCGGGCGTCATGTAAGAGAGGCCCGTGACGTTGCCCGTCGGTCTCGTCAGGCTCGAGACGAGACCGGTACCGACAGGATCGGAGCTGATGGTGATGACCGGAACCGTGTGTGTCAGGTTTGCCGCCGCCTGCGAGATCGGAAAGCTCGGCGTCACCAGCACGGCGGCACCAGCGTCGACCATCTCGGCGAGGTGACGCCGCGCCTGCTCCATGTCGCCGGCGGCCCAGCGAACCATGAGGTGGATCGAGCGGTCCATCTCATAGCCGCTTTCGCGGAGCCCACGACGAAACGCCAGGAGATTGGGCGCATCGAGCCCGAGGGCAGGCTTGGACCCCGGCGACACGAGGCCGACAACCTTCAGGGGCGGCGCCTGCTGCGCTTGCAAGGCCGCGGGCCATGTCGCTGCCGCGCCAAGAAGCGAAACGAAGTCTCGCCGCCTCATCCCCCCCCCGCCATCTCCGGACGCGGATCATGCGGCTTCCGGGCGCAGGCGCCAAGCACGCAGGCGTTGCGCCCGAACCGGAGGGGCGCGCGTCGCCATCGTCTGTCCTTGGAGAACCAAGGGGATACCGGCGGCAACCCCTAGGCACCGAGACCTTACCGCCAAAGAAACTAGCTGGCAACGGCCTGAAAAGGCGTCTAATTGAATGGCCCTCCACCACTCAATCCCCGGGAGGGGCCCATGGCCTGGTGCGGCCTTGATTTCGGTACATCCAATTC
>CAXNIC010000425.1:0-4349 GCA_964201945.1 Alphaproteobacteria bacterium
TTGGAGCCGGTCTGGTCGTCGCTGCCCGCCATCAGCGAGCCGCCGTCCGGCAGCACCACATGCTCGGAGGCTTCCGGCGTCAGGTAGATCTCGCGGAACTCTTCGGGCAGCAGCTTCGCCGCCTCGGCCGCGGTCAGCCGGTCGATGCGACCGTTCAAGGACCACCAGAAGCCGCGCGCGATCGCGACGATGTCGCCGACGGTGAAGGGCTCGGGCGCGTAGCCCAGCAGCTTGAACTCCGGCGGCAGCTTCTTGCCGAACACCTGGATCTGCCGGTTGATGCCGGCGACATAGGCGGCCAGCGCCTCATAGGTCTTGCCGTCGAGCTTCGAGACCTCGGCGGCGGCGACCAGATCGATGCCGACGGTCAGGTGCGCGATATCGCTGGCGACATACGCCGGCCCCATGACCTCCGCCTGGCGGCCGAGCGCGCGGCGGCGCAGCCGGTCCATCTGCCAGAGCCGGTCCTCGGCCATGGCGAGGCCAAGGCCGTAATAGAGGTCGGCGGTCGAGCTCGCATAGATGTGCGGCACGCCGTTGCGGTCGCGCAGGATCTCGACCTTGCCCTTGACCGCACCTGTCAGGCGCGAGGCGGCGGTACGGGCGGGGGCAGCGGCATCGTTCGGCATGGCGGGATCCCTGAAACGAGAAGGAAGGCGCCTAGCTGAAACCTTCCGTCCGCACCGTGCAAGCAGATCCGCCACGGTTAGAAATGAGGGTTCAATTTCGCGCGCTCGAACCAGGTGAGTCCCGCTTCGGTGGCGATCGCGTCCATGGGGATGTCGTGGGGTTGCGGGTGGATGGTGTCCAGCCGCGTCGCCTCGTAGCCGACGCCGATGCAGAGCGGCTTCGGTGAGAGCACCGCCAGCGTGCGGTCGTAGTAGCCGCCGCCGTGGCCGAGGCGATATCCGGCGGCATCGAAGCCCACCAGGGGCACGAACAGCAGGGTCGGGCGGACGGGGTTGCCGGGGGTTGGCACCGGGATGTCCCAGATGCCGCGTTCCATGGTGACGCCGGGATACCAGGTGCGGAACTCGACGGGCTTCGCCTTCTCGACCACGGCCGGCAGCGCCGCCCTGGCGCCGCTTGCCACCAGTTCGCGCAGCAGGGGGCGGAGGTCGATCTCGCCCTTGAACGGGAAATAGAAGCCGATGGTGGCTTGCGCCAGGCCGGGCACCTGCCGGAGGAGAGGGACGACGCGATCCCGCACCACGTCCCGTTGTTCGCGGGCTAGCCCGGAGCGATAGGCGATCAGCCTCGCCCGCTGCTCGCGGCGCCAGGCGCGGACCTCATCCCAGGTCGGGGTCACGGACGGAGGAAGCGTTCGCCGCGCTTCAGCGTCACGCCCTGGCCGACGGCGATGCCGAGTTCCAGACTCTCGGCGATCTTGCCTGCGCGGAAGACGAAGTGCCGGGCCGCTTCCGGCGGGCAGACCTCGGCCGCGGCCTCGGTGAAGAGCCCGAGCCAGCGGTCGAAATGGGTGGCGTCGATCGGCAGAGGCGCATGCACCCGCATGGGCTGGCCCGAATACCGGCCGGTCAGCAGCGTGACCGACGACCAGAAGGCGCACATGCGCTTCAGATGCGGCTCCCAGTCGGTGATCCGGGCCTCGAAGATCGGCCCGAGGACCGCATCCGTGCGGATGCGCCCGTAGAAGCTGCGGACCAGGCGCTCGATCATCGCCTCGTCGATGCCGGTCGCCGCGGCGACGGACTCGGTGATCTGGATACGGCGCTCGGCGGCGGAAGACATGATCTCTATCTAGTCCGCCATCGGTGGCTGGCAACGCTTTCCGAGCCGGGTGCGCCGATCCATCGCAGATCGACCCCCCTCCCTCGCGCGAAGCGCGGGGGAGGGATGGGGTGGGGGCCGAGCGTCAGCGAGGTTGGAAGTTATGCGCCGCGAGAGAGCACGACCTCGCTACGCTCGGCCCCCACCCTGCCCTCCCCCGGCTTCGCCGAGGGAGGGGTTCCAAAGGCACTTATCGCGCCAGCGGGTCGGGCCGGAGCTGGAACTGGACGACGCGGGGCTTCGCGCCCTTGCCGCCTTCCATCAGCCAGGGCGTGCGGTCGCCGGAGGTGGTCCACAACCCGCGGCCTTTCCAGCCGGCATCGGGATCGTCGATGCGGCCGTCGAAGCCCTTGGCGTAGAACCCCAGCGGGTAGGGGACGCGCAGCGTGATCATCTTGCCGTCCCTCAGCGCCACCAGCCCGTCGTTCAGGTTTCCGGTCGACATCGGCACGTTCTCGCCGAGGCCGAAGGTGTTGTGCTGGTCGACCCAGGTGTAATAGCTCGACTCCGCCGAATTCTCGCCGAGGCCCTCGAAGCCCGGCCCCGGATACTGATGGAAGGCCCAGCCTTCCGGGCAGTGGTTGCCGGTCGCGGTCGGGCCGTTCAACACCTTGCATTTGCGGCGATCGAAGCTGCCGAGATGGCCGCTCGCCATCGACACCCAGACGACGCCGTTCTTGTCGATGTCGCCGCCGCGGATGCCGAAGCCCGGCATCGGCGGAACGTAAACTTCGGTCAGCGCCGTCGCCGGCGGATTCGGGCCGGGATCGACGCGGATCACCGCACCCGGACGGTTGCCGGCGCCGAACGCCGCCTGGGTTCCCCAGATCGAGCCATCGACCGGGCTCGGCATCACCGCGTAGAAGCCGCCCCCGAAGCGCATGTCCTTGGCCGGATCGACCGGCTGGTCCGGCTCGACATAGTCGTCGCGCCTGCCGTTGCCGTTGGTGTCCATGATGAACGCGGTCCAGCCTTGCGCCTTCGCCGCGTCGTCGGTCTGGTCCAGCAGCTTCGAGTTGACCCAGCCCAGCACCGGCCCGCCGCCGGAGGTCCACAGCGTGTCGTTGGCATCGTAGCCGAACTGCAGGTGATGCGTGCCGAAGCAGGTGTCGACGAAGCGATAGGCCATGGTCTTCGGATCGAGGATCGTCACCTGCCGGTTGTTGCGCTCCAGCGGGAACAGCTTGGCGGACGGATGCTCGGAGCCCTTCCGGCAGTAGTCGGGCGTGGGCGCCTCGCGGAAGCGTGCGGCGAACCACACGCGACCCTGCCGGTCGAACATGCCGTTGTGGTTGTTGTTCCTAGTGTCCCAGATCTTCTCCTCGCCCCAATAGGGCGACGGCGCCACGACTTCGAGGCCCGCCGCATGGCCCGGGCCCAGCGCCTCCTTGGTGCCGTCCTTCACCGGCGCCTTGAAGCGGGAGACCGTGTGCGTCTTCGGATCGAGGATCGGGAAGTCGTCGCCCGAATATTCGGGGGAACCGAACAGCGGTCCGTACGGATTGACCGTGGGGATGCGTCGGTCGGAGGCGATCAGGTCGTGCAGGTACTTCTTCGGATCGCCCCATTCCCATGAGGTGACCACGATGTTGCGCTCGACGCCCTCGGGGCGCTTCGGGCGCGTATGCGGCAGTTCGCCCTTGGCGATGCGTTCGGTCCAGTCGGCGAAATACTTGAACGGCGCGCCGCCGAGATTGCCGGCGAGCTGGTTCACCATCTGCTCGCCCGACTGGCCGGACTGCACGCGGCGGATCCACGCGTCCTCGTGATTTTCGAACTCGCCGAGCGACGCCGGGATGGTGCGGGTCGATTCCTGGCCGAGCTGATGGCAGCCAATGCAGCCGTTGCTCTTCATCGCCATCAGCCAGCCGGCCCTGGTCACAGTATCGGGGATGTCGCTCTTGCCGCCGAACTCGGCATCCGGCGGGATCTTCATCATCGAATACCAGTAGATCGCCGGATAGACCTTGGCGGCGGCGGCGGCATCCGGGGCGGGCGTCGCCGTCAGGTTGACGGTGCGGCCGCGCTCGGCCGGCTGCTTTGCCGAGTCGACCAGGCCGTAGCCCCGGACCCAGACCGAATAGCGGGCGTTCGGCAGAGCCGGCAGCAGGTAGCGGCCCTGGTCGTCGGTGACGACGATGCGCGCGAATTTGGTCGGCAGGCCCTCGGCCTCGGCGATCACCCAGACGCCGGCCTCCGGCCCGTTCGGACCGGAGACGACGCCGGCGATCTCGCTGTCGGACGGGGTGGGTGCCGCCGGCTGCGCCGTCGCGGGAGATGCCGCGAACGCCAGGAGGGCGGCGCCCTGGAGAAGAAGGCTCGGTAGCTTCATGGCTCTTGCTCCTGTTCGGAGTGTCGGAGACTGGAGATAATGCTGCGCCAGGGCGGATCGCCGCACAAGCCGGCCGTCCTGCCGAGGGCCGTTGTCGGCGTTGCGCCGACCCCCTATAGAGAGGCGGCATTCGACGCGGGTTGGAGATCAAGTCCCCATGGGTAGAATTCTTTCCGAGCTTCCGAAGGGCGAAAAAGTCGGCCTGGCCTTCTCGGGCGGCCTCGAC
>CAXNIC010000426.1:0-4346 GCA_964201945.1 Alphaproteobacteria bacterium
CATCACCAGCGCCGGGTCGCCCGGCACCATCTGCATGATGCAGAAGGAGATGAAGCTGACCAGGAGCAGGACGACGAAGGTGGTGATCAGCCGCCTGGCTAGGTATCGCCCCATGGCGCGAGGTTACACCGCCCGCCGCTTCGCCGTCCTTCCCCGCGCCCGCCCTAGTCGAGCCAGACGTCCCAGAAGCGAAGCGCGCCCGGATAGACCTTGAATCCGGCGAGGTTGGCGACCGCGGCATGGGTCATGCCGAGATCGCCGAGCTTGATGAAATAGGCCTCGTCGTAGGTGCGCTGGGTGATGTCGTTCCAGGCAGCCTGGCGGATCGCCATGTCGCGGGAGCCGTCGAACTTGGCCCAGGCCGCTTCCATGACCGTGTCGTTCTTCCGCCGCGACAGGTTCGCCGGGCCGACCAGGATCGGCTGGTAGAGGTAGGGGCCGAGCAGCGGCTGCGAGCCGAAGCCGGAGGTGGTGAGATGCCAGCCCTCGTCCTTGCCGGCGACGCTGAACAGCGTGCCGAGATCCATCGTCTGGATCTTGACGTTGAAGCCCGCCTCCTTCAGCCCCTGGGCCACGATCACCGCATAGCGGGTCATGAATCCCAGATTGCCGACGTTGAACAGGATCTCCTCGCCCTTGTAGCTCGACTCCTTCAGGAGCTGCTTCGCCTTGGCGACGTTGTTGATGTTGTAGAGCGCCTTGCCGGCATCCGAGTACATCGGATGACCCTTGTAGACCCAAGCGTGCTGGACGACGTAGGGCGCGCCGGCCGCGGCGGCGCCCAGGGCCTCCTCGGCATCGACGGCGGCCTGCATCGCCTGGCGCACCTTGAGATCGGTGGTCGGGGCCAGCGCGTGGTTCAGATAGATCACCGGCATCTGGAAGGTCGGCATGTTGTGGATCTTGACCTTCGGATTCGACTTGAGCCGCTCGGCCGACGGGCCGGGCAGGTCCTCGACCAGATGCGCCTGGCCGGCCTCGAGCGCGGCGACGCGCGCCGAGGCCTCGGTGACCGACTTGAAGGTGACGGTGTCGAGATAGACGGTCTTGGTTCCGCCGAAGCCAGTGCGCTCGCCGCCGCCGTCCCGCTTGGCATAGCCGTCGAAGCGCTTGATGCGGAAATGGCTGTCAGGCACCCACTCGACGAACTGGAACGGCCCGGTCGAGATATTGCCGGTCTTGTTGATCTCCTTCGCCGCTTCTTCCTCGGGGATGATCGTCGCCGGCGAGGTCGGCGCCGCCATGCGGTCGAGGAAGGACGCGCTCGGCGCCTTCAGCTTGATGACGAAGAGGTATTTCTCAGGCGCCTCGAAGGAGGCCACCGCGTCCATCGCGGCGCGGCCGGGGCTGATCTTGGCGAAGCGCTCCAGCGACGCCTTCACGTCGGCCGAGGTCATCTCCTTGCCGGTATGGAACTTGACGCCCTTGCGGAGCGGGAAGCTGTAGGTGAGGCCGTCGGCCGAGATGTCGACCTTCTCGGCCAGCATCGGAATGGTGCCGCCGTTCTCGTCGACCGTCACCAGCGTCTCGTACATGCCGAGGATCATGCTGCGGGCCGGATATGTGCCGGTGAAATGCGGGTCGACGCTGTTGATGCTGGCATAGAGCAGCGCCGTCAGGTCGCCGCCCTTCTTCTGCGCCAGCGCCGGTCCGGCGGCGATGAGCGAGGCGACGAGATAAGCACCGGCGAAGATACGCGTGGGCTGCATGTTCGGATCCCCTCGATCTCATCCGGTGGCGCATCGCGGAGTGCCCGGATTTCACCCCTCCGGCGAAAAGTCTAGGGCTGGCGAGGCGGGCTGGCCCACGTACTTATTCTTATGGATGTCGATTGGCCGGGGTTATCGGCCCCTTCGGGCTGGCCAGCCGCCGCCGATTGGAGGAATGTCGCCGCCCGTCCCCGCACTTCGAAAGCTTTCCATGATCCGTCCGTTCGCTCTCGCCTGCCTCTCCCTCGCGCTGGCCCTCTCGAGCCTTCCCGCCGCCGCGCAGGCGCCCCGCACCCCGGCGATCCAATGCCGCGTGCTGCTGCCGGAGTCGCCGATCCCGGGCAATCCCGGGCATTCGATCCTGATGCTGGAGGTGACCGTCGCCGCCGACCGCGACGGCCATCGCCATCAGCATGATTCCGTCGAGTATCTCCATGTCATCAGCGGCGACGGCCTCGTCATGATCGACAACCTGCCGGACACGCCGCTCACCCCCGGCACGGTCGTCGTCATCCCCCGGAAGACGCCGCACCAGATCCACAACCACAGCACCACGGCCACGCTGGTCTTCACCGCGACCTTCATCGAGGACGAGGACGACCACACGATCACAGTCTATGTCGGCGAAGCCGACAGCCAGCACGGCTGCCCGCACACGCGGGGGAAGTAGAGGGGCATCCGCTCCCTCCTCGTATCCCCTCCCCCCCGTGGGGAGGGTTAGGGTGGGGGGCGGATCGATCGAGACTGTGGCTCCACCCCCACCCTGCCCTCCCCCATCAAGGGGGAGGATGAAGAAAAAATGGGAGAGGGTTCCGAAGAGCTACAACAGCTTCCGCTTATGCTTCGTCTTCCAGCGACGCGAGCTGACTTCCTTGCCGTTCAGCGACGAGGTCGCATCCGCCTCGACGTGGAAATGCGTCTTGTCGCAGGTCAGCACCATCGAGACCGCGATCGAGACGCGCCAGCCCTTGCGGCCCATCGCCATGGTCTGGGTCACCTCGGCGCGGGCCGAGAGCGGATCGTCGTCGTCGATGTCGAGGCGCTTGGTGATCGAATGCGCCATCTCGGTGCCGATCGGATCGATGCGGTAATGCGCCAAAGGTCCGAGCAGGCCGCCGCCCTCGCCATGCAGGGTGACGGTGGTATGACCGGAGCGCGGCTCGCGCTCGATCGAGCGGCGCAGCACCGAGTCCCGGATCTTGGTGACGGGCACCACCGGCGCGTTCTCCGGCTTGCCGAAGGCCGGGAGATCCGCATCCTTCGGATCTGGCTTTCGTACCGGCAGCGCGATCGTGCTCTTGGCCGTAAGGACGGTGAGCAGCACCGGCTCCGGCGAGGGCCACAGGATCGGCCAATAGGCTGTGGAGAGCGCGAGCCGGATGCGATGCCCGACCGGAAAGGCATAGGCGACCGTCGGCATCCGGATCTCGATGCGGTAGCGCTTTCCCGGTTTCAGCGCCGTCGGTGTCTCGTGCCAGTCGCGATGGCAGAGGTTCAGCGAGCCGAAGGTGACGCGGGTCGAGGCGCCGTCGGGATGGACGTCGCAGAGACGTGCGATCACGTGTGCCACCGGCTTGTCGACGGTGAGCTCGAGCGTGACCACGGTCTCGCCCAGGATCTCGATGCGCTCGACCAGGGGGGCGGTGTCGAACACCAGCGAGCGGCCGTCATCCTCGCGCTGGTCGCTCGGAAGCTCTCCAGGCACGCCGCCGCCGAGCCATTCCAGCGAACAGAGCCCGTTGGATTGCGGCGATGAGTGCGTGAGCGCGTGCTCCGGCCCGGCCTTGCGATCAAGCGATCCTACATTCAGCGCCAGGACCTTCGGCTTGATGCGGGGTGTCGGCCAGCTTTTCTCCGCCACCCAGCGGCCGGGTCGCAAGGCATAGTCCGACTTCGGCCGGACCGAGTCCTGCATCCACATCCGCAGCATCGGTTCCTTGTCGATGCCGTTCTCCACATCCTTCAGCCAGCGGTCCCACCAGCGGACGCAATCCTGCAGGAAGCCTATCGCCGGGCCGGGCGTCGCGTCCTGCGGGTACTGGTGTCCCCAGGGGCCGATCAGCGCCCGCCGCGGCGATTTGATCCCGGCCATCAGCCGCGGCACAGCACGCGAGAGATAGTCGGCCCAGCCGCCGACCGAATAGACCGCGCATTTGATGTCGCCGAGATGCGGCTCGACCGAGCCTTCGCGCCAGTAGTCGTCGAGATGGGGGTGATCCAGCCAGTCCGACAGCATCGGCTTGTTGGCCTTCAGCCGCGCCTTCCAGGTCGTCGACCAGTCCTTGCCGACGATCTCCGGGTCCGGCGGCATGGAGTTGAACAGCAGCATCGAGGAGCCCCACCAGACGCTGTCGGTCAGCATCGAGCCGCCGGTGTAGTGAAGCGTGGTGGTGTAGCGGTTCTCGGCCGAGCAGACGGTGACGATGGCTTTGAGAGCGTCGGGATGACGCGCGGCGGCCTGCAATCCTGAGAAGCCGCTCCACGACTTCCCGATCATCCCGACCTTGCCGGTGCACCAGGGCTGCCTGGTCAGCCAGGCGATGATGTCCTGGCCGTCATCGATCTCGCCCTCCGTCCACATGTCCACGAGCACGCCGTCGGAGTCGCCGGAACCGCGGGTGTCGACGCGCAGCGCCG
>CAXNIC010000427.1:0-4331 GCA_964201945.1 Alphaproteobacteria bacterium
CGGTGGTCGGCGAGAAGGGCGAGCTGGTCTGCGTCAAGCCGTTCCCCTGCATGCCGATCGGCTTCTACAACGATCCCGGCGACGCCAAGTACCGCGCCGCCTATTTCGACAGCTACCCGAACATCTGGTGCCACGGCGACTATGTCGAGCTGACGCCGCATGGCGGCATGATCATCTACGGCCGCTCGGACGCCACGCTCAATCCCGGCGGCGTGCGTATCGGCACTGCCGAGATCTACCGCCAGGTCGAGAAGATCGACGAGGTGATCGAGAGCCTGGTGATCGGCCAGGACTGGCAGAACGACGTCCGCGTCGTCCTCTTCGTCAGGCTCCGCGAGGGCATCGCACTGACCAAGGACATCATCGACCGCATCAGGAAGCAGGTGCGGGAAGGGGCGACGCCCCGCCACGTGCCGGCCCTCATCCTCCAGGTCCAGGACATCCCGCGCACCAAGTCGGGCAAGATCGTCGAGCTCGCCGTCCGCAACGTCGTCATGGGTCGGCCGATCAAGAATGTCGAGGCCCTGGCCAATCCGGAGGCGCTCGAGCATTTCCGCGGCCGGCCGGAACTGGCGGTCTAGATATGGTCGCAACGGTCTGGCTTCGGACGGGTTAGCATCACCAAGATGTCCGAGGTCCTCCACTCCCTCTCCCGCCGTTCGATCGAGCAGATTCTGGGCGTGCTCGATGCCGCCGACGCGGAGGTTGCAGAGTGGCTCCGGCGCTGGCACCGGGCGGTACTGGCCAAGACCACGCCGCCGCCCAAGGACCTGGTCAGCGAGAATGCGCATTTCCTGACCCATTTCGGCTCCTGGTACGACCTGCACAAGGAAGACGGCCTGGTCGACCAGACCGCGTTCCATTCGCTGGCCGAGGCGCACAAGCGCATGTACGCGCATGCCGGCTGGCTGGCGACGCGCGCCATCAAGGACACGCGCCTGCCGCCCGAGGAGTACGACGCCTTCATCGACAAGGTCGACGCCTTCGCCGTGTATGCCAAGCGTCTGGGAAAGGCCTTCCGCGCCGCCTTGGCCGAGCTCGATCCGCTGACCGGCGTGCAGAACCGCCAGAGCATGCTGGCCGAGCTCGAACGCGAGAAGAGCCGCTCCCGGCGCTCGAAGCAGCCCTGCTGCCTGGCGCTCGGCGACCTCGACCACTTCAAGAAGGTGAACGACACGCACGGCCATGTCGTCGGCGACCAGGTGCTGGCGGCGGCGGCCGAGATCTTCCTCTCCGGGCTTCGCCCCTACGACGCGCTGTTCCGCTACGGCGGCGAGGAGTTCCTGTTCTGCCTGCCCGATACCACGCCCGAGCAGGCGATCGTCGCTCTCGACCGGCTGCGCGAGCGGCTGGACGAGCGGCCGATCCCGCTCGCCGGCGGGAAATCGCTGCCGGTCACCGCCTCCTTCGGCATCGCCTCGCTCGCGCCCGATGCCTCGATCGAGGAGGTGATCGCCCGCGCCGATGCGGCGCTCTATCAGGCGAAGGACCGCGGGCGGAACCGCATCGAGATCTGGGAGGGCGAGGACGACGCGGCGGATGCTGGCGCCTCTGCGGCGAATGCCGCTAAGGTCGGTCAGGCCCCGCGGCCCCAAAAGGAGACCCGACGGTGATCGAAGACCAGAACCGCGTGACCGACCTCCAGAACATGCTGAAGCGCATGGGCGGGGTTTCGGCAGTGTTCCGCGTGCGATCCGAGATCATCGGCTGCCCGGGCTTCCTCGCGTTCTCCGAGCTGATGGACGCCTATATCGAGCTGTGCCGGCGCAACCTCACGGCCGGCAACGATTTCGCCAAGGGGCCGCTGGCGATCGACGACCAGATGCGGACCGAACTGGGACCTGCCTTCGTCAAGGTCTTCGGGCAGGAGCCGGCGCAGGTCCTGCAAGTGGCGCAAAAGCCGGAAGCCTAGTAGAGAGCGCTCCATGAATACCCAAGCCGTCAGCCGCCCCGGCGTCCGGGCGCTGGTCAGCGCGCTCGCCGATTCGAAGATCCGCGAGGTCGCCAACCCGTTCATGGCCGATCCGGAGATCATCCGCCTCTGGTTCGGCGAGCCCGACCTGCCGACCCCGGCCTTCATCTGCGAGGCGGCGACCAAGGCGATGGCTGCGGGCAAGACCTACTACGTGCCCAGCCTCGGCGTGCCCGAGCTTCGCCAGGAGATCGCCGCATACCAGTCCGTTCTCAAGGGTCGGCCGATCGGGCCCGAGCGGATCGTCGTCACCGCGTCCGGCATGAGCGCGATCCAGCTCGTGGTCCAGCTTCTGGTCGATCCCGGCGACACCGTGCTCACCACCAGCCCGCTCTGGCCGAACATCTCGGAAGCCTCCCGGCTCGCCGGCGCCAAGGTCGAGCTGATCGAGCTCGCGGTGAAGGATGGGCGCTGGTCGCTCGACATGCAGAAGCTCGCCGACGCCATCGCGCGGCGGCCGAAGGCCCTGTTCATCAACTCGCCCTGCAACCCGACCGGCTGGATGATGACGGCGGAGGAGCAGAAGGCGACGCTGGATCTCTGCCGCCGATACGGCGTCTGGCTGCTGGTCGACGAGGTCTACGAGCGCATCACCTTCGATCGCGACCGCGCGCCCTCGGTGCTCTCGGTCGCCGAGCCCGACGACCGCGTCATCGGCATCAACAGTTTCTCCAAGAACTGGTCGATGACCGGCTGGCGGCTGGGCTGGCTGGTGGTGCCGGCCGACGTCACCGACGACCTCGCCAAGCTGACCGAGTTCAACACCGCGTCTGCCGCCAGCTTCGTGCAATGGGCCGGCATCACCGCCATCCGTGACGGCGAGCCCTTCGTCGCCACGCAGGTCGAGCGCCTCCGGCGCGGGCGCGACATCGTCCACCAGCGCCTCGCAGCCCACCCGCGCATCCGCATCTCGAAGCCGGAGGGCGCGCTCTACGCCTTCTTCGCCGTCGACGGCATGACCGACAGCCTGGCCTTCGCCACCCGGCTTGCCGGCGAGCACAAGGTCGGCCTGGCGCCGGGCGTCGCCTTCGGCCCCGGCGGCGAGGGACATCTCCGGCTCTGCTTCGCCAGCGAGGTCGAGACCCTGAGCCGGGCGCTCGACCGGCTCGAGGTCGCTCTTGGCCGCTGAAGGGCCGGGCGCCGCAGCGATCCGCGCCGGCTATCTCTACGGCCTCTCGGCCTTCGTCTTCTGGGGCGTGGTTCCGATCTACTTCAAATGGCTCGGCCATGTGCCGGCCTTCGATGTGACGGCCCACCGCATCGTCTGGTCGATGCCGTTCCTGGCGTTGATCGCCTATGCCGGCGGTCAGTGGCGCAGCCTGGGCGCTCTGCTCACCGTGAAGCGCCTGCTGTTCTTCCTGGCCTCCGCCATCGCCATCAGCTCGAGCTGGTTCATCTACATCTGGGCGATCGCCGTCGACCGGCTGCTCGAGGCCAGCCTCGGCTACTACATCGCGCCCCTGATGCTCGCGGTCTTCGGCGTCGTCTTCCTGAAGGAGCGGCCGACCGCGCGGCAGGGGATCGCGATCGGCCTCGCCGCCGTCGGCGTCGCCGTGCTGGTCGTCCGCTTCGGCGCCATCCCCTGGGTGGCGCTGGGCCTGGCGGCGACGCAGCCGGGATACGCGCTGGTGCGGAAGCTGGCGCCGGCCGACCCGGTGTCGGGGCTGCTGGTCGAGACCGCGCTGCTGTCGCCGTTCCTGATCGGCATCCTGATCTGGCTCGGGCCGGAGAGCGCCACCGCGACCGCCGACCTCTCGACCTGGGCGCTGCTGATCTTCTCAGGCTTGGTCTCCGCGCTGCCGATGATCTGGTTCATCGCGGCGGCCCGGCGGCTTCCCCTGGTCGCGGTCAGCCTGATGCAGTTCATCGCGCCGTCGCTGAACTTCCTGCTCGCCGTCGGCCTCTTCGGCGAGACGTTCACGACCACGCACATGATCGCCTTCGGCTTCATCTGGACGGCGCTGGCGATCCACGTCTACGAAAGCGTGCGGAAGAAGAAGGCCTAAAGCCTGATCCACCATATCGAAGCAACGATCTCGCGGCGACGCCGAGGAACGTCTCACCCTTCGACAAGCTCAGGATGAGGACGACTTCGAACATCGTGTCCCTAATCTCGATGTCGCAATCACCTCATCCTGAGCGAAGGCGAAGTCTTCTTCGCCGGTGTCGAAGGGTGAGGTGCGCCTCGCTGCTTCCACGAAACTGAAACAAGCCTAGGCGGTGTTTACAAAGTGATTGACGTGTGACTCGAACCTTGATTCAAGGATTCCTCTTGGAGGAGGGATTCGTGAGCCGAGGCGATCTGAGCGAAGCGGAATGGCGGTTGCTGAAAGACCTGTTGCCGGCCGAGCGCGGACGC
>CAXNIC010000428.1:0-4309 GCA_964201945.1 Alphaproteobacteria bacterium
GCTTCTCCGGATAGAGGGCGGCACATTGCCCGCCCAGCATGTCGAGAGCGTCGATGACATGGGTCTTCACCTTCACCATGCCGCATTCGAACACGGCGAAGAGGCCGACGGGGCCGGCGCCGATGATGGCGACGTCGGTCTTGGGACGCGGATCTGACATGAACGCTCGCGAGGAAGAGTGGGGAATCGGGGCTAACATGGCGAGGGCGGCCGGGCGAGGCAACCCCGCTGCGAGGAAGGAGGCGAGGCCATGACGATCGCTGCGATGCCCCGGCTGACCGGGGCCTATCCCCAGGTCTTCGTCACCGACATGGCCCGGGCGGTCGCCTTCTACCGGGACCGGCTCGGTTTCAAGGTCACCTACCTCTATGGCGAGCCCGCCTTCTACGGCCAGGTCGCCCGCGACGGCGCCGCGTTGAACCTCCGCCATGTGGACGCGCCGGTGCTCGATCCGGCGCTCCGCGACCGCGAGACCCTGCTCTCCGCCAACATCCCGGTTGAGGCGGTGGAGGCGCTCCATCGCGAGTTCGAGGCCCGCGGCGTCCCCTTCGCCCAGCCGCTCGCCCGCCAGCCCTGGGGCGCCCTCGACTGCATTGTCCGCGACCCCGACGGCAACCTGCTCTGCTTCGCCGGCGCGGCCTGAGGACGCTTCAGCTGGCCCACTTCTCCAGCCCGTCCCGTGTCTTCTCGAACACCTCGATGCCGCGGCCGAGCACGCGGGTCTTCCAGTCGTCGGTCTCGACGTAGAAGCGGGCGCGGAACTGCGTCTGGATCGCGCGTGCCTCGGGCGAGAGGGGATTGCCGCGGAGGTGGTGCCAGTTCGCCGCCCGCACCAGGTCGAAGGAGAGCTCGTTGGTGGGCGAGGAGCCGTATTCGAGCGCCACCGTCCGCACCTTCGCGCCGGGCACCCGGTCGGCGACGATGTCGTAGGGCCAGCGCGCATGGGTCGGGATCAGCGGGTCGTGGCCGGCGACATGGACCTCGCCATACCATTCGCGCAACCACTTGAGGCCCGGCGAGCCCTCTTGGGCATAGCTCATGATCAGCCCCTCGCCGGAGGGGCCGTAGCCGGTGTGGATGTCGAGGGTCGCCACCGCTTTCGCCTTCGACAGCCAGCCGTCGATGACGCGGTCGACGACGCGCTTGGACCAGGTCGGCCCGCGGCCGTGATAGGTGAGGCTCTTAGGATGCTTGTGCTGGCCGGCCCGCATGATCCGCATCAGCTCGCGCTCGCCGTTCTGCTGCACGAAGGAGGCGAGCCTGCGGTCGGCCTCCTCGCGCTTCGGCCCGCTCCACTCGGCCGGCGTCAGGAACTCGGCGATGGCATCGAAGCCCGGGTTCTCGGCATAGGGCGGGTCGCAATAGAGCAGGTTGCGGAAGAGATCGACGTTGTCTTCGTTCTCCCGCCGGTTCCAGGCGAGGCCCCAGGGGTTGATCATGTGGACAAAGACCAGGTTGGTGTCGGCCGGCAGCCGGACCTCGCCCGGGTTCGAGAGCAGGTGGCACATGATGCCGCCGCCGGCATAGCCCTCGATGCCATGCGTGCCCGAGACCACCATCAGCGACTTCGGCGCCTCCGGCGGCCCGACTTCGGCCAGCATGGTGGCGAGGTTCTCGCCGTCCGGCCCCTTCAGCGGATGGGTGAAGACGACGGGCGAGACGCCGGCCTTGCGGCAGGCGGCGGCGAACTTCTCGTCGGCCTCGGCGGGCGTGGCGGAGAAGTGGCGGGGATCGAGGGCGATGGGCATGCGCCAGCATGACCGGGTCGGACAGCGCGAGGCAACAGCGCTTGCATGCTATCGTCGGCCATCAACAAAGGAATCTCGCCCCATGGAAACCCGCCCCCTCGGCTCGACCGGCGTGAAGCTCTCGGTCCTCGGATTCGGTTGCGGCGCGGTCGGCGGGATGATGGTGAAGGGTGAGGCGGCAGAGCAGGAACGGGCCGTCGCCCGCGCGCTGGAACGCGGCATCAACTTCTTCGACACCGCGCCGATGTATGGCAACGGCGCCTCCGAGCGGAACCTCGGCCGCGTGCTGAAGGTGCTGAAGCCCGAGATCTTCCTCTCGACCAAGTTCACCATCCGGCCGGAGGACCGCGGCGACGTCGCCGCCGCGATCATCAACTCGCTGGAAGCGAGCCTGAACCGGCTCGGCCGCCCGCATGTCGACCTGCTGCAGCTTCACAACCGCATCGATGCCGCGGGCGACGACCGCCCGCTGCCGGCCGAGACGGTGATCGACGAGGTGGCGCCGGCACTGGAGGCCCTCAAGCGCCAGGGCAAGATCCGCTTCGCCGGCATCACCGCGCTCGGCGACACGGCGCTGCTGCATCGCGTGGTCGAAGCCAAAGTCTTCGACACCGCGCAGATCTGCTTCAATCTCTTGAACCCGAGCGCTGCCGGGCCGCTGCCGGCGGGATTGCCGGGGCAGGACTTCAGGCACCTCGCCACCCGCGCACATGAGGCCGGCATGGGCACCATCGGCATCCGCGTGCTCGCCGGCGGCGCGCTCAGCGGCACCGAGCAGCGCCACCCGACCGGTGTTCCGGTGGTCCCGCCGATCGCCTCGGGGCCAGACTATGCCAGCGATGCGAGGACCGCGCATCGCTTCAATGCGCTGGTCGCAGCCGGCCACGCCGGCAGCCTGATCGAGGCGGCGCTGCGGTTCGGGATTTCGACTGAGGCGATGACCACCGTGCTGGTCGGCACCTCGACGGTCGATCAGCTCGAGGTCGCGATGGCAGCGATCGAGAAGGGGCCGCTCACGAAGTCGGCGCTCGACCTGGCGGCGAAGGTGAGCACGTCCAAATAGGAGCGGCCGGGGCAGCAATCATGCCGCCCCGGCCGCCGACCTATCTGCAAAAGCGAGAGATCCTCGAGGGATCAGCCGATTGGCTAGTAGAGGTGGATGACCTTGCGGCTGTCGCGCTCGATCACGACCGGGTTGTTGTTGATGATGCCATAGCTGTAGGTGTCGCGCGACGGAACCACGACCGTCGACGGCAGCGGGTAGACGGTAACAGTGCCCGGCAGCGCCATGCCGATCTGCGGCTTGTAGGCCGGATCGCTGTAGGAATCGTACTTCTGCGTGGTCGAGTACTCGCGGATCTGGGTGCCGTAGGCATTCGTCCAGGTGGTGGTCGTGGTCGTCGTGGTCTGGGCCGAGGCGATACCGACGCCGGCGAGAAGCACGGCGGCGGCGGCGATCGAGAGCAGTGACTTATTCATCTAAGTATTCCTTGTGACGATGCATCGATGGAAAACCCCGGTGGAGGAACGGCGGCCCCGGGTACCGGTTCCGTGACCATTCTCGAGGGGTCGAAAGGGCGAGTCGTCCTGCGCGGAATCCGCGCGCCGAAAATGAGACGGCCGAGGCGACGCTGGCCGCCCCGGCCGTAGCCCAGCTCAGAGAGTCCGATCCCGTCAGTCGTAGACGTGGATGACCTTGCGGTTCTCGCGCTCCACGATCACCGGCTGGTTGTTGATGATGCCGTAGCTGTAGGTCTCGCGCTTCGGCACCACGATGGTCTCCGGCAGCGGGCGGACGACCACGGTGTCCGGCAGGGCCATGCCGATCTGCGGGCGGATCTTCACGTCGTTGTAGGACTCGTATTTTTGCGTGGTCGAGTGCTGGCGGATGGTGGTGCCATAGTCGTTGGTCCACGTCGTGGTGGTCGTGGTGGACGACTGGGCAGCGGCCATGCCGACGCCGGCGAAGAGCGCGGTCGCGGTGGCGATCGAGAGAAGGGTCTTGTTCATCGGAGTATTCCCTTTTTGCCATTCGAGTTGATGAAAACCCGTCCGACAACGGCCCCGGCGGATGCAGGTTCCGTCGCCAAAATGCGCCCCGCTGCGCGCGCAAAAGCCGCGCCGCGTCTTTCGGAACACCCTCCCCCGCGTACGACGCGAGGGAGGGAGTCCGAGCCGATCGCATCATGATCAGTTGTAGACGTGGATGACCTTCCGGCTGTCGCGCTCGACGATCACCGGCTTGTTGTTGACGATGCTGTAGCTGAAGCTCTCGCGCCGCGGGACCACGACGGTCTCGGGCAACGGATGCACAGTGACGGCCGGCGGCAGCGCCATGCCGAGCTGCACGCTGAGCGCCGGATCGTCGAAGGACTTGTAGCTCTGCGTGGTCGAGTGCTGGCGGATGGTGGCGCCATAGTCGTCCTTCCACGTGGTGGTCGTCGTGGTCGACGTCTGGGCCGTGGCGATGCTGGCACCGGCCAGGAGCGCGGTCGCGGCGACGACCGAAAGAAGCGATTTCCTCATCTGAGTCATCCTCAAAGCAGGTTGATCATCCCCCG
>CAXNIC010000429.1:0-4305 GCA_964201945.1 Alphaproteobacteria bacterium
GCTCTCCTGCCGCCTTTCCCGGGTCTGGCTGGCGGATGCCGAGGTACTGCCCACCACCCGGGTCGACATCCCGCCACGCATGGACTTCTCGACGCCGCGGAAGGTCTCCAGCGTCACCCTCGACAACTGTTTCGACGGCTGGGACGGGCGCGCCGTCATCACCTGGCCGAGCCGGCGGCTTCGGGTGGATCTCGAGGCGAGCCCGGTGTTCAGCCATACGGTGATCTACATCCCCGAGGGGCGGTCCTATTTCTGCGTCGAGCCCGTGAGCCATGCCAATAACGGGTTTGCACTCCATGCGCTCGGCGTCGAGGATGTGGGCTACCGGCTCCTCGCCAGCGGCGATCGTCTGGCCGGCGAAGTGGTCTTCCGCGTTACCAAGGAGTGAGGGCTCATGCCGAGCTTCGCGTCTTATCCGAGCCTCAAGGATCGGTCGATCTTCGTTTCGGGCGGCGGTTCCGGCATCGGCGCCGGCATCGTCGAGCACTTCGCCGCCCAGGGCGCGAAGGTCGGCTTCGTCGACGTCGACGAGACGGCGTCGGCGGCGCTGGTCGAGGCGATCAAGGGCAGGGGGCAGCCCGTGCCCCTCTTCCAGAAATGCGACGTCCGCGACACCGGGGCCTATCAGGCGGCGATCGCCGCCGCTGCGGCCAAGCACGGACCGATCACAGCGCTGGTCAACAACGCCGCCCGCGACGACCGCCACAAGCTGGACGAGGTCACCGAGACGTTCTGGGACGAACGCATGGCGGTCAATCTCCGCCATCAGTACTTCGCCATCCAGGCGGTGGCGCCCGGCATGAAGAAGGCCGGCGGTGGCTCGATCGTCAATCTGAGCTCGATGAGCTACGTCGCCATGACGCCCAACCTGTCCGTCTACCAGGCGGCCAAGGCAGCGGTGATCGGCATGAGCCGCGGCCTCGCCCGCGACCTCGGCGCCGACGGCATCCGCGTCAACTCGGTAATGCCCGGCTGGATCATGACCGAACGCCAGATCAAGCTGTGGCTGACGCCCGAGTCCGAGGCCAATCTAATGACGCAGCAATGTCTCAAGGAAAAGCTCTACCCGGCTGATATTGCTCGCATGATCCTGTGGTTGACGTCTGACGACAGCCGCCTGGTGACAGCGCAGAACTTCATCGTCGACGGCGGGCGCAACTGAACTCGCGATGAGCAGCGGGGCGCACACCGACTTCAAGGGGGAGATGAGCTATGCCGACTATCTCGCCCTTGACCGGCTCCTCGGCGCCCAGAACCCGCGCTCGACCAGCCACGACGAGCTCCTGTTCATCACCATCCACCAGGCGAGCGAGCTCTGGCTGAAGCTGGCGCTGCATGAGTTGGACGCCGCGATCGCGAAGGTGAAGGCGGACGACCTGGCGCCGGCCTTCAAGATGACGGCGCGGGTGTCGCGGATCTTCGCGCAGCTCATCCAGTCCTGGGACGTGCTGTCGACGATGACGCCGGCAGACTATCTCTCTTTCCGCGACGCGCTCGGGCGCTCGTCCGGATTCCAGTCCTATCAATACCGGCTGCTCGAGTTCGCGCTCGGCAACAAGGACCGCGCGCTGCTGGCGCCACATAGCCATCACCCGGAGCTTCATGCGCGGCTCGAGGCGGCGCTCCTCCGACCCAGTCTTTACGACGAGTCGCATCGTCTGCTGGCTCGTCGGGGGCTCGAAGTGGCTCCGGAGGTGCTCGATCGCGATGTCAGCCAGCCTTACCGGCCGCATGATTCAGTGCGTGCCGCGTGGGTAGCCGTATACCGTGATCCGTCTCGCTACTGGGATCTCTACGAGCTCGCCGAAGAGTTGGTCGACATCGAAGATTCCTTTCAGCAATGGCGCTTTAGGCACATGACGACGGTGAAGCGCGTGATCGGTTTCAGGCAAGGGACGGGAGGCACCGCCGGGGTCTCCTATCTCCGCCAGCGACTCGATCATGTGTTCTTCCCCGAGCTCTGGGACGTCAGAACCAGTCTCTGATCTGTCGGAGCTTTGGTACAATTTCGTTATGAGCCGAACCCTCCTTCGCCTGCTGATCCTGCTTGGGCTTTTCCTGCCGGGTGCGGCGGGTGCCCAGGGCCTGTTCATCGACCCGCCCTCCGGCCGCATGGTGGCCGATACGGCCTCGACGGCGGCGATCCCCGGGACCGTGAAGCGCTCGCGGCTGGTCGGCCTGGATACCGCCTATCTCGCCTCCCGGGTCCTCGGCGATCCGGTCAGCCCGGCCGCCGGAATTTCGCTGCCGCCGATCCTCCTGCCGCTGTTCGCGGACCTGCCCGTGACCGTCCAGGTCACCGCGCGCGAGGTGACCGCCGACGGGCGGCTGGTCTGGCGCGGTCAGCCCGAAGGCGTGACCGGCTTCGTGAACCTCGTCATCAGCGGCATCCAGATCACCGGGCAGGTGCAGGTCGGCGACCAGGTGATCGAGATCCGGCCGGCCGCCTTCGGGCTCCACCGCATCATCGAGATCGATCAGAGCTTCTTCCCGCGGGAGGGAGATGCGAGCCACGCGCCCGGCGCTCCGGCTTTCGCTCCCGGCGGCGGCGGATCGGCCGCGCCGGGCGGCAAGATCGCCTCCCCGGACGCCAACACCACGCTGAACGTCCTGGTCGTCTATGGAGACCGCTCGGCGACGGCCAGCAGCGACATTGCGAGCGAGATCCAGCTCGCCATCACCACGTCCAACACCACCTTCGCGAATTCCGGTATCCCGATCGCGCTCAGCCTGGTCGGGACCCAGCGGATGACGGGCTACAACGAGACCGCCCGCAGCTACACCAATGTGCTGAGCGACTTGACCGGTACGTCCGACGGCTACATGGACACGGTCCATGCGTTGAGGACCAGCCTCCAGGCCGACCTCGTCGTCTACATCACCGAGAAGACGGACTATTGCGGCCTCGCCTGGCTCTACAACGGCTATGCGCAATACGGCTTCAGCGTCGTCACCCGGAGCTGCGCGTCCAGCAACTACTCCTTCCCCCACGAGCTCGGCCACAACATGGGGGCGAACCACGACCGCTATGTCGAGTCCAGCGGATCGACCAGCGCCTACAACTACGGCTTCACGGATGCGAGCGCGCCGGTGCCGGTCCGCACCGTGATGGCCTACAACGACGCCTGCGCCGCGGTCGGCGTGACCTGCGCGCGACTGCCTTACTTCAGCTCGCCCTATCTTGCCTATAACGGCCGCGCGCTGGGCGTGAACCCCTGGTCGACCTCGGCCGCCTACAACGTGCGAAAGCTTAGCGAGACCCGGACCGCGATCTCCGCCTTCCGCAGCGGCACCACGGCGAGCACCTACCCGGCCAGCGGCTGGTGGTGGAATGCGAGCGAGGCCGGGCGGGGCTATTCGATCGAGATCGTCAACGGCCGGCTGTTCTTCGCGATCTACACCTACGCCGCGGACGGAACCGCGCTCTGGTACGTCTCCAATGGCACCATGACCGACAGCACGACCTATTCCGGCGTGCTCCAGCAGTTCTCGGGGGGCCAGTCGCTCGGCGGCAGCTACCAGGCGGCCACCTATATGGGATCAGCCGGGACCATCTCCCTCGGCTTCTATTCCGAGACCGAGGGCTACATCTATTTCCCCAACGGATCCTGGACCTACATCAGCCGCTTCGACTTCACCACCAATGGCGCCGTCGGCGGCCCGGCCCCGGGTTATCCGCAGACGGGCTGGTGGTGGAATGCCAGCGAGGGCGGCCGCGGCTTCTTCATGGAAGCTCAGAACGAGGCGATGTTCGTCAGCTTCTACATGTACAACGGCGCCGGGCAGGCGGTCTGGTACGTCGCCTCCGGCGCCATGACCTCCGCGACCCTGTTCCAGGGCACGATCCAGGAGTATTCCGGCGGCAGCGCGCTGAACGCATCGTTCCGCGCCCCCAGCAGCAACACCAATCTCGGCACCGTCACCATCCAGTTCGGCACGACCTCCACCGCCACGATGACGCTGCCGAACGGCACCCAGGTGCCATTGACGCGCTTCGCCTTCTAGGTCCGAGAGGGTAGGCTCCTTCCCCGGAAGGAGCATCGAAGCCTTGCGCATCGTCTGTATCGGCGGCGGCCCCGCCGGCCTCTACTTCGCCATCCTGATGAAGCGGGCCGACCCCTCGCACCGGGTCACCGTGGTCGAGCGCAACCGCCCGGACGACACCTTCGGCTGGGGCGTGGTCTTCTCCGACCAGACCCAGGCGCATCTGAAGGCGGCCGACGAGCCGAGCTGGCGGGCGATCACCGACACCTTCGCCCATTGGGACGACATCGACGTCCATTTCAAGGGCGAGGTGGTGACCTC
>CAXNIC010000430.1:0-4258 GCA_964201945.1 Alphaproteobacteria bacterium
AAATCAAGCCGCAATGGTTCGCTCTCGGATTCACCCGCCGGGTTCGCCATCGGCCCCACCTCCAGATGCTCACAACGCATTGATTCTTATAACATAATCAGCGTTCACCCGCATCAATTGGTGGAGCTATCCGGGGAATGCGGGTTAAGGCTCAATGGAACGTACACGCTTACTGCGACGCCGTCCTCTCGGAGCTCGACTCGTCTCTGCCCTAGTTAAGCCCGCGCCCGCCAGTGCTTCCCCGGGATGGCGTCCAGCAGCGCCCGCGTATAGGCGTGGGTGGGATGGCGGAACAGTTCGGCGGTCGAGCCCTGCTCGACGATCTCGCCTCGGTACATGACGGCGACGCGATCGCAGACCTGGGCGGCGACGCGGAGGTCGTGGGTAATGAACAGCATGGAGAGGTTGAGCCGGCGCTTGATGTCGGCCAGCAGGTCGAGCACCTGCGCCTGGACCGAGACGTCGAGGGCGGAGACCGGCTCGTCGGCGACCAGCAGCTCCGGCTGAAGCGCGAGCGCGCGCGCGATGCCGATGCGCTGGCGCTGGCCGCCAGAGAACTCGTGCGGATAGCGGTCGACGACCGCGGGGTCGAGGCCGACCAGATGCAGCAACTCCTGCGCCCGCTTCATCGCGTCCGCCTTTGGCGTGCCGAAGGCGATCGGGCCGGCGGCGATGATGTCGCCGACCTTGTGGCGCGGGTTCAGCGAGGCGAAGGGGTCCTGGAAGATCATCTGCACGCGCTTGCGATAGGGACGAAGCGCGTTGCCGCTGAAGGCGTTCAAGTCGACGCCGTGGAAGTCGATGCGGCCGGTGTCGGAATCGATCAGCCGCACGACGCAGCGACCGACCGTGGTCTTGCCTGAGCCGGATTCGCCGACCAGACCCAGGGTTTCGCCCTTGCGGATCGACATCGTCACGTTCTTCGCCGCCGTCACCACGCGCTTCGGCCGGAAGAGGCCGCCCTGGGTGCGATAGGTCTTGCCGAGGCCCTTCACCGACAGCACCGTCGGCGCCCGGTCGAGCGAGCGGCGCTGAGGCGGATCGAGCGTCGGCACGGCGGCGATCAGGCGTTGGGTGTATTCGTGCAGCGGCGCTTCCAGCACCTGTTCCTTGCTGCCGAGCTCGACGATGCGGCCGTGCTGCATGACCGCGACCTTGTCGGCGATCTCCGCCACCACGCCGAAGTCATGGGTGATGAAGAGGACGCCCATCTGGCGCTCCGACTGGAGCTGGCGGATCAACGCCAGGATCTGCGCCTGGGTGGTGACGTCAAGCGCCGTGGTCGGCTCGTCGGCGATCAGGATGTTCGGACGCAGCGCCAGCGCCATCGCGATCATCACCCGCTGGCGCTGGCCGCCGGAGAGATGATGGGGGTAGGCACTCTTCAGCCGCTCGGGGTCGGGAAGGTTGACGGCTTCGAAGAGCTCCATCACGCGCTCAGGGCCACCCGGCTCGCCATGGGCCTGCAGCACCTCCAGGATCTGGTCGGAGACCCGCATCACCGGGTTCAGCGCGGTCATCGGCTCCTGGAAGATCATGCCGAAGCGCCGGCCTCGAAGCGTGCGCCACTCGTCCTCGGAGAATTCGAGCAGGTTGCGGCCCTCGAAGATCAGCTCGCCGCCCGATGGCCGGACCGACGGCTGCGGCAGCAGGCCCATGACCGCGGCCGCGGTCAGCGACTTGCCGGATCCGGATTCTCCAACCAGGCAGAGGATCTCGTTCTCGTAGAGATCGAAGGAGACGCGCTCGACCGCATGCGGCCGATCCGATCCCGGCGGCAGGTCGATGGTGAGGTCGCGGACCGAGAGGATCGGCTCGGTCATGCGCGGCCCTTTCTGGCAAGGCGCGGGTTCATCGCATCCGACAGGCCCTCGCCGACCAGGTTGAGGGCCAGCACGGTAAGGAAGATCGCGATGCCGGGGAATGTGGACATCCACCAGGCCTGGCGCATGACGCTGCGCGACGCGCCGATCATGTAGCCCCAGCTCATCATGTTGGGATCACCGAGGCCGAGGAAGCTCAAGGCGCTTTCCAGCAGGATCGCGGACGCGATCATCAGCGACGCCATGACGATCACCGGCGACATGGCGTTCGGCAGGATCTGGCTGAGGATGATCTTGAGATGGCTTTCGCCGATCACCACGGCGGCCTGAACGAACTCGCGCCCGCGGAGCGTCAGGAACTCGCCCCGGACCAGGCGCGCCACCGGCGGCCAGGAGACGATGGCGATGGCGGCGACGATCGAGATGATCGAGGGGCGGAAGATCGCCACCAGCACGATGGCGAAGACGAAGGAGGGGATGGTCTGGAAGAACTCGGTGAAGCGCATCAGCGCGTCGTCGATGGCGCCGCCGAAATATCCGGCGAGCGCGCCGAGCGCGATGCCGAGGCTGACGGCGACGACCGTCGAGACCACGCCCACCATCAGCGAGACACGAGCGCCGTGGACGATGCCGGAAAGTATTTCGCGGCCGAGCATATCGGTGCCCAGCAGGTAATCGCCGAGGGGGCGCTGGAAGGGCGGGCCGGTCATTTCCCACGGGCTCGCCGGGAAGGCGAGCGGTGCGGCCAGCGCCAGAAGGACGACCAGAACGAGGAGGGCGAGGCCGACGACCGCGCCCTTGTTCCTGCGGTAGCGATGCCAGAACTCGCTCATGCGCCGACCTCGATGCGCGGGTCAACCAGGGAGTAGACGAGATCGGTCACCAGGTTGAAGACGATCACCATCACCGAGGTCAGGAAGAAGACGCCGAGCAGCAGATTGTAGTCGCGCTGCAGCAGCGCCTCGAACGCGAGGCGGCCGATGCCCGGCCAGGCGAACACCGTCTCGATGACGATCGAGCCGCCGACGAGCTGGCCGGCCTGGATGCCGGCGAAGGTGATGACCGGCAGGATGGCGTTCCGGAGCGTGTGCGCCCTGAGGATGCGCGTCGGGGTCAGGCCCTTGGCGCGCGCGGTGCGGACGAAGTCCATGTCCTGGACCTCCAGCATCGAGGCGCGGGTGAGGCGTGCGTAGATGGCGACGAAGAAGACGGCGAGCGTCATTGCCGGCAGCACGAGGTGATGGGCGATGTCGAGCGCCCGCTGCCATGAGGTCATCTGCGTGCCGAGGGTCTGCATGCCGAAGGCCGGTAGCCAGCCGAGATTGACCGAGAAGAGCAGGATCGCCATCAGCCCGACCCAGAAGAGGGGCGTCGCATAGAATCCGAGCGCGGCCACGGTGATGACGCTGTCGGCCCATGTACCGACCCGGGTCGCGGCCATCACGCCGAGTCCGACGCCGAGCCCGAGCGCCACGACGAAGGCGGTGACGGTGAGCAGCAATGTCGCCGGCAGCCGCTCGCCGACCATGTCGGCGACGGTGCGCTGGTTCCGGTAGGAGTATCCGAGGTCGAAGCGGACGACGTTTCCGACATAGACGGCGAGCTGGGTGGTGAGCGGCTGATCGAGGCCGAACTGCTCGCGGAGCTGCGCGATGTACTTCTCGTCGGCGGCACCGGCCTCGCCGGCGATGACGCTGGCGGGATCGCCGGGGGCCAGCCGGATCAAAAGGAAATTCATGACGACGATGGCGAGGAGTATCGCCACGCTCTTCAAAAGTCGCCTGGCGACGAAGTCGAGCCGGCCCACGGATCTCACATGCTCTCGGTTGGTCCCGGCCCGGAGCTTAGATCGGACGAGGGGAGGATGGCGATGGCAAGCTCACCGGGTGAAATAGGCACCCCCGGGATGGTTAATGCAAGCCGAGGCAAGGGCTTCTTACCGTTTGCACTGCGAAATGCGCCTTGACGCGGCAGGCGAACGGCGCTTCCCTTCGACAAGGGTGTCATCTGGATAGGACGCGATGGGTCTGTTCGACTTCCTCAAGGTCAAGAAGGACGGAAAGAAGCCGGCGAAGGGCAAGCCGCAGGTTCCTTCCAAAGGGACCGCGACCTTCAGCGGCCATTCCTTCCCGGTGATCGAGTGGAATGCGAAGGGCTTCATCATCGGCAACTACGACGCCGACCTCGTGGTCGAGGGCCAGCGCATCAAGCTCGAGTTCCACGCCTGGGACGACAAGAAGGCGGTCAAGGGCAAGGCCGACGCCATCGTCACCAAGATCACCGACGACCGAGCTATCGCCAAAAGTTGGTGACGGCCTGATCTGTCAGGCGGCGGCGGTTGCGGTCTGAAGGTCGTTCGCCTTGGCGATGACCTCCAGCCCGTTTGTGAACTTCACCCCCCGGATAAGTTTTGGCAAGAGGGCGTGGCCATCGAG
>CAXNIC010000431.1:0-4252 GCA_964201945.1 Alphaproteobacteria bacterium
TTGGCGATCAGGCGCAACGTGCGCGCATGGTCCTTCTGCACGAACTTGCCGCCGACCGCGATCGGATAGCCGCCGGGGTAGTAGATCGGCGCGGTGCCGGGAAACATCAGGAAGGTCTCACGGTCGGCGACCAGGGCCAGCGTGAAGTGGTGCCCGACCGCGAAGCCGTCCTCGGCCAGCCGGATTGCCGGCGCCAGCGCATCCTTGAGGTCGATCGTGCCGAATTTCTCCAGCGCCAGCGCCAGTCCCGCGACCGTGCCGGGAACCCCGATCGAGCTGTGGCCGCGGTCATTGGCGCGGTTCTTCACCTTCGGCCAGGCATAGCTCTTGGCGAGGTTCAACCCGCCGCCCCAGATCTCGCTCTGGCCCGGCTCCAGCTCATACATGTCCGGCCGTGCCAGGCCCGGCGCCTTGGTGCCGTAGTAGACGGTCTTGGCGTCGCCGTCGGCGAAGTGCAGCACCATGTTGCCGACGCCGCCGATGCCGTTCATCAGCGGCTGCAGCACACCCAGCGCAAAGGCGGTGGTGACGGCCGCATCGACGGCGTTGCCGCCCTTCTGCAGCACCTCGACGCCGATGCGGGCGCCGAGCGGATGCTGGGCCGTGACCATGCCCTCGCGCGCAACCAGCTCCTCATGAGCAAGCACCGGGCGGCTCAGCTTCATCGCATCCTCTTCAAGGTCTCGAGGGCGGGGCGGATCGCCCCGTCGGGAAAGGCGATGGGGAGCCTAGGACGGCCGGGTACCCAGGGGCAACAGAACGCGTCGGCGCGCGAACCGGCGCCTTCACGGAACCGCGGCGATCTCCCGGATCAGCTTGTTGATCATCGCCTCGGCGAAGGTCTGGAAGCCCTCGACCACGGTGACGAAGGAGCCGACGCCGCCGGTGACGTTCCGCCGGAAGTACTCATCGAGGCGGCCCGGCGGATGGGTGTGGTCGGGATTGAAGGGGTTGGGGAAGGCGCTCAGGATCGCCAGCCCATTGACGGTGATGTCGGCCTCGACCGCGGCGTCGCGGGCGGAGGTCACCGGCGGGCCGCTGACATTGGTGCCGTCGCCGGAGACGTCGATGACCCGGCGGTCGGCCTCGACCTTGGCGCGGGCGAGCTGGCGCATCGAGAAGTCGATCGCCGAGCCGATGGCGGTCGAGCCGAAATAGGAGCGCGGCGCCGACCGGACGATCGCGGCGATCTGCTGGGCCGAGGCGAGGTCGTGGACAACGACCCAGTCGGCCACCACCAGCTGCTGGCCGACGCCCGACCATTCGACGAAGCAGATGGCGACGGCGCCGTGCAGGCCGGAGCGGATCGCGTTCAGGACCTTGGGATCGGTGAGCGCGGTCGCGATCCCGTCGCGCTGCAGGCGAAACTCCTCTTCGTCCACGCTGCGCGAGACGTCGGCGGCGAGGACCAGCGCGACGTCGACGCGCTCGGCACGGACGCCGCCGGCGGCGAAAACCAGCGCCAAGAGAAGAACGAGGCCATGGATGCGGATGCTCATGCCCGACTCCCGATCTCAACGTCCGTTCATCATACCTTATTCCGGCTGGCCTTTCGCCGGGCCTTGGCATTCAGCCATTCCGAGACGACGATGATCAGGCTGCCGAGGAGAATCAGGGCGGCGCCGGCGATCACCGTGTTCGCCGGAATGTCGCCCCAGATCACCCAGCCCCACAGGAAAGCCCAGCCGAGCGAGGTATAGGAGGTGGGTGCCACCGCCGAGGCCGGGGCATGGCGCACGCTCTCGTACATCAGGTACTGGCCGAGCGCGGCGGCGAAGCCGATGCCGATCATCAGCCCCGCGGTGAACAGATCGGGGGTCACCCAGATCCAGGGAAGCGCCGGCAGGGACACCACGACAAAGGTGAGACCGGTGAACAGCATCTGCACCTCCGTCGACTCGCTGGCGGAGATCTGGCGCATCAGGATGTTGGCCCAGGCCCACAGGGTCGCCGCGACGAGCACCAGCCCGGCCGGCAGCAGATCGGGGCGGCCGTGCGGGTCCGCGGCGACGATCACGCCGATGAAGCCGACGATGACCGCGATCCACCTCGCCCCTGTCACCCGCTCGCCGAGGATGAAGATGGACATCACGGTAATGATCAGCGGCGAGGCGTAATAGAGCGTCACTAGATCGGCCAGCGCCAGCGAGCGGGCTGCCGAGTAGTAGCAGAGCCAGGCAACGATCATGGCGCCGGCCCGAAGCAACAGCGCCGGCTTGTGCGCGCTCTTGCGGATGCCGGGAATGGCCGTCCGCCGATAGACCACGGCGCAGATGATTGAGATCACGAGGCTGCGGGTGAACAGCACCTGCAGCACCGCCAAATCGGCCACCAGCCACTTCACCACCGCGTCCTGGGTCGAGAAGACCGCATTGGCGGAGAGCGCCAGCGCCAGGCCGAGCAGCACATTGCCCGCCTCGGGCGCCCGGAACTGCGTCACGGCCATGATCGCGCGGGTGAGTTGTAGCAACGCATCCGGCCGGGATCTCTGTTGCGAGAGCTCATTCTGGCCGAAGCCGCCCTCACCGTCAGATTGCGCGTATTTCCGGTGGAATCCGAGGCAAAAAGAAAGCGGCCGGCGGGACGTCGCCCCGCCGGCCGCGAATCACGACAGCGACTACTTGAACCAGACGTCCCACATGCGCGGGATACGATTCGGCTCGTAGCCTTCGACCTTGGCGACGACGGCCTGGTAGCGGCCGAGCACGCCGGTGTTGATGACCGGCACCCACTCGTACATCCGCTTCTGCCAGTCGGCGACGGCCTTCTTCTGGTCCTCGAGCTTGAGCGAGGTGTTGAACAGCTTGTCCGCCTCCATGAGAACCGGATCGGCCTTGAACTGGGCACCGAGCGCGTTGTTCTGCTTGGTCGAGAGACCGATCACGTTGAGCGGCCCCTCATAGGGCTCGACGCCGAAGCCGACCGTCCACATGTGCCAGCCGGTCGGCTGCAGACGCTTCGCCGCGGAGGTCGGCCAGTCGACCACCTGCAGCTTGATGTTGAGGCCGAGATGCTTGCGCAGCTGCTCGGTCGCCACCACCGCCGTCTCGTTGTGGTTCTTGATGGTCGAGTCGGTGAGGAAGGTGATCTCCTCGCCCTTGTATCCGGACTCCGCCAGCAGCTTCTTCGCCCGCGGGATGTCCTTGACGTTGTAGTGCTCCTTGCCGACGTTGCCGGCGTGGTGGACGGTGCCGTCGTACTGCCAGGCATGATTGAGCTGGTAGAGCCCGTCGCCGGCAATCGCCAGGATCTCTTCCATGTCGAGCGTGTAGAGGATCGCCTGGCGCAGCTTCTGGTCGCCCATCGGCCCGTCGCCGATGTTGAAGACGATCAGGTTCAGGTTCCAGGGGGTGGCTTCGTAGATCTTGACGCGGGCATCGTTCTTGAGCCGCTTGGCTGCCGGCGCCGGCAGGTTGTCGATGGCGTGGATCTCGCCCGTCTCCAGAGCCGCGGTACGTGCGCCGTTCTCAGGGATGAAGCGGAACGTGATGCTGTCGAAGTAGCCGGTCTTCTTACCGCCGAAGCCGTCACGCTTCTGGTAGTTCATGTTCTGCGAATAGCCTTCGAAGCGGGTGAGCTTCACGTGGCTGTCCGGCTTGTACTCGGCCCACTGATAGGGGCCGGTGCCGATGTGATCGACCTTGTTCCGCTCCTTGGCGCCCTCGGACTCGGGATAGATGCCCATGGGTGCGCCGGGGGCGCTGATCGAGCCGATGAAGCCCGGATAGATGGTGCTGAGACGGACCGTGACCTTGTACTTGTCGGTCGCCTCGACCTCCTTGACCGCGCCCAGCGTCAGCGAGGCACCGCCGACCCGCTTGTAGCGATCGAGCGAAGCCTTCACGTCCTTGGAGGTCATCTCCTGGCCGTTGTGGAACTTCACGCCCTGACGAAGGGTGAAGACATAGGTCAGGCCGTCCGCCGACGTCTCGACTCCGGTGGCCAGATCCGGCTGCGGGTTCGCCTTCTGGTCGCGGGCGAACAGGGTCTCGACCCAGTGCATGCTGATGTTGCGGGTCGCCTCGGCGGTGGAGCCCTGGGCGTCGGTGAGCGGCGGCGGCGAAGTCACGCCGACGACGGCGTCACCGCCCTTTTTCTGGGCGAAGGCCGGCGAAATCGCGAGGGCGAGCGCCAAGACGCTCACGCCTCCGAGAAGGGTCTGACGATGATCTCCCATGGTGTATCTCCTCTTTAAGGTTATCGACGTTTTCTTATTCGCTTCCGAGACAGCCTAGACTGCCGGCAGCGGCCC
>CAXNIC010000432.1:0-4249 GCA_964201945.1 Alphaproteobacteria bacterium
ACTGACATCACAAACTACACGGCCCGCGATATCGACGAGATCACATGGGCCGTCAACTCAACGCCCAGAAAATGCCTCGGATACAAAACTCCCGCCGAGGCATTCCTTGAAAACATCAGGTGTTGCACTTGACGTGAGAATCCAGCCCCACGAAACTCTAGATATCTCGTTGGTGCTGGCTAATCGAGAAATGTTCCCTACTGCTGGTCTTTACTACCATGGAGCAAGTACGCGCTAACGGCAGCCGCCACGGTAACGACCAATTCAGCATCTTCGAATCGAGGCGCACGTCCTTCGCGGATATGTCGTCCCTGTTCAGAAGCAAAGCCCCAAAGCTTCTCCAACGCTGAATCTAATGGCTTGGGCAACGCCAAATCCGAAACAAGCTGACCGAGCGTCTTGCTGCTTCCAGTAACGTCACGAGCAACGCACTCCAGCGCAGCCATTGAATGCTGAATTGCCCCCGTGATATCGGCGGCCGGCCGCCGGGAAATGTCACGCAACGCTTCGTGCATTTCATTTGCAGCGGTCCCTCGACCGCTCCCTTTCATTAATTCTGTAGCTGTGGTGAGCGCTTGCGAAAATGCTTCTGACCCACGGATTACGATTTCACCATTCTGCATCTGCCAGCCGATACCATGTTTGCCAAAGAGCTCGTTCAGCCTGTCCTCGAATTCTTTTCCCCGACTAGGATCCGCGGAAGCGATACGCGAGTGGAACCCCTCGGCGATTTCATTGACTCGGTACCAGGGAGCTGTGGCGACTAGATACTGCACTTCGTCGAAGACATTTGGATATGCCGACCAATTGCTCGGGTCGGGTCGCACGAGGAGAACACCACAGACTTCGAGGCGCGCACTATGTGGACCAAGGCCGAGGTTATTGGCCAACATCACGAGGCCATATCTCAGCTCATCCGGGGCATCTTCCCGAATTGTGATCTCCCGCTCCGGAGGTTGAAAGCCGAACCGGCGTGAAAACGGCTGAGACTCAGGCATCGAACTAAGCCGCCACGACGGAGATACGCGCCACCGCCCGCGACCTCGGCTTCCTTCGGATGACGATCTCTACATCCCGGTCGAGCGCCGTCAGGAACGTCATCAGCCGCTCCACCGAAAATCCGTCGAGCTTGTAGTTGGCCAGCGCCGACACCTTCGGCTGGTTGATGCCGAGCTTTTCGGCGGCGACGGCTTGGGTCAGCCGCCCCCGCGCGATGACGCCGTTGATGGCATGGGCGAGCCGCAGCTTCGTCTGGCGTTCCTCGGCGTCGGCGAAGCCGAGATCGGCGAACACGTTGCCCGTGCCCCGGGTGATCGTCTCGTCCCCATCGTTCGCTGCTTTAGCGCTTCGGTTTGCCATATCTATCCTCATAGTCCTGTTGCGCCGCCTTCAACCGTCGTGCAAAGAGGTCGACGTCGCCCTGCGCCGTCCTGATCCCCGTCGACGATTTCTTCTGAAAGGCGTGCAGGACGTAGACCGCCTTGGCAAAGCGCACGGTGTAGACGGCCCGATAGGCGTTCCCGTCATGGCTCTCGACGAGTTCGAAAACGCCCGGCCCCTGCCCCTTCCAGGGCTTGGCGGAAGGGTGCGTGCCGCCGAACTGCGCCAGGCCGAGCGCGTTGCCCATGTCGTCCTTCACCGGTTCGGGAAAGGCGAGGAAGTCCTTCTTGGACGAACCCACCCAATCGAGCGGCTTCTCGCCTTTCGCCAACATGCCAGCCATGCGTAAATATCCCTTTATTGGGATAATATTTCAAGTCATATCTTAAGCGCGCGGGCGTCCGTCGGATCGTCTCTCGCAATGGATTGACGATGTCGACGCCCGAGAAATCCCTCTCGTTGTCGGTCACGACGATACAGCCGTTGGCCCAGGCGACGTTCCCCTATCGAGCCCCACATCCCTTGTCGGCGCCGGGTTCATGTGCGAACTAACGGCCGGTGACCGCGACGTCGCTTCAGCCCCTTCCAACACTACGGACTCCCATGATTCGTCTCGACAACATCAGCAAGCAGCATGGCCATCAAATCTTGTTCGTCGACGCGTCGATGGGCCTGCAGAAGGGGGAGAAGGTGGGGCTTGTCGGGCCCACTGGCGCCGGCAAGACGACGCTGTTTCGCATGATCAAAGGCGAGGATCGGCCCGACGACGGGCAGGTGTCGATCGATCCCGGCACGACGATCGGTTATTTTAGCCAGGATGTTGGCGAAATGTCGGGCCAGAGCGCCGTCGCGGCGGTGATGGATGGCGTCGGGCCGGTCAGCGCGCTGGCCACCGAAATGGCTGAGCTCGAGGCCGCGATGGTCGATCCGGATCGGGCGGGCGACATGGACGCCATCGTCGAGCGCTATGGCGAGGTGCAGGCGCGCTTCGAGGAACTGGATGGTTATGCGCTGGATGCGCGAGCGCGCGAGGTGCTCGCCGGGCTCAGCTTCAACCAGGAACGCATGGACGGCGACGTCGGCCTGCTGTCGGGCGGCTGGAAGATGCGCGTGGCGCTGGCCCGCATCCTGCTGATGCGGCCCGATGCCATGCTGCTGGACGAACCGAGCAATCATCTCGACCTCGAAAGCCTGATCTGGCTGGAGGATTTCCTCAAGCGCTACGAAGGCGCCTTGCTGATGACGTCGCATGACCGCGAGTTCATGAACCGCGTCGTCGGCAAGGTCGTGGAGATCGATGGCGGTTCGCTCACGACCTATGCCGGGAATTATGATTTCTACGAGCGGCAGCGGGCGCTGAGCGAGCAGCAGCGCCAGGCGCAATTCGAACGCCAGCAGGCGATGCTCGTCAAGGAAATCAAATTCATCGAGCGCTTCAAAGCGCGCGCCTCTCACGCGGCGCAGGTCCAGAGCCGGGTGAAAAAGCTGGACAAGATCGAACGGGTGGAGCCGCCGCGCCGGCGCCAGTCCATCCAATTCGACTTCCGCACGCCCCCACGCTCGGGCGATGACGTGGCGAACTTCAGGAACCTGCACAAGGCCTACGGCAGCCAGCCGGTCTACGCGGGGCTCGATTTCAAGGTGCGTCGCAAGGAACGCTGGTGCGTGCTCGGCGCCAACGGCGCCGGGAAATCCACCCTGCTGAAACTGGTGGCCGGAGCCGTCGAGCCGGACCAAGGCAGCGTCACGGTCGGCGCCAACGTCAGGATGGGCTATTTCGCCCAGCACTCCATGGACCTGCTGGACGGCGACGATACGGTGTTCGAGTCGCTGGATGACTCATTCCCGCAGGCCGGACAGGGGGTGCTGCGCACACTCGCCGGCTGCTTCGGCTTCTCCGGCGACGACATCGAAAAGCCCTGCCGCGTACTGTCCGGCGGCGAGAAGGCGCGCCTGGTCATGGCCAAGATGCTATTCGATCCGCCGAACTTCCTGGTTCTCGATGAACCCACGAACCATCTGGATATGGCGACGAAGGAGATGCTGGTTGCCGCGCTGGCGGACTTCGACGGCACGATGTTGTTCGTTTCGCACGACCGTCGTTTCCTGGCCGCCCTCTCTAACCGCGTGCTGGAGGTGACGTCCGACGGCGTCCATCAGTACGGCGGCGGCTACACCGAATATGTCGAACGGACGGGCCAGGAAGCGCCAGGTCTTCACCCAGGCGATTGAAGCCGCCCCGGTTGCCCAGGGCGGCTCTACCTGACCCCGTCTCAGAGGGCGTCGAGCGCGGCGTTCAGCGTTTTGCTCGGCCGCATCCCCGCCGATGTCCTGGCCTGATCGGGCCGGTAATAACCGCCCGTATCCACCGGCTTGCCCTGGGCTGCAATCAGCTCGGCATTGATCTTGGCCTCATTGGCCGTCAGCGCATCCGCCAGCGGTTTGAAGCGGGCCGCCAGCGGCGAGCTGTTGTCGCGCTTGGCCAGCGCCTCCGCCCAATAGAGCGCCAGGTAGAAATGGCTGCCGCGATTATCCAGTTCGCCAACCTTGCGAGCCGGCGAACGGTTGTATTCAAGGATCTTGCCGTTGGCCTCGTCGAGCGTCTCGGCCAGAACCTTCACGTCCTCGTTGCCGCTGGTCTGCGCCAGGTGTTCGAGCGATGCGCCGAGCGCCAGGAATTCGCCCAGGGAATCCCAGCGCAGATAGCCTTCCTGCTGGAACTGCTCCACATGCTTGGGCGCCGAGCCGCCAGCCCCGGTCTCGAACAATCCGCCGCCCGCCAGCAACGGCACGACCGACAGCATCTTGGCCGACGTGCCCAGCTCCATGATCGGGAACAGATCGGTCAGGTAGTCGCGCAGCACGTTGC
>CAXNIC010000433.1:0-4240 GCA_964201945.1 Alphaproteobacteria bacterium
GGGCACGATTGTTACCGCTCGTCGGGGCCGTCATTTCAGGGCGTTCTCTCCTGCAAAAGAGGATACCGGATTCCGTGAGCGCTGCCGAGCCGATCCCCGCCGAAGGTGCCGCGCTGGTCGCGGAAATCGAAGCCCTTGGACAGCGCCTGTCGGCGGTGCGAGAGCGTGTCCACCGCGTGATCTTCGGCCAGGAGTCGGTCGTCGACCAGACGCTGGTGACGCTGCTTTCCGGCGGCCATGGCCTGCTGATCGGCGTTCCCGGCCTCGCCAAGACCCGACTCGTCGAGACGCTCGGCGTCGTGCTGGGCCTCGAAGAGAAACGGGTGCAATGCACGCCCGACCTGATGCCGGCCGACATCATCGGCTCCGAGGTGCTTGAGGAAGGCGAGGGCGGCCGTCGCGGCTTCCGCTTCATCCAGGGTCCGGTCTTCTCCCAGCTCCTGATGGCGGACGAAATCAACCGCGCCAGCCCGCGCACCCAGTCGGCGCTGCTGCAGGCGATGCAGGAGAAGCGGGTCTCGGTCGGCGGCCGTTACCACGCGCTGCCGCAGCCTTTCCACGTGCTGGCAACGCAGAACCCGCTGGAGCAGGAGGGCACATATCCGCTGCCCGAAGCCCAGCTCGACCGCTTCCTGCTGCAGATCGACGTGGGCTATCCCGACCTCGACGCCGAGCGCCGCATGCTGATGGCGACGACCGGCGCGGACGAGGAACGGGCGGCGATGGGGATGCGCGCCGACGAGCTGATGCACGCCCAGCGCCTGGTCCGGCGCATGCCGGTCGGCGACAGCGTGGTCGAGGCGATTCTCAGTCTGGTCCGCTCCGGACGGCCCGAGACCAGCGATCTCGACGAAGTGAAGAAGCACGTCGCCTGGGGCCCGGGGCCGCGTGCGAGCCAGGCGCTCATGCTGGCCTGCCGCGCCCGCGCCGTCCTGGACGGGCGGCTCGCGCCGTCGCTCGATGACGTGGTCGCGCTGGCGCCGCCGGTGCTGAGGCACCGCATGGCGCTCAACTTCGCGGCGCGTGCCGAGGGCGTGACCATCGACCACGTCGTGGGCAAGCTGGCCCAGCCTTTCGCTTAATCCCGGCAGATCGCACGAATCGTGCGGTTTGATGGGTTGTCGAGTCTAGGCGAAGGGGTCAAACTGTCCTCAGTTCGCACATGCAGCAACGCGCCGAACAGTTAGCCTCGACGCTCCCGCCCCTCCTGGTGGCGGCCCAGCGTGTGGCCGCGACCGTGGCCCAGGGCGTCCATGGCCGCCGCCGCGTCGGCCAGGGCGAAACCTTCTGGCAATACCGCCGTTACGTCCCCGGCGACTCCGCACGTTCGGTCGATTGGCGCCGCTCGGCGAAAAGCGACCAGGTATTCGTGCGCGAGACCGAATGGGAGGCGGCCCAGACCGTGTGGCTCTGGCGGGATACGTCCGCCTCGATGCGCTGGCACTCGCGCCGTGACCTGCCGGAGAAGGCGGATCGCGCCGAGGTGCTGCTGCGCGCGCTGGCGTTGCTCCTGGTCGGCGCGGGCGAACGCATCTCGCTGCTCGGCGAGGGACTGCCGCCGACCACCGGACGCGCCGCCCTCTTCAAGCTTTCCCATGGGCTCGAGCGGCCGACCGCGGCGCCAGCCGGGATTCCCGCCTTCGAGCCGCTGCCGCGTCATGCGGAACTCGTCCTGATCGGCGATCTGCTGGCGCCGCTGGACGAGGTCCAGGCTCTGGTCGGCAAGTTCGTCTCCCGTGGGGTCCGGGGCCATCTGCTTCAGGTGCTGGATCCCGCCGAGGAGACGCTGCCCTTCGCCGGGCGGGTCCGTTTCGACGGCATGGAGGGCGAGGCGTCGGCATTGCTGCCGCGGGTCGAGTCGCTGCGCAGTGACTATGCCGAGCGCATGGTCGAGCACCGGGCCGGTCTCGCCCATATCGCGCGTGCCGCCGGCTGGTTCTTCTCCACCCACCACACCGACCGCTCGGCGGAGAGCGGCCTGCTCACCCTCTACGGCGCGCTGGCGCGGGAGCGGATGTCATGAGGCAGGCCTCGCCATGCTGACGCTGGGTTCGCTCGCCTTCGCCTCGCCCTGGCTGCTGGCGGCGCTCGCCGTGTTGCCGGTGATCTGGCTGCTGCTGCGCGTGACGCCGCCGGCGCCGCGGCGCCTCAATTTCCCGGCGATACGCATCCTGCATATGCTGACGCCGAAGGAAGAGACGCCGGCGCGCACGCCGTGGTGGCTGGTGCTGCTGCGACTTGCGATCGCGGCGCTGGTGATCCTCGGCCTCGCCGACCCCCTGCTCAATCCGGCGGCCCGGCTCGTCGGCGACGGGCCGGTGGTGATCGCCATCGACGATACCTGGGCGGCGGCGCCGAGATGGGACGATCGCCGGAAGCTCATGCTTCGCCTGATCGAGGAAGCCGAGCAGCAGGGCCGTACGGTCGTGCTGCTGACCACCTCGGAAGGTACGGAAGAGGCCCGGCGGTCGAGCGGCGTGCTACGCGCGCTGGATGCTCGCGCCGTCGCGCAGGCGCTGGAGCCCCGGCCCTGGGGAGCCGATCTGCCGGCGAGCCTTGCCGCGCTCGATAAGCTGGCGCTGCCTTCGGCCGCAGCGACCGCCTATCTCGCCGACGGACTCGATCGCGGTGCCGACCAGGTGATGTTGATAGAGCGCCTGCAGCGGCTCGGGCGCCTCACCGTCTATGCGTCGCCGACGCCGCAACTCGCCCGCGCGCTCTTACCGCCCGATGGCCTCGCCAACGATCTCGTCGTCACCGCCCGCCGTGCGTCCGCCGGTGCCGAGGCGGAGGCTGGGATCCGGGCGATCGCCGGCGACGGCCGCCTGCTCGCCCGCGAGGTCGCGCGGTTCGCCGCCGACGGCCTCAAGACCGAGATCAAGTTCGTGCTGCCGACGGAGCTCCGCAACCAGGTGCACCGCCTGGAGATCGAGAACGAGACCTCGGCTGCTGCCGTCGTGCTGCTCGACGAGCGCTGGCGCCGCCGGCCCGTGGGCCTGGTCGGGCCGACCCAGTTCGACGCCTCGCAGCCGCTGCTGGACGAGCTTCACTACCTGGACAAGGCGCTGCTGCCCTTCGCCGAGGTGCGGCGCGGGCCGATCGCCGATCTGCTCAAGCGCGAGCTCGCGGTGATCCTGATGCCGGACAGCGGCGCGCTGCCGCCGGCGGAACGGGCGCAGCTCGGGCCGTGGATCGAGGCCGGCGGCGTCCTCATGCGCTTCGCCGGGCCGAAGCTCGCCAATGCCGACGACGATCTGGTGCCGGTGAAGCTCCGCAAGGGCGACCGCGCGCTGGGCGGCGCGCTCTCCTGGGGCCGCCCGCAACCGCTCTCCGTCTTCGATGCGACCAGCCCCTTCGCCGGCCTCGCCGTGCCCGCGGACGTCACCGTGCAGCGCCAGGTGCTGGCGCAGCCGGGCCTCGAGCTGGCCGAGCGCACCTGGGCCCGGCTCACCGACGGCACGCCGATCGTGACGGCCGAGCGCCGCGGTCAGGGCTGGACCGTCCTGGTGCACACCACGGCGAATCCGACCTGGTCGAACCTGCCGATGTCCGGCCTCTTCGTCGACATGCTGAGGCGCGTCGTTGCGCTCAGCCAGGGCGTTTCCGGCAGCACGTCGACCCAGGCGCTGCCCCCGCTGGAGACCCTGGACGGGTTCGGGCGCATCACCGCGCCACCGCCCTCGGCGGTGGCGCTGATCGGCGACGCCCGTGTCAGCTCGCGCAATCCGCCGGGCTTCTACGGCACCGACTCCTCCAGACGCGCGCTCAACCTCGGTCCCTTCGTTGCCGACGCGGCGCCGCTCGGTGAGCTCCCCAACGGCGTCGCCAGGGCCTCCTATGTCCTCGGCGAGGAGACCGTGCTGAAGCCACATCTGCTGACGGCGGCGCTGGCCCTCCTGCTTCTCGATATCGTTATCGGCCTGATGCTTCGTGGCCTCCTGCCCGGCCGGGTGCCGGTGCGCGCCATGGTGGCGCTGCTCGTTCTGCTGCCGGTCGCAGCCGAGGCGCAGACGCGCCCGGCGCCGCCGCGCGGCAATGCGGTCGACGCCTTTGCACTGGAGGCGACGCTCAACGTCAGGCTCGCCTATGTAATCACCGGCGATGCCCGGACCGACGAGACCAGCCGGCTCGGTCTCGAGAACCTCTCCCATGCGTTGTCGCGCCGCACCTCGATCGAGCCGGATGCACCGCTCGGCGTCGATGTCGAGGCCGACGAACTCGCCTTCTTCGGCCTGGTCTA
>CAXNIC010000434.1:0-4186 GCA_964201945.1 Alphaproteobacteria bacterium
ATCTCGCGCCTGCTGTCGCGGAGCCGGGCTGGCAGCCGCCGGGCGAGGCGGTCGGCGGACCGCTGCGCCGGCGCCTGCGCGTGACGGCCGGCGATCCGCTGGTCGCCGGTCACCGCGTGCAGGGTCTGCCGATGCTCCCCGGCGTCGCCTATGTGCTATGGGCGATGGCGGCGGCGGACGCCGCGGGATATCCCGATCACCGCTCCGCCCGCGACATCGTCTGGCTGCGGCCGCTGGTTGCCGAGAACGGTCCGATCGAAGCGGAGCTGTCGATGGTCCCCGGCGCCGACGGCATCGCCTTCAGCGTCTCCGGCCCGGACGGATTGTGCTGCCGTGGTCACCTCGTACGCACCGCATCGCCTGCAGCACCCCCGCCAGCCGCCGACACCGGCAGCGAAGAGGGGGGCGAGACGCTCTATCGCCGCCTGGCGGCGACCGGACTCGACTATGGCGGGCCCTACCGTGCGATTGCGACGCTATCGGCCGGGCCCGAGGGCGCAGCGGTCGTTCTTGCGCCGCAGGCCGGGGGGGTCGCAGCCTGGCCCTTCCCGCCGCCGCTGTTGGACGCCGCCTTGCAGACGGCGGCCGCGGTAGCGAGCCAGGCGAGCGATCGAACGCTGGTGCCGTTTGCCTGTGGCGCGATCGACATCATCGGCGCGGCCGAACGCGCGCGGGCCGTCCGCGCCTTCATGGCGCCGGCTGAAGCCGACGACAAGGCGGTGTGCTTCGACTCCTGGATCGTTGGTGACGACGGCGCGGCAGTGGCCAGGCTCGATGGCTTGGTCGCACGCGCGATGGGGACTGGCCGTCGACGTCCGGCGCTCGCGCCGAGGACAGACAGCGGCATCGGCGGTGATTTTTACGTCCCGGTTTGGCGCGACGAGCCAGTTACGTCGACGGCTGAAGCCGCCACCCGCATCCTGATACTCGTCGGTTCGGCCGGCGGAGTGCAGAGCGAGCATGTCCGCGCCACGATTGGCAGCACGCCCAACCGCTTTGCCGCGCTCCCCGCGCGTGGTGACGAGGCCGCAGCGGCTTTGCTTGCGGCGGAGGCGACGAGCTTCGGTATGGTCGTCATTGCGCTCGGCCGACAAGGCGATGCCGACGAGGTGCCGGAGGCCTATGGGCTTCTTGCATTCTTCCGCGCGCTCAAGCGGTCGGCGTTGCTGGAGCGGTTGCGCATCGTGGTGCTGACGGAGGGCGCGCAACGGATCCTGCCGAATGACGATCCACCGGCCTTCGCGACGGCTGTGCTTGGCATCGCCCGGGTGGCGGTGCAGGAGTGCAGGCGCTGGCAGATCGCCTGTGTCGATATCGCCGGCCCTGATGACCTGGCTCGCGCCGTCGCCGATCCTGGCGACCCGGCGAGGCGGGAGATCGCCTACCGCAACGGCCGGCGCTTCGTCGCCCGGCTGGAGCGGCGGCCGGCCGCGGCCGGTCAGGCGCCGTGGCGGCGTCGCGGACACTACGTCATCCTCGGCGGGGCCGGCGGGATCGGTGCGGCGCTCGCCCGCGACCTTGCCGGCCGGCATGAAGCCCGGCTGACATTGATCGGTCGTACGCCTGAGGGCGAGGCGCAGCGCGCGCTCGTCGCCGAGATCGCTGCGCTGGGCGGAAAGGCGATCTATGTCTCGGCCGACGGCGCGGATGCGTCCGCCCTGACGACGGCTGTGGCGGTCGGCCGGGCACGGTTCGGCGCGGTCCGGGGCGCAGTGCACTCCGCCATCGTCATGCAGGACCGTGCGCTCGAGCACATGGACGACGCCGTCTTCGCCGCCGCTTTCCGGGTCAAGGCGGAGGGATGCGCGGCGCTGGCGGCGGCAACGGCCGACGATCCGCTCGACTTCCTTCTGCTGTTCTCTTCGGCCAACTCCTTCGCGGCGATGCCAGGTCAGGCGAACTACGTCGCCGGTTGCCTCGCGAAGGATGGCTTCGGGCTAAAGCTGGCGCGGCAGGGCCGGCCGGTGCGCATCGTCAACTGGGGCTTCTGGGGAGAGGTCGGCCGCGTCGCGACCCCGGAGTATCGTGAGCGGCTGGCCAGGGCCGGCGTGCGGCCGCTGACTACGGAAGAGGGGCTCGATGCCATCGACCGGGCGCTTGCCGGCGACGCCGTGCAGGTGCTCGTGCTCAAGGCCGAGGACGCGGCGCTGGCCGCGCTCGGCGTCGTCCCTCCCGCCACCGGTGTCCCAGCCGAGGCGCCCAACCTCGGTGCGGCCGAGCGAGACTACGATGCGCTGGATCGCGTCGCTCGCCGGGCGGTGGCGCGCTGGTGGACCGAAGCCGACCTGATCGGTGCGGCGGGCAGCCGCTTCCGGCTCACCGATGTCGAAGAACGCCTTGCGCCGGCGCCGCGCCACGCCCGGCTGGTCGATGCCATGGTCGACATGCTTGTGCGCGAAGGTGCGCTGGCTGCAGGCACCGGTGGCCTCGTCGCTGCGGGCCAAGCGACCGACGCCACGGCCGACGGCGCCGATCGGGCGGCGCTGGCGGCGGGTCCTTACCAGGCACATCTCCGGCTGCTCGACGAAGCGATCGCCGCCTACCGCGAGGTCCTGACCGGCAGGCGGCCGGCAACGGATGTGCTGTTCCCCGGCGGCAGCCTCGACCGGGTGATGCCGATGTATGCCGGCAATCCCATGGTCGACCACTTCACCACCCGAGCCGCCGAGGCGATCGCTGCCGCGGCCGGGCCGGCGGCGCGCGTTCTCGAATTCGGCGGCGGCACCGGCGGGTTGACCGGCGTCGCGATGCCGCTGCTGGATCGGGTTGGCGGCGCGGCCGAATATCGTTTCACTGACCTGTCGCTGCGCTTCTGCCGGGAGGCGGAGCATCGCTTCGCCGCCGGCCGGCCGTGGTTCTCTGCCGGATTGCTCGACATCGGGCGCGACGGTGCCTCGCAGGGCCTCGCACCCGGCAGCTACGACGTCGTCGCCGGCGCCAACGTGATCCATGCCACCGCATCGATCGCCGACAGCCTCGCCACGGTGCGGGGCCTCCTGAAGCCGGGGGGCGTCGTCGTGCTGTACGAGATGATGCGGCTGCACGATTACGTCACCGCCACCTTCGGCCTGCTCGACGGCTGGTGGGCGGCAACGGATCAACGACTCCCGCATTCGCCTCTGCTCGACGGCGACGGCTGGCGGCGAGCGCTGGCCGCGGCCGGGTTCGAGGATGTCCGTATCGAGAGTGGCACGCGACACGGCGTCGTCGTGGCACGCCGTCCGGCTGTCGCGAACGCGGTCTCGGTGGTGGCAACGCCGAGCCGCAATCCGCTGCTGCGCCGGCGCGAAGCGGCGCGCACGGTTGCGGCCGAGCCGGTGGCGGTCGCCGATGCCGTGCTGGCCGCGGTCGTCGGCGCGCTGTCCGAGGCCCTGGAGCTGCCGGCGTCCGAGATCCGGACGGATCGTGCCTTCAGCGACTACGGCACGGACTCTATCCTCAGCGTCGATGTGGTGGCCGCGATCAACTGCCGGCTCGGCATCCAGCTGAAGCCGACGATCCTGTTCTCCCACACCACCGCCGTCGCCCTCGCCCGGCACATCCGGGCGGAGCATGGCGCGGCGATAACCCTGCGGACGGAGACAGTTCCGGATGTCCCGCCTGCGCCTGGCGTCGCGTCGGTGTCGGTGCGCAACGCCATCGTCCCCGAGCCCATCGCCATCATTGGCGCGTCCGGGCGTTTTCCGGGCGCGGCTGACCTCGACGGCTTCTGGGCCGATCTCACGGCTGGCCGCGACCGCGTAGGCCCGGTGCCGGAGAGCCGCTGGGACCATGCGTCGCTCATCGCTGCGCTGCCCGGCACGCCCGGCCGCACCAATTGCCGCGACGGCGGCTTCCTCGACCGCATCGATCTGTTTGATCCTCTTTTCTTCAATCTGTCGCCTGCCGAGGCGACCGCCATGGACCCGCAGCAGCGGCTGTTCCTGGAGGAGGCCTGGCGCGCGCTGGAGGATGCGGCTCGCGCAGGCCCCGGCCTGGGCGGATCTCGTACCGGCGTCTTTATCGGCACCGTGACCGGCGACTATGCCGACGTGTTGAGGCGCGCCGGCGCGCCGGTCGATGCACACGGCTTCATGGGCAACGCCGCGGCGATGCTGGCGGCCCGCGCCGCCTTTCATTTCGATCTCGCCGGGCCGGCCCTCTCGATCGACACCGCCTGCTCCTCGGCGCTGGTCGCGATCCATCA
>CAXNIC010000435.1:0-4158 GCA_964201945.1 Alphaproteobacteria bacterium
GTCGACAGGATCTTGTCGATGTTCTTCACCGCCTCCTTGGTCTCGATCATGGCGATCGCCAGGATCTCGTCGTCGGCCTTCATGTGGTAGTCGGGGCCGCCGTAGAGCGTGGCGCGGATCGGGCCGGAGCTGCGATATCCCCGGGGCGCATAGCGGCAGGCGCCGACGAACTTCTCGGCCTCCTCGCGGTTGTTCACCATCGGGCAGATGATGCCGTAGGCGCCGGCGTCCAGCGCCTTCATCACATGCGCCGGGTCGTTCCACGGCACCCGCGCCATCGGTACCACGGAAGTGGTGGAGATGCCCTGGAACATCGAGACCATCGCCTGGTAGTCGACGACGCCGTGTTGCATGTCGACGGTGAGCGAGTCCCAGCCCTGATGCGCCATCACCTCGGCGGCGAAGCCGCTCGGGATCGACAGCCAGCCATTGACCACGCACTGGCCAGCCTTCCACATCGCACGCACATTGTTCGGACGCATGTTTCCCCCAGGGGTTTTCGCTATTTCGGTTTCTAGAGAACTAGAGAAGCTGCTCGATCACGCGGTCCGGCGGGCTGTGGCCGTCGACCCAGGTCTTGATGTTGATGATGACGCGTTCGCCCATGGCGAGACGACCCTCCAGGGTCGCCGAACCCATGTGCGGAAGCAAGACGACGTTGTCGAGCTCCAGCAGCTTCGGATGGATCGCCGGCTCATGCTCGAAGACGTCGAGGCCGGCGCCGCCGAGGCTGTGGGCGGCCAGCGCATGAACCAGCGCCGCCTCGTCGACCACCTCGCCGCGGGACGTGTTGACCAGGATGGCGCCCGGCTTGATCAGCTTGATCCGGCGGGCGGAAAGCAGGTGGTACGTGGCCGGCGTGTGCGGACAGTTGACCGAGATCACGTCCATCCGCGCCAGCATCTGGTCGAGGCTCTCCCAGTATGTCGCCTCCAGCCCCGCCTCGATATCCGGATAGACCCGCTTTCGGTTGTGATAGTGGATCGACATGCCGAAGGCACGGGCACGCCGCGCGATCGCCTGGCCGATGCGGCCCATGCCGACGATGCCGAGCCGCTTGCCGGTCAGCCGCGTCCCCAGCATCGAGGTCGGCGACCAGCCCCGCCACTCGCCCGAGCGTGCCAGCTTCTCGCCGGCGCCGATCCGGCGCGCGACGGCGAGGATCAGCGCCATCGCCATGTCGGCGGTGTCGTCGGTCAGCACGCCCGGGGTATTGGTGACGATGATGTCGCGGGCCTGGGCCGCCGCCAGGTCGATGTGGTCGACGCCGGTGCCGAAGGAGGCGATCAGCTTCAGCTGCGGCCCGACCGCGGCGATCACATCCTTGTCGATGCGGTCGGTGACCGTCGGCACCAGCACCTCGGCCCGGCCGACGGCGGCCAGCAGGTCGTCATGGGTGAGCGACCGGTCATCGAGATTGAGCTGGGTCTGGAACAGCTCCATCATCCGCGTCTCGATCGCGTCCGGCAGCTTGCGGGTGACGACGACCAGCGGCTTTCGCGTGCTCAAAGGGAGCATCCTCGGGACGGTGTTCTCCGGCAGTAGCAAGGCCCGGCGGGGTTGTCCACCGCCTCAGGCATCGACCGAACGAAGCAGCGCCGGCAGGCGGGCGCCCAGCGTCGCCGCGCGGACCACCATCAGCACCATCATGGCGAGCCAGAGACCGTGGTTGCCGAGATACGGCACCAGGGTCCAGGCGGTGGCGGCGAAGCAGAGGCCGGCCAGGATCATCGAGTTCCGCATCTCGCGGCCGCGGGCGGCTCCCCAGTAGATGCCGTCGAGCTGGAAGCTCCAGACCGCGACCAGCGGGCTGATCGCCGCCCAGGGCAGGTATTTCAGCGCCTCCGCCCGGACCTCCGGGATGTCGGTGAGGCCGGCGATGACCCAAGGCCCGGCGAACCAGTAGACGGTGCCGAAGGCCAGCGCCACGCCGGCCGACCAGACGGTGGTGGCGGCGAGGCGGTCGTCGAGCTGCTTTCGATCGCGGGCGCCGATGGCGTCGCCGACCAGGGATTCGGCGGCATTGGCGAAGCCGTCCAGCGCATAGGCCATGAAGGCGTGGAAGGTCCAGAGAACGGCGTTGGCTGCAACGGTGAGGTCGCCGAAGCGGGCGCCGATCGCGGTGAACGAGGAGAGGCAGGAGATCAGCACCAGCGTGCGGATGAAGATGTCGCGGTTGAGCGCGAACAGGCGCCAGAGCTTCACCGGATCGAGCAGGCGGGCTCGGTCGACGACGCCGGTAAGTGCGGGGAGCCGGCGCAGCACGAAGCCGAGCCCGACGATGGCGCCCGAATATTCGGCGATGACATTGGCGAAGGCGACGCCAGCGATGGTCCATCCCAAGCCCAGCACGAACAGAAGGTCGAGGCAGAGATTGACCAGGTTGATGACGACCTGCAGCAGGAGCCCGATGCGGGCGTTCTGCAGCCCCATGAACCAGCCGAGCAGGACGAAGTTCACCAGGACCGCCGGCGCGCCCCAGATGCGGATGGAGACGTAGATCTTGGCGTTCTCGATGATCTCCGGGCTCGCCTGCAGGACCTGGAAAGCGGCCCAGCGGATCGGCACCTGGAGGATAATCATGGCGACGCCGGCGCCGACGGCCAGCAGCAGCGCACGATAGAGCGTCGCCTTCACCTCGGCGCCGTCGCCGGCGCCATGCGCCTGAGCGACCGGACCGGTGGTGCCGGTCCTCAAGAACGCCAGGCTGAAATAGACGAAGGCGAATACCACGGCGCCGAGAGCCGAGGCGCCGAGGAAATGCGCCTCCGGCAGGTGGCCGAGCACGGCGGTGTTCACCGCGCCGACCAGCGGCACGGTGACGTTGGCCGCGATCATCGGCCACGCCAGAGCCAGCGCGCGGCGATGGGCCGCGCGGCTACCGAGGTTCACTTACCGGTTCGCCAGGTCGGCCAGGACTTCCGCGAGCACGCGCGCGCCGGAGGCCAGGTCGTAAGGCGTCGCGTTCTCGATCTCGTTGTGGCTGATGCCCTTCTCGCAGGGCACGAAGATCATCGCCGTCGGGCAGACCTTGGCGAGATAGATCGAATCATGCCCGGCGCCGGAGAGGATCGGCATCGAGGAGAGGCCGAACCGGTCGGCGGCCGACTGGATCAGCTCGGGCAGGAGACCGAAGAACGGCACCGGCTGGGAACGCATGAACTGCGTCACTTTCACCTGGCACGGTCCGCGCAGCGACTGGCACAGCGGCTCGACGCCGTCGCCCAGCTTCACGATGACGGCCTCGTCCGGGTGGCGGAAGTCGATGGTGAAGGTGACCTTGCCGGGGATCACCGCCATCGCGTTCGGCTCGACCACGAAGCGGCCGACGGTGAAGCGGATCTGGTCCTCCGAATCCATGAAGTGCTTGCGGAGCGCCTGGACCATGTCGGTCGCGGCGAACAGGGCGTCCTTCCGCCGGGCCCGCGTCACCGTGCCGGCATGGCCGTCCTCGCCCGTCACCTCGACGGAGAAGCGGCGCGAGCCCTGGATCGCGGTGACGACGCCGATCGTCTTTCCCCGCGCTTCCAGCTCCGGCCCCTGCTCGATATGGGCCTCGACGAACGAGGCGACCTTGATCCCGAGCGGGCGCTCGATGGCGCCCGGCACGCGGGCCCGCGTCCGCTCGAGCGCGGCGGCGACGGTGATGCCGTCGTGGTCCTTCATCTTGAGGACGTCATCGAGCTTGTTGGTGCCGGCGAAGACCGAGGAACCCATGGTGCCGAGCGGGAAGCGGGCACCGCCTTCCTCGCAGGTCCATACCGCCGCCTCGATCGCCCGTTTGGTCTGGATCCCGGCGTCCTCGATCGCCTCGATCGCCTCCAGCGCAGCGAGCACGCCATAGATGCCGTCGAAGCGGCCGCCCGACGGCTGGGTGTCGGTATGCGAGCCGCTCATCACCGGCGGCAGGCTCGGATCGGTACCTTCGCGGCGGACGAAGAAGTTGCCGATCGGGTCGATGTAGCTCTTGAAGCCGCGTTTGGCGCCCCAGCCCATCAGCTTCGCCCGCGCATCCGCGTCGAGGTCGGTCAGCGCCAGGCGCTTGACCCCGCCCTTCGGCGTCTTCCCCAGCTCCGCCATGTCCATGTGGCGCTGCCACAGCCGCGCCTCGTCGACCTTCGCCCCTGCCTTGCCGTCGCTCACGCTTCGCTCCCTCTG
>CAXNIC010000436.1:0-4148 GCA_964201945.1 Alphaproteobacteria bacterium
CGCTGAAAGTGCCTGGCTGAACCAGTTTGACGACGTTAGAATTCGACACGGCATATCACTCCTTCGATGGAGAAGTGGAGGCTTCAACTACCCCCACGATATGCCGCCTTCCTGATCTACACCGTCACCAACTTTCGACCATAGCTCCATATTGGGGTCATGTCCGGGCGTTGTACCAACATACCCCGTTCCTATCTTGGACTGGGCCCTGAAGTATTCCTCCTCCTCTTTGTCCAAAAGCGCCCGCGCCTCCGCTGAAAGTTGGTTGGCGCATAGGTAGCTACGCTCCAAGTAACCGACGCTCACTACCCAGAAAATCGACATCACCAGCCACACCCGAAAGAGGCCGCGCTTCCAGTTCATCGCTCAACTCCTTCCGTTATTGCGGCTATGGAAAAGTCGGCCGATTGTCTATCATCTTGCTCAGGACGCTGAATCTGTAGCCGGGGCCCCGACGCAGGACAGCGATGAGAAATCGCCCGCGATCCCCGCGATGTCGTTCGGCATCTGTGTGGCGACATGTGCGGTAGCGATGCCGAGATGATCGTCACGCGCGGGTTATTTGTAGGCACGCTCTGAGGGTGATAGCGATGCGGTGGTTCCCATGGGTAGCTGTTCTCTGGGTGGTGACGTGTTTGGTGGGCGGCAGCGCCACGGCGCAGGACGTGCCCACCGTTGGCATGGTCTACAACACGTCTGAGAGAGCGTCGTTGGTCTTTGCATGCCGCGACAAGTCGCAAACGGAAATTGAGTGCGATTTCTCTGGCGTTCGCGTTCGCAAGGTGGCGAAGCCAGATGACCTGCGCGAAGCGCTTGATGCTGCAATAAAAGATTTTCGAAGCGTTGGCCTACGCTTCAGTTCAGGAGAATGCGATACCTACCGTAAACTTCTGGCCGTCATTCAGGGCAGAGAGACCTCTCCCGATCCCGAAAAGGCTAAGAAGTTTGTGGCGGACATGTCGGCCATTGAGAAGCGCGATATGATCGAGTTGGTCACGGCGATGATTGCCCTTTGTGACACGCCGTCGGAGCGGCAGGTGCGAGACCTCTTCAGATTGGAGCAGAGTAAGAAGGAGCGCAGTTGTTATGTCTCAGAGATCCGACGATTTACACAAACGTTCCGTCGTACGTCCTGGGATGCTCCTTGGACTGCCACAGCCGCGCCTTCCGGCGCTTGCGGGATTGTTGATCTTGGTCGCTTTGAACAGGAGAAGAGATTTGGTCTCCCTGTCTGGAAATACTATTCGCGCAATGTCATCACTAACCCGAACGCAGCCTTAGGTTTTGGCACCGACAAAACCTGCGCTACCCTCGATCAGCTCGAACATCTTTGGGACTGGCAGGGCCCGATGCATTTCGCTGGCTGCGATTACATAGAATTTGTGCCCTAGCGAGCTAAAATGTTGTCCGACTTCACACGTCACTCCGCGATACGCTGGCAGGGGTATCCGTCGCGCCGCTCGCAAGCCATACCCGCGTCTCGGCCGGCAGGCCGATCATCGACCGAGCGCCCGCAACACCCGGCCTAGTGCGGCTTCGTCGACCGAGGCATCGACGCGCACCCGTATCCCATTGTCCAACTCGATCTCGATCGCACCGTTGCCCGGCACGGACGGCCGCCTCTCCGGCGCAACGCCGACAGGAAGGAAGCTGATCCGGCCCGTGCCGGAGGCGGCAAACCATGCCTCGCGACGCCAATGGTGAAGCAGGTTGGGATGAACGTCGTGACGACGCGCTACCTCCGTCACCATGGCATTCAGCGCCAAGCTCTCTTCGACTATCCCACCATCGCACTACTTTGGCTTCCGATGCGGGCGAGCGCGCGGCGTCCAGCGAGAAGCCGCGTTGCGTCGTCCATCCGGCATAGTCGCCGACCAGGCGCGCTTTCATTGCGCGGGCGAAACGGTCGGCGTCCTCTTCCATCTCAAAAGCGCAATGGATCACCTGGCCGTGCTGCCGGTCGATGCTTATGCCGAATGCGCCGCACCCGACCGAGCCGCCTTACGCCTAGGCTACTTTTTGCCCGTGCTCTTCGAGGGCTTTCCTGAACTCTTCTTCAAGTTCTTTCCCAGTACGATCGAGATGGGCTGAGGGATCTCGTCCGAGGAGGTGCTCCAGCCGTGCTTTATATGCTTGCCCATGGTGGTCCTTCGTCCAGTCATTCCGCGCTTTGACGATGTCTGCCTCGTGCAGGCGGGCGTGCACGCCGAAGGGCAGAGCTTCAGTCATCTTACGTATAGGCCTATCTACGGCACCTTACATGTTTTGGGTCGTCCGCCCGCTGCGGCGGCGTCGGGCACCAGAGAAGATGGGCGAGCTCGCGCACGCCCATCATGTCGGAAAGGTGAAGGGCCGCCACTCGAAGGGTCACAAGGGCCGCGCGGCGCGCGCCTCGGGCGGCAAGACCGGCTCGAACCGCAGACGCCCGCCGCCCCGATCGCCTTGGCCAGCAGGTGGGGCGAAGGAGAGGCCCGCCGTCGAGTCGTCGAACCGCGCAACGACCAGGTGCCGGGGTGCGTGGCGTCACTCATGGCTCCTCATCGTCTTGCCGAAGCTAACAGCGCGTCGAACGGCGCGGTCTCATGCGACCAGCCGCCGAGCGGCTCATAGGGCGTGTCGAAGGCAGGATAGTCTTGGCCGACGATCAGCGTCTCGACGGCCATCCGGACCGGCATGCCAGGCTCCTCTTCCTCGCAGACGTAGCTGAGATAGACCCTCCGGCCGCCGTCGAGAGACAGCACGAATCCAGCCGACGAATGGTGCCCGTCCGCGAAACCCCAGGTCGCTTCCACGCGCTCGATGTCGGCCGGCCGGATGCCGTGGCTGCCGTCGGCTAGGCGATCGAGCGCATCGTCGAACGAGTTGAGGCCGGGGATGTAGGTCGGCACCGGGTGTGGCAACGTGGGCATGGGGCCGACGATGCGGTAGCGTCGGGCCATGTGCAACCTCTACAGCGAAACCAAGGGCGTCGACGCCATGCGCGCAATCGTGCGCGATCTCGACGGGCGCGGCCGCAACCTGCCACCGCTGCCTGGCATCTTCCCTGACTACGAAGCGCCGGTCGTGACCCGCGGCCCGAACGGCGTTCGCTCGCTCGAGATGATGCGATGGGGCTTTCCCCCGCCGCCTTTCGTCAAGGGGAGCCACACGGTTCAGAACGTCCGCAACCTGTCGAGCGGCTACTGGAAGAAGTGGCTGTCGATCGACGAGGGCGCCGGCGGTCGCTGTCTTGTGCCGGCGACGGCCTTCTCGGAATACCAGGACGGCCCGTCGCCCAAGGACATCGTTTGGTTCGCCCGACAGGCCGAGGGTGCCGACATGCGTCCGCTGTTCTTCTTCCCCGGTATCTGGCGGCCGTTCGAAGGCGAGCGTGGTCCCAAGACGGCGCGCGTCGCCGGCATGCACAAGATCTTCGCGTTCCTCACGGCCGCGCCCAACGCCGTCGTGGCGCCGGTGCACGCCAAGGCCATGCCGGTGATCCTCACGACGCCCGACGAATGCGATCGGTGGCTCGATGCCGAGCCCGCGAACGCGCTCGATCTGCAGTGCTCGGCGGCGGACGACGTGCTGACGATCGTCGCGCGCGGCAAGGCTCGCAAGGATGAAGGCTGATGGCTACGAAGGCTGACCAGCAGCTCGCCATCCGCCTGTGCCGCGCCTTGTCCGTCGATACCGGCGGCCGGCCGATGCAATGGCGCATGCTCGCGTTGATCGCGAGGCGCGCGCGGATCCGCGACCTGGCCGAGATCGACAAGGCCGTAGCCGAGGCGGTGAAGCTCGGCTGGCTGCTTGTCGAAGGCGGTCACAGTGTCGCCCTCACCGACACCGGCCGCTCTGCCGCCCGCGCGCCTTAGTCATCTTCGGAATGCGGATAGGCGCCTGGCGGGGGATAGTCGTTCGGGTCTTCCCACGGCGTCTGCGTCGGCTTTCGCCAGCGATGGAACCAGTGCGGATGATTCCGCTGTGCCCAGGCAACGAACACCTGCGAGACGTCACCGTCGGGCATCTTGTAGGTCGACGCGACCTGGTGGAGCTATGGTCGAAAGTTGGTGACGGTGTAGATCAGGAAGGCGGCATATCGTGGGGGTAGTTGAAGCCTCCACTTCTCCATCGAAGGAGTTATATGCCGTGTCGAATTCTAACGTCGT
>CAXNIC010000437.1:0-4136 GCA_964201945.1 Alphaproteobacteria bacterium
GCCTTGATGGCGCGCTCGCGCTCCATCTGGTCGGCGTCGGGGGAGATCAGGATGTCGACGGGGTTGCCGATGGCGAAGACGCCGAGGAACACGATCACCGACATGACCAGGAGGACGACGACGCTCTGCATCAGGCGTCGAACCATGAAAACGGTCATACGGCCCCTGTTCCCCCGCCCCGGCACTTCCGGCCGGGTTCGTGGACTTTAGCCAGCGCCCCTCCTAACGTCGAGGAGCGTCGTACTCCCTCCCCCGGCAGAGCCGGGGGAGGGTTCTTCGATCACTTGGCGGTGGTGACTTCCGTCGCCAGGGTCTCCTGACCGGCGCGGCCGACATAGGTGAGGCCCTTCTTCAAGCCCCAGGTCGACACCTCGTAGTGCAGCGGGATGATGCCGACGTCACGGACGCCGATCTCGCTGGCCTGGGCCAGGAGTTCGGCGCGCTTGGCGTTGTTGACCGTCCTGAGCGCCTCGCCCAGCACCTTGTCGAGCTCCGGATTGCTGTAGCGGCCACGATTCGCCTGGCCCATGCCGGTGTCCCTGTTGAAGGTGGCCAGCAGCGAGCGAAGCGTCGAGGAAGTCTCGCCGGTGCCGGAGCCCCAGCCAACCAGGTAGATGGTGTATTCCTGGTTCGAGGCCTTGCCGGCGAAGGTCGCCCACGGCAGCGCCTCGACCTTGGCCTCGACGCCGATGCGGCTCCACATCTGGGCGATGGTCTGGATGATGCGACCGTCGTTGATGTAGCGGTCGTTCGGGCCGTGGAGGGTGATGTTGAAGCCGTTGGGGTAGCCGGCATCGGCCAGCAGCTTCTTGGCGCCGTCCGGATCATACTTCTCCGGCTTCAGGTTCGGGCTGGTGCCGAAGAAGCTCTCGGCCAGCAGCTGGCCGGCTGAGACGCCGACACCTTCCATGACGCGCTCGACGATGCCGTCGCGGTTGATCGACTTCGACAGCGCCTGGCGGACACGGAGGTCCTTCAGCGGGTTCTTGTCGAGGGGCTTGCCGGCCTTGTCGGTGATGAAGGGCGTCACTGCCTTCTGGTGATCCATGTGCAGGTAGATCAGCCGGTTCGACGCCGCCTGGGCCAGCGTGACATTGGCATTCGCCTTCAGCTTCTCGATGTCGGCCGTCGGCACCGCCTCGATCATCTGCACGTCGCCGGCAAGAAGCGCCGCGACACGGGCGGCCGGATTGGTGATCAGCCGGAATGTGACCTTCTTCCACTCGGGCTTCTGGTCCCAGTAGCCCTCGTTGCGCTCCATGACGATGCGGTCGCCGCGGGCGTAGTCGGCATACTTATAAGGGCCGGTGCCGATCGCCGCGGTAAGCCGGTTGAAATCCTCGGTCGGGGCCTCGACCGACTTCTTGCTGATGATAAAGAAATTGCTGAGGTCGTTTGGCATCAGCGGATAGGGACCGTCGGTCCTCAGCTCCAGGGTCAGCGGGTCGACGATGACGGCTTCCTTGATCGCCTTGGTGTAGATCGTGAAAGCTGACGGACTGTTGGGGACCCAGGCCACGCGCTTGATGCTGGCGACGACGTCCTCGGCGGTGAAGTCCGATCCATCGGAGAACTTGACGCCCGGGCGCAGCTTGATGATCCACTTGTCGTCGCCGCGCGCCGTCCAGGACACGGCTAGGGCCTGGATCAGCTTCTGGTTCGCGTCCTGTTCGATCAGGTTGTTGAAGACATGCTGGGCCATGTTGTTGTTCGGGCCGAGCGCATGGAAATGCGGATCGAGCGAGGTGACGGAGGCGCCGAGCGCGACCGTCAGGTCCTGGGCCGAGGCCGTGGCCGCCGCCAGGCCGAAGGCGGCGGCAAACGCGACACCTACCGATTGTTTAGCTATGGTCATGGTGACTTCTCCCTGTTTCCTTGCCGGGTACCGTCCCTTAGTACCCTTACCTCTCCCTATCGGCTATTAGGGTGCGCCCCGGCGGTCAACCGGAATTACGATCCAATCCGAGCCCGATGACTGAGACCCGCGACGCCCTTCTCCCGCCGACACCGCCCACCGAAGACCGGACGACCGGCGTCGTCCCCTCCCAGTTGCTCCGCCACATGGTGGACGCCAGGGAGATCACGGCGCTGGAAGAGATCGAGCCCGGCCAGGTGCAGCCGGCCAGCCTCGACCTTCGCCTGGGCTCCGAGGCCTACAGGGTCGTCGCCAGCTTCCTTCCCGGCCCCAACGCCACCGTCGCCGAGCGGCTGGAGCGGGTCACCATGCACACGCTCGACCTGACCCGGGGCGCGGTGCTGGAGCGGGACTGCGTCTACATCATCCCGCTTCTGGAAGGCGTCGCCTTCAAGAAGCGGGTCTCGGCGCTGGCCAATCCCAAGAGCTCGACCGGCCGCCTCGACGTCTTCGCCCGCGTCATCACCGACCGCGGCACCGAGTTCGACCGCATTCCCGAGCGCTACCACGGCCCCCTCTATGTCGAGGTCTGTCCCCGCGCCTTCAGCGTGAAGGTCCGGAAGGGCAGCCGGCTGGTGCAGATGCGGGTCAAGCGCGGCTCGCCCTCCCTCAGCGACAAGGCACTGCGCGAGCTGCAGCGCGAGGTCGGCATCATCGGCATCGGCGCCCAGGAGAGCGACGGCGGCGACTCCCAAATCGAGATGTTCGAGGGCCAGATCATGGCCAAGCCGGAGAACATCAGGAGCGGCATCGCCTTCACCGTCGACGTCAAGGGCGACGGCCCCGGCTCGGTCATCGCCTATCGCGCACGCCGCAACACCGGCGTCATCGACGTCGACCGGGTCGCGGGCTACGCCGCCGACGATTTCTGGGAAGAGGTGCGGGCGCCGGCCGATGGCCGCGGCATCGTGCTCGATCCGCATGACTTCTACATCCTGGCCTCCAAGGAAGCGGTCCGCATCCCCGCCGGCTATGCCGCCGAGATGCTGGCCTACGACACGCTGGTCGGCGAGTTCCGCGTCCACTACGCCGGATTCTTCGATCCCGGCTTCGGCGATCCGGATCTCGGCGCCTCCGGAACCCGCGCCGTGCTCGAGGTCCGGGTGCACGAGGTGCCGTTCATGATCGAGGACGGCCAAGTGGTCGGCCGGCTGGTCTACGAGCCGCTGCTGGCCCGCCCCGACAAGCTCTACGGCCAGGGCATCGGCTCCTCCTACCAGCGCCAGGGCCTGGTCCTCGGCAAGCACTTCCGCCGCTGAGCCGAACTCCCCTAGGATGGGGGCTCGCTCTACCTACCCGCCAGACGAGGACGCGCGCCGTGGACGATGAGACCTATCCGGTCGAGCTGACGGCGCCCTCGATCGAGCCCTACAGGCGCGGCAATACCGGCATCGACTACGTCACCACCTTCGACTCCGGCGTCCCCGGACCGCATGTGATGGTCAACGCGCTGACCCACGGCAACGAGATCTGCGGAGCGATCGCCGTCGACTTCCTGTTCCGCGAGGGCGTGCGCCCCGCCCGCGGCCGGCTGACCCTGGGCTTCGCCAATGTCGCCGCATACCGCAACTTCGATCCGCGGGTGCCGACGGCATCGCGCTTCGTCGACGAGGACTTCAATCGGATCTGGGCTGAAGCCGTGCTCGACGGCCCGCGGAAATCGGTCGAGCTGACCCGCGCTCGCCAGCTCCGCCCCCTGATCGATACCGTCGACTATCTCCTCGACATCCATTCCATGCAGCACCAGACGCCGCCGCTCGGCCTCTCCGGTCCGGCGAAGAAGGGCCAGAGCTTCGCGCTCGACATCGGCGTGCCGGAGATCATCGTCGCCGACCAGGGCCATGCCGCCGGCAAGCGCCTTCGCGACTACCGCTTCTTCGGCGAGGAGTCCGATCCCCGCAACGCCTATCTGGTCGAGTGCGGCCAGCACTGGGAGGCGGCGTCGGCCGACGTCGCCATCGACTGCACGCTGCGCTTCCTCAAGGCCGTCGACACGATCGCCCCCTCCTTCCTCGACCGCTATCTCGCCAAGGCGCCGCGGCCGAAGACGCCGCGCGTCATCCAGGTGACCGATGCGGTGACGGTGGTCAGCGACGACTTCCACTTCGCCGCGCCCTATCGCGGCATGGAGGAATTCGAGAAGAAGGGGACGGAGATCGCGCGCGACGGCGGCAAGCCGGTGCTCACGCCCTATGACGGCTGCGTCCTGATCATGCCGTCC
>CAXNIC010000438.1:0-4128 GCA_964201945.1 Alphaproteobacteria bacterium
TCGAGATGGATGCCATAGGCGGCGTCCTTGCTCGGCCTGACCTCGTAGCGCGGCGGGCCGAATTCCTTCAGCAGCTTGAGCCAGGGCTCGCTCAGCATGTGCGTATGAACGTCGATCACGGTCATGGTCGTCTCCCCCGCGGGTCGTTGGTTCGCGGGTTGATCCCGCGTGCGCCGGCACCTTAGCGACCGCTTCCCGGCCAAGACAAGGGGTACTCTTACTAACTGGGTCTCAGTTAATGAGAATGATTTGCATTAGCGAAGACGGCCCGCTAGCATTCCCGTCATGACCCATGCCTGTGCCACCCCCGAGCCTGGCGTCGAGATCGAGACGCTGAGCTTCTCCGAGCAATTCCTGGTCTGGTCGGTCCGCGCCTGGGTCGACGGCTACAAGGCCGGCACGGGACGGGCCGGGCTGCTGCGCGAGGGTTTCGCGCTCGCCGGCGCCACCGATGGCTGGCTGCTGGTCGAGGAGCTGATGTCGATCATCGCCTCCACCGCCAGGCGGCCGCTCGACGTGCTCTGCCTCGCCTGCCGGTCTCTCGGCGATGACGAGGCCCCTGCCGCCGTGACGGTCGGGAACTGGCTGCCGCCGTCAGCGGCCCGGGTCGCGCTCGCGCTTCTGACACGGCTCGCAAGCGAACTCCGCCAGGCAGGGATGCGGCTGCCGGTGCCGATGCCGATGCCGATGCCGATCCGGGTTCCCGACCGCGGTCTCGCGCTCGTTCACTGATCCGTCAGAACGAATAGCGCGTCAGGGCCACCTGTTGCCCGTTCGGAAGCGTCAGCGTCGCGGCCGTCTGACTCGAGAACTGAATCGTGATCGTGCCGGCGTTCAAGCTGGTGGTCGGGGCGTTGTAGGGCCCTCCGAGGGTCTGGCCGCCGCGGAACTCGGTCAGCACGCCGGTATAGAGCGAGGTCGACGTCATCGAGCCATTGGAGACGTACCAGGCGGCCTGGCCGGTGCTGTCGTACATGTACGTCGCGAGGAACATCGTCGATCCCTGGACCTCGATGAAGTAGCCGCGGCCGCTTTCCGAGGAGTTCCACCACCAGCCCTTCTGCGGCATTCCGGCCGACACCCCTGCGGTGACGCCGCCGCTTACGATGTCGTAGCGCGTGAGCGGGATGGTGCCGCCCGGCCAGGTGAGACGGCCCGAAGTCGTGGTATCGAAGCTCAAGGTGACGGTGCCGACGGACCCGAGGTAGCTCGGCGCCTGGTAGCTGCCTGACAGCGTCTGGCCGCCGGAGAACTGCTGCAGGGTGCCCTGGTAGACGCCGTTTGAGGCGCGGGCGCCCGAGGAGACGTACCAGATCGGCGTACCGTCGGTGGAATAGAGGTATCCGGCCAGGAACAGGTTGTTGCCGCTGACCTCCAGCGAGAAGCCGCGGCCTGACTCGCTCGCATACCACCACCAGCCGGTCTCGGGCGTCGCCGAGGTGGAGGAAGAGGAGAGGCTGGCCTGGAACATGCCGCGGCCGTGAGTGGCGGCGATCAGCGTGGTGGTCGATCCGACGAAGAACAATTCGTCGACCGACACGGCGCCCGGGCCGTCATTGGTCGTGGACCACGTTGTTCCGCCGTCCTCGCTCGAGAATATCCCGACCTCGGTCCCGACGTAGAGCCAGCCGGCATTGCTCGGATGGCGGGCGATGCCGCGGATCGGCGCCTCCGCGAGGCCGGTGGAGATGTCGGTCCAGCTCGTGCCGCCGTTCGTCGTCTTCCGGATATTTCCCGAGCTGTAGCCGCCAAAGGTGACGTAGACGGTGTTGGAATCGGATGGATCGATGAGGATCCGCAGGACCTTCCGGGACGGCCCGATGGTGACCGCGGTCCAGGTCGGCGTGGTTGCCGTTCCATTGGTGGTCTTGGCGACCGAACCGTCATTGTAGCCGACCCAGATGTTGGCGGCATTGCCGGTGGCGACCGCAACGGCGCTGATGTAGTTGCCGGAGGTCGAGGACGGCGACTTCGCCACGCGCCAGGTCGGCGCCGTCGCCTTGACGTTGTCGGTGATCCATAGCGAGGCCGCCCCGACCAGCATCCGGGACTGGCTGTTGGGATCGAGGATGAAGGGGGCGATGAAGTTCGATTCGCTGGTTCCGCCGCAGTCGTCGCCGCCCTCCGTGATGCCCGTGCAGACATAGCCGTCGCTGTTGACGCCGGAATCGGAAGAGCGGTGGATGGAGGCGTAGACGTACTCCCCGTAGACATATCGGGAGTCGGTCTGGTCGATCGCGGCATAGCCTCCATCGCCGCCAAAGAATGTGGTCCAGGTGGTCGAGCCGGTCGTGCTGAGCGACCCGTTGTCCTGCGTTCCGCCGGTGATCAGCGCGCCATTTGCGGAAGCGGCGCCGCCGTAGAACTGGGTCGTCGTGATCCCGGTCGAGATCGACGACCAGGTGTTCGATGACGAGTTGCCGTTGGCGGTGGAGATGTTGGTCGATTTCCAGACGCCGCCATCATTGCCGACGAAGACAGTCAGGTTGCTCGAGCCGTTGAAGCCGGGGTGGTGGGCGATGGCATGCTGGTCGGCATGCGGCGAGTTCGGCCACAGATACCAGGTGGAGATCGAGGTGAAGCTGGTTCCGCCGTTGGTCGAACGGTGGAGATCGATACCGCCGATTACCACGAGGTTGGAGTCGGTCGGCGACACCCAGATCGTATTGTCGTACCAGCCCTGGCTGCCGAGGTGACTGGGCGAGGAGCGGAGCGACCAACTGGTCCCGCCATTGGTCGAGCGGTAGATCCTGCCAGTGCCGGATTGGACCGAGGCGTAGACGGTTCCGCTCGACGACGCGGCGAAGGCGAGTTCGACCCGGCTGCCGCCCGAGACGATGGTGACCGTCGAGAACGAGGCCCCGCTGTCGGTCGATACGGCCACCGCGCCGTCAGCCCGCCCCGCGATCGCACGGGTGGTCGTGTTCGGGTCCCATTTGACGTCGAGAGCGCGTGTCGAAGTGATCTGCGTCCAGCTGGTGCCGCCATCGGTGGTCCGGTACACGCCGCCGTTGGTCGCCGCGAGGATCAGGCTCGAATTGGACGGATTCACCGCGATGCGGTTGACGTAGTACCAGTTCGTGTCGTTGGCGGGGTTGGTGGCCGAGAGTTGAATCCAGGTCTGACCGCCATCGGCTGAGCGGAAGATGCCGGCGCCGCGGATGGCGTCGCTATTGAAGAATCCTTCGCCGGTGCCGGCATACAGGATCTCGGTGTTGGTCGGGTCCATCACCAGCGAGGCGATGGCGAGATTGCTCTGGAAGTCGTTGAGGGCCCGCCATGTGCTGCCGCCGTCGGCGGTGTACCAGATGCCGCCCGAGACCGAGCCGACCCAGATGCGGTTGCCGTCGGTCGGATGCACGAGGAGGGCGCGGACGCGGCCCGGGATGTTGACGGGCCCAAGCGAAGACCAGCGGGTTGCATCGAGGCCGGCGAGCGGCCGGGCGACGTTGCCCTGCGCGGCGCGGGTGCGCTCGATCACCGCTTCGCGCTGGGCCAGCGCCTCGCCGAGGCCGTTGGGCTTGATTGTGCCTGTATCGTCGCGCTGCCCCATGGCGCGCCACTTCGCCCATTCGCCGGGATGGTCGGGCTTCGGCCGATCGACCCGCCGGATCGCCCGCGCCAGCAACGGGGTCCGCATCGTGCAGATCCCGTCGTTGGTCAGGGACCTCTCGTCGCGAAGCCGCTTCAGGCGCTCGGGGGTCTGACCAATGATCTCCGCGACGCGGACGTCTTCGCGTTCGCCGAAGCATCGGTCGCCCTCCACCTCTTGGCGCTCCGGGGCCGTCTGGCAGGCCGCGAGCAGCAGTGCGAGCAGGAGGAGCGAAAGGCGTCTGATCATTACGACGGACCGGTCGTAGGGGGGATGCACCCTCCCGGGACGGGAAGGATAAAGTCTGGATGATACCTGCAGGCAGCCACCTTGTGGAAGGTCCTGCTAATCCCCTCGGACTGTGAGAACGACGGGATGGCTGAAACTATATCCGTCATGGGCCAGCGTGACCGTGAGCCGATGCTCGCCGGGCTCTGATGCCTTCAAGGAGAAGTTCCGGATCGGCACGACTCCGAGTGCCGGCGGGTCTCCGGGCAACGCCGTCGGCGGCTGAATGCGTCCGCCGATCGGGGCGA
>CAXNIC010000439.1:0-4094 GCA_964201945.1 Alphaproteobacteria bacterium
ACGGTCGCCGACCGCTACTACGGCAACCGCGAAAAGATGGCGATGGCCTTCGCCGAGCTCCTGAACCAGGAAGCGCTGGCGCTGGAGGCCGACGGCGTCGACGTCATCCAGTTCGACGAGCCGGCGTTCAACGCCTTCACCGAGGAGGCCTCGACCTGGGGCATCGAATGCCTGCACCGGGCGATCGACGGCCTCAAATGCACCACCTGCGTCCACATCTGTTACGGCTACGGCATCCAGCAGAACATCGACTGGAAGCAGTCGCTGGGCGGCGAGTGGCGGCAATACGAAGCCTTCTTCCCGGCGCTGGCCAGGAGCCGCATCAACCAGATCTCGCTCGAATGCACGCATTCGCGGGTGCCGCCTCACCTGATGTCGCTGCTCGAAGGCAAGGACGTGCTGGTCGGCGTCATCGACGTCGCCTCCGACAAGGTCGAGACGCCGGAGGAGGTCGCCGACACCATCGCCCTCGCCCTCAAATACGTGCCGAAGAACCATCTCTATCCTTGTACCAATTGCGGGCTGGCGCCGATGGACCGCGAGATCGCGCTGAAGAAGCTGGAGGCTTTGGGTGCGGGGGCGAAGCTGGCGCGGCAACGCTACGCGTGAGCGATCGGTCAGCGGCACTCCTTTCGTCGCCGCATATTCCGTTCCCGGAATCGGGATCCTATCCGGTCCGCGCCGGCAATCATGTGCGGCCGCTGATCGACGGCGAAGCGACGCTGCGGCGCATCGCCGAGGCGGTGGACGCGGCCGAGCGCAGCGTCTGGGTCACCGTCGCCTTCCTGTCGCCGGCGTTCCTCATGCCCGATGGCCGCGGCTCGCTGTTCGACGAGCTGGATCGGGCAGTGGCGCGCGGCCTCGACGTCCGCGTGCTGTTCTGGCGCAACAATCCGGAGAGCGCCGGCTTCCGCTACGTCTTCGCCGGCAGCGAGGCCGACCGCGCCATGCTGCGGGCGCGGAACGCGCGCTTCCGTATCCGCTGGGACCGCGTGAACGGCGTCTATTGTCATCACCAGAAAAGCTGGCTGATCGATGCCGGCCTGCCGTCGGAAACCGCCTTCGTCGGCGGGATCAATCTGACCGAGCATGCGATGACCACGCCCGGCCACCTCACCGGCTGGGAGTTTCACGACCTCTACCTTGAAGTCGCAGGCCCGTCGGCCACCGACGTTCACCACAACTTCGTTCAGCGGTGGAACGAGGCGAGCGAGCGCCACCGCGCCGACGGTCTCTGGGGGCATGGCGGCGACGACATGCTGTCGTTTCCCGAGCGCGTGTCCGGCATGCGGGGCGAGAGCCTGGTGCAGATCCAGCGCAGCATTCCCGCCGGCCTCTACACCGATGCCCGCGCGACGCCGGGAGGGCGGCCACACGCCATCGCCGAAGGCGAGCGGTCGATTATGGATCAGTACCTGTTGGCGATCGACGCCGCCCGGCGGTCGATCTATCTCGAGCACCAGTCGATTGCGATCGAGCCGATCCTCGCCCGCCTGGACGCGGCCCTCGAACGCGGCGTCGAGGTCGTCTGCCTCGTCCCCGGCGTGCCTGAGGATCACGTGCGGAAGGCGCGGCATGTGCCGGAGCGGAAGCCGCAGTTCGACCGCCTCGCCGCACTCGCCCGGCATCCGCATTTCACGCTCGCGGGTATGGCGGTACCGCGCGACGGTCGCCGTGCCGATGTCTATGTCCACGCCAAGGCGATGCTGGTCGACGACGCCTGGGCGACGATCGGCTCGTCCAACCTCCACGCTTTCTCGCTGTTCGGCCATACCGAGCTGAACGCCTCGTTCTGGGCGCCCGAGGTCGTCCGCGTGCTCCGCTGCGAGCTGCTGGCCGAGCATCTGGGCGAAGACACGAATGGTCTCGACGACGTAGCGGCGCTCCGTCTCTACCGCGAGATCGCCGCCGGGAACCGTCGGCGCCGGGACAGTGGCGACGCCGCCTGGCGCGGCCTCGCCTATCGCCTCGATCCGGCGACCTACGGCGAATCTTGAATTGCTCGCGGGCGAGTGTCAGCCTCGTCGGCGTCCTCCTCCCCCAAATCCGAGACACCTCCCCATGCGCATCGCCGTGCTGCACTTCAGCCACGAGACCGTCACCTTCCTGGCCTCCGACACCACGGTCGACGACTTCATCTATCAAGGTTCGCCGGCGCGGGGCGAAGCGCTGCTGGGCTCGCAGCCGCGCTCCTACATCGGGGGATTCGTCAAGGTCGCGCGCGAGTTCGACGGGGTGGAGCTGGTCGGCATCGAGTCGCCGCTGTTTCCCAAGCGCGGCACCGCGTCGGGCTGGGTCACCACCGAGGCCTTCGAGCGCTTTCTCGGCAAGATGATCTCGGAGCTGAAGGCGCAAGGGCCTTTCGACGGCGTCTACCTGGCGGTCCACGGCGCCATGGCCGTCCGCGGCGTGGCGAAGCCGGAAGCGGAGATGGCGCGCCGCGTGCGCGCCGTGGTCGGCAAGAAGGCCGTCCTCGTCGGCACCTTCGATCCGCACGCCAACGAGGACAAGGAGTTCCTCGAAGCCGCCGACATGGCCTTCTGCGTGAAGTATTTCCCGCATTACGACGAGTATCTGCAGGGCGAGCGCGCGGCGCGCATGCTGGTCCGTGCGATCCGCGGCGACTACAAGCCGGCGACGGTCACCCTCAAGGTCCCGATCGCCACGCCGACGGTGATGCAGTGGACCGGGGCGTCGCCCTGGATGGACCTGGTGCAGCGGGCGCTAACCTGGGAGGCGCGGGAGCCCGATACCTACGTCAACGTCATGTTCAGCTTTCCGTGGTCGGACGTCGTCGATTTCGGCATCACCATCCAGACGATGACCAACGGCAATCCCGAGCTTGCGAAAGAGATCGCCGACGACATCGCCGAGTTCACGTGGCGCAAGCGCGAGGACCTGGTGAAGGCGGCGAAGATCTACCCGATGCCCGACGGCGTGGCGCTGGCCAAGAAGGCTTGCGAGGCGGGGCAGACCCCGGTGGTGCTGGCCGACCACAGCGACCGTTCCGGCGCCGGCACCTGGCTCCTGGAACAGGTGATCGCCCAGGGCCTCTCCAAGACCCTGATCGCGACCCTTGCCGACGAGGAGGCCTGCGCGAAGCTGGCCAGCGTCAAGGTCGGCGACGCGGTCGACATGGCGGTCGGCGGCAAGCTGGATGTGTCGGCCGGCGCCCCGGTGCCGATCAAGGGCAAGGTCCGCTACATCCTCGACACCCAGGGCCGGCGGAACGGCCCCGGCCAGCGCTGGGTCGCCGTCGAGATCGAACGCGGCAACGTCGTCGTGCTCAGCCCCTACCTGGTGCAGATCATGGAGGTCGACACGCTGCGCGAGGCCGGGCTAGAGCCCGACAGCTTCGACGTCATCGCCATCAAGTCCCGCGCGCATTTCCGCCGCGGCTTCGACGACAATGGCTGGGCCAAGACCATCCTTCTGGTCGAACCGCTGGAGCCCTTCCTCGGCACCATCCGGCTGGAGGCGCTGCCCTACAAGCATGCGGACCTGAAGCGGTTCTATCCCTACGGAAACCCGACGTTTCCGTGATGTCGCCATTGCTTCGCCAGCGCCGTCCCGATACAGTTTGAGCAGAAGAAATCGGCCGAAAATCGGCTATCGGGGGGAGCGGCAATCATGAAGCGGGTCCTCGTCGCCCTTTCGGCGATGCTGGTTGTCTTCGGCCTTCCGGCGGAGGCGCAGATCGCGGCGCCGGCCGGGGCGGAGGCCTATTTCATCGAGCCCGCCGAGGGCGCCTCGGTGAAGAGTCCGTTCACGGTCAAGTTCGGGCTCCGCGGCATGGGCGTCGCCCCGGCGCTGGTCGACTGGCCCGACACCGGCCACTTCCATCTGCTGATCGACCGCGAAGCGATCCCGCCGGGCTCGCTGATTCCCAACGACGCGACCGCGCTGGATTTCGGCAACGGCCAGATCGAGGCGCAGGTCACGCTGCCGCCGGGCACGCATACGCTGATCCTCCAGATCGGCGACTATCAGCACATCCCGCACCTGCCGTCGGTCGTCTCGAAGAAGCTCACCATCACCGTCACCCCATAGAGGCCAGGCCATGACGGCAGTCAGCCAGGATACCCCCGGCCTTG
>CAXNIC010000440.1:0-4091 GCA_964201945.1 Alphaproteobacteria bacterium
CGTTGAGCCACAGGCGGCCCCGTTTGGGCTGCCGTTTCGGTACTTTCAGCCCCTCGCGCCGCCAGATCCGCTGCACCCGCTTGGCATTGACCAGCCAGCCGTCCCGGCGCAGCAGCGCCGTAACCCGCTGGTAGCCGTAGCGGCCCATACTTCGTCGCCAGGGCGACGATGTCGGCGGTCAGTGCGGCTTCGTCACCCCGGACCCGCGGCAGCTTGCGCTGGGTGGACCGGGGCTGGCCGATCGTCCGGCAGACCCGGCGCTCAAACACGCCCAGCTCGGTTTGCACATTGTGGACACAGTCGCGTAAGGAGGCAGGCCATTACCCGATAGTCACAAAGGCGCACTATTTGTTTGTATGTACATAAATTCCGTTCCACTGGCCCTCTGGTGAAGCACGGTGCAACTTGCGTGACCGGCGCGCCATCACCATCGCGGCCAGGTCGGACGGATCCTCCGCCAGTTCGCGGAAGCGGCCGGAGGCCCGGTTGAACTGGCCGGCGAAGTAGTCTGCGAGCGCGGCCTCGTAGGCATCCCTGGCCGCGATCCGTCTGGCATCCACGGCCCCGCGCCGGCCCAGCAGCTCGTGGATGTCTGTCCCTCCGGTTCGCCCGACCACGGCGACGCGATCGAGGTGACGCCACTCGAACGCGTCGCCGGTGGCCGCCTTGACCTCGCCGCTGGCCGTGATGGCAACGCCGTAGAACTTGCACACACCCTCAAGGCGGCTCGCAAGATTCACGGAATCGCCGATCACGGTGTAGGAGAAGCGGTCCGGAGTGCCGATGTTGCCCACCAGAACCTCGCCACAGGCTATGCCGATGCGCGCACTGAACGGCGGACGTCCAAGTGCGGCGCGGCGCACCCGGTCTGCCGCCAGCATCTCCTGCGCCTCCAGCGCGGCGTCGCAGGCCTCGGCCTCATGGTTCTCGATCCGCGCCGGCGCGTTGAAGAAGGCGAGGATGCCGTCGCCCATGTACTTGTCGAGCGTGCCATGGTGCCGGAACAGCGCCTCGCGCATGAGGCCGAAATACTCGCCGAGCTCGTCGACCAGCGCCTCGGGGGTCAATTTCTCCGAGATCGAGGTGAAACCCGCAATGTCGGAGAACTGGATGGTCATCGGCCGCCGCTCGCCGCCAAGCTGCGCCTCGCTGCCGCTTGCCAGAACGTCCCGCACCAGTTCTGCCGGCACATAGCGGCCGAAAGACCGCAACCCCGCCTTCATGCGTTCGGTCGAACGGCTCAGGGTGCCGATCTCGCGCACGACCGACTGCATCGGTTGTTGGCTGACCAGGTTGAAGCGCCCGATGCGGTCGAACTCGCCGACCAGCGTGCGCACCGCCCGTCCCAGCCGCCTGGCCATCAGCAGCAGCAGCAGCGCATCGAACAGGATGACGGCGGCGATGAATGCGGCCGTGTTGCGGTTGGTGCGGCGCAACTCTCCGATGAAGTCATCGGTCGGCGACACGGCGACGACGCGCCAGTCCTTGCCAAAGCTGCCGGGAAAGGAGGCCGACATCGCGATGTATTCCTGGCCGTCACCAGCGGTAAATACCCGCGGCGCGCCGCCTTCCATGGCGAGGGCACGGGCCACCGCGGGATGCTGCACGGCGTCCGCTCGCGGCAGGACCACGGTGTTGCCAGTGGCCGGCGGCACGAGTGCGGGATCAGAGGTAGCCAGCAGGTTGCCGTCCCGGTCGGCCACCAGCGTGATGCTGTTGGGACTGACGCGATGACCGCGCAGGTATTCCGACACGCTGGCGAGGGTCAGGTTGACCCCGACGAAACCGATAAAAGCGCCGTCGCGAACCACCGGCAGCCCCAGCGACATCACCGGCGTACCGGTGTCCGGGTTGATTGCAGGCTCGCCAAGCGCCAGCGCACCGGTGCGCTTGGCATCGGCGTAGTGCGGCAAGGTCCGGATGTCGAGCGTGGTCGGCACCGCATAGCCGTCTCCGACCGGGCTGCCCCAGGCGCTGTAGAAATACCGGTGACGCGCGCGGGCAGCTCCTGCGGCGAAGGAGTCGATATGGCTAACATGCCAGTTCGCCGCCGCAGGGATTTGCGGGTCGGCGCGCCGGCGGTCTCCGTCAATGCGGGATACCACGCGGTGATATCCGTCCTCGAAGCTGGTGTAGATCGCGTCCATCTGGTCGGCTGAGACCAGCGCCCGGTACAGCACCTCGCTGCCCTCAAGCAGGCGAAAGTCCTGCGGATTTCGTGCCACCGCCGCGCCGACAATCGCCATCATTCGGGCCACCACGTCGACCATGTCGGCGGTCGAGCGCATGGTGTCGTCCATGCTGCCGCGGACCTGCTGCTCGAGATTGTCGAACGCCGATGCCTCGCTGCGCTGGTAGGTGTAGGCAAGGATGCCCAGCATCGGCAGCCCGGCAAAGGCGACAAAGGCGAACAGCAAGAGCGCGCCAAGGCCCAGGTTGACCCCGCGGCCACGTACCAGTTCTTTCCCGTCCAGCATGTCCCATCTGCCCCCAACGGGTCTACACAGCCCTGCCTCCGGGGCTACGAATGGATCCATTTTAACCGACATTCCCCGGATGAACCCTTGAATCCGCAGGAACCGTAACATTCTGCAGGGTTCCGGGGAAGCCATGGTCGGCCGGCACAGTTTTCTCGGCGGTCCCGCCACGTCCCCCGCCCAAAACGACGCTTAATCCATCCATTTGGCCCCTTCCCTCGTCATTCAGAAACACTCCTCCCGTGGTTAGGTCGTATCTAACCGTCCCAGCTCTACGCTGGAGCTGGTCGTCGTCGCAGCCCGTCGATCAGCCGCAGGATTTGCTCGAACAGTTCCTTCGGCACCGCGACTGGTCTGCACCCCTTAAAGGGCTCCATGATTTGAGGGAGAATTCGGCCTCCACATGGAGGAGGTGCGATGCCAAGGAAACGATATACGGCGGAGCAGATCATCGGGCTGCTGCGGCAAGCCGAGGTCGAGCTGGCGAAGGGCCGGACGGTGGGCGAGGTCAGCCGGGCGATCGGCGTGTCGGAGCAGAGCTACTACCGCTGGCGCAATGAGTATGGCGGCCTGAAGGTCGACCAGGCGCGCCGGCTCAAGGACATCGAGCGGGAGAATGTCCGGCTGAAGCGTGCAGTCGCCGATCTGACCCTGGACAAGCTGATTCTCAAGGAGGCCCTCGAGGGAAAATACTGAGCCCTTCGCGCCGCCGGGATTGCGTCCGCCATGTGCAGACCGAACTCGGCATCTCGGAGCGCCAGGCCTGCCGGACGATCGGCCAGCCCCGGTCCACCCAGCGCAAGCTGCCGCGGGTCCGGGGTGACGAAGCCGCACTGACCGCCGACATCGTCGCCCTGGCGACGAAGTATGGGCCGCTACGGCTACCGGCGGGTTACGGCGCTGCTGCGCCGGGACGGCTGGCTGGTCAATGCCAAGCGGGTGCAGCGGATCTGGCGGCGCGAGGGGCTGAAAGTACCGAAACGGCAGCCCAAACGGGGCCGCCTGTGGCTCAACGACGGGTCGATCCTGCGGCTGCGGCCGAACTGGCCCAACCATGTCTGGGCCTACGACTTCGTCGCGGCCCGGACTCACGATGGCCGGCCGGTCCGGATGCTGACGGTGATCGACGAGTTCACCCGGGAGTGCCTGGCGATCGTGGTGGCCCGCAGCCTGAAGTCCGACGATGTGCTCCAGGCCCTGGCTGACCTCTTCGTCGAACGCGGCCCGCCTGACCATATCCGCTCGGACAATGGCAGCGAGTTCACCGCCATCACGGTGCGGGACTGGCTCGGCCGGGTCGGGGTCAGGACGCTCTACATCGAGCCGGGAAGCCCGTGGGAGAACGGGTACAACGAGAGCTTCAACTCCAAGCTTCGGGATGAACTGCTGAACGGCGAGATCTTCTACTCGCTGAAGGAGGCCGAGGTGCTGATCGAACGCTGGCGGCGCCACTACAACACGATCCGCCCGCATTCTTCGCTGAACTACCGGCCGCCGGCGCCGGAAACCATCTTGCCGCGTCCTGTCGGTCCCGCCTACGCTACGCTGCGGCGCGACCGACAGGACGCATCACACGGGTCGAATCTCTCTCAACCCCTGGATCACCGATAGGGG